>DXIM01000026.1 GCA_019112895.1 Candidatus Stackebrandtia faecavium
GCGCCGCAGACGATTCGCGGCAGTTGCAGACTCATGGGGGTGCGTGGGAGCAGCGCAACTGAAACTAACTACCGTGCCCAAGCGAAACGGAGATTACCAAAGAATTAGACCCCCGGTCACTAACGTAATAGGAAATAAATGATGACAATGTGGCCTCGAATTCTGGCTTATTCGTAGGGTCACCAGTACGTAGTAAAGGCCAGGTAAATCCCCACTGCGACGCCGAAAGCGACGATGAATCCACGGAGAATCCGCTGCGGCATGACCGCCGCCGCCTTCGCGCCCACGAAACCTCCTACCACCGTGCCTACGGCGACTATTGCCACCGCTAGCCAATTGACGGGACCGAACAGGCTGTACACGACGACGCTGGTGAGCCCGCACGATGCCGAGATCAGGTTCTTGACCGCGGTGACTCGTGCCAGCGTCGTGTGACGCACGAGGGCGAGTCCGGCGACCAACATGACGCCGAGCGCGGCCCCAAAATATCCGCCGTATACGCCACCGATTCCCACGATCGTGTGCGTGGTGACCATGCTGCGGCGGCGCGACATCGACGCCGGATGCCCGATCAGGCTGCGAATCGGGCCCTGGAACGCAAGAGTCAACGCCGCGGCGATCACCAGCACAGGCACGACGGTTTCAAAGGCACTGGCTGGACTGGCCAGCAACAACGCAGCCCCGACGATGGTGCCGACCACCCCCGTGGGGATCAGACCGACCGCAAAACGTCGCTGACGCGCCAGATCCGATCGGCTACCGAACACGGCCGCGACGTATCCCGGGCACACCGCTATCGAGTTGGAGACGTTCGCCGACAAGGGCGGCAAGCCCGCCGCCATTAGCGCGGGAAACGTCAACAACGAACCGCCACCGGCCAACGCGTTCACCGCGCCACCGAAAAGCCCGGCAGCGCACAACAAACCCACCTGCATCGCGTCCACGTCCGTTGAGGTTACGATTGTCGCCGTGGACGAGTCAGCCAGGTGGCCGCGACGCGACAGTGTCGAGGAACGTCCGGACTCCACACAGCAGGGTGGTTGTTAACAGCAACCCGGGGTGACCCGCGGGAAAGTGCCACAGAAAACAGACCGCCCACATTGTGGGTAAGGGTGAAACGGTGGTGTAAGAGACCACCAGCGTCTCCGGTGACGGAAACGGCTTGGTAAACCCCACCCGGAGCAAGGTCAAGCTGAACCGCTGGTTCGATGCGGACGTTGGAGGGCTGCTCGCCCGAGTTCGCGGGTAGACCGCTCGAGCGCGTCGGCGACGACGCGCCTAGATGGATGGCCACCGCCGCGGGCAACGCGGTAACGCGCCCGCGGCACAGAATCCGGCGTATCGGCTGACTCGTCCTCATTCTCTACTGGCGCCGTGGCATTACGACCACGTCTGTCCCGTCAACCGTTCGTAGGCGTCGACGTAGCGCTGACGTGTCGCGGCAACGACGTCCGCGGGCACCTGCGGTGCCGGTTCGGTGCCGTCCCAGCCGCTGCTGGTGGCCCAGTCGCGCAGGAACTGCTTATCGAAGGACTGCTGGGGGGCACCTGGCTGCCACGATTCCGCGGGCCAAAACCGCGAGGAGTCGCTGGTCAACAGCTCGTCGGCGAGCACGAGACCGCCATCGGCGTCCCTCCCGAACTCGAGTTTCGTATCGGCCACGATGATGCCGCGTTCTGCCGCGATGTCGCGACTGCGGCGATAGATCTCGATGGTCACGTCCCGTAGCGCAGCGGCAGTAGCCGAACCGACCTGCGCCTCGACGCGGGCGAAATCGATGGGTTCGTCGTGTTCCCCGACAGGCGCTTTCGTCGACGGAGTGAAGATCGGTTCGGGCAGCTTCGCGCCGTCGGTGAGGCCAGGCGGCAGCACGATCCCACTCACTTGTCCGGTGGCCTGGTAGTCCCGCAGGCCGGAGCCAGTCAAGTAGCCCCGGGCGACGCATTCGACCGGGATCATGTCGAGGGCCCGGCAGCGCACGGCGCGGCCCGCGAATTCGGGAGGCACATCGGTGGCGGAGATGACGTGATTGTCGATGACGTCGCTCAGCTGCGTGAACCACCACATGCTCAAGGCGGTCAGCAGGCGGCCCTTATCTGGGATGGGCGTGGGAAGGACCACGTCGTATACGGAGACGCGGTCCGATGCCACCAAAATGATGTCGCCACCGTCGGTGTAAACATCGCGAACTTTCCCCGAATGCACTAGTTCCACGAAAGCCATTCGACCACGATCACTGGGAGCGAATGCGAAGCACCCCGCAGTTTTTACGCTATCGCGCCATTGTGATTTATGTCATTGTCGACAACCGTTCAGTAGACTCTCAGATTCCACTGTTATTGTCCCGATATCTATCGAGGTGCTATGGGCGTTTTGTCGCGTATCCCCAATGGCGATGACACGGCACTGCGGTATGAATATGCCGATCCCCACGGCAATACGTACGACGCCACGTCGTCACATCCGCCCACTCCAGGTGGGCCGTGACCACACGCGAGGAGCCTTAACCCACACAATGTCCGCGCCTACTGCAGTCCGGAACCAGGGAATGGACAACACGATGCCCAGCACCACCCCAACCGCACCGGCGAAAAAGCAACGGGATCCGTATTTCTCCAATGCGAAGTTCGGCCTCATTGCTTTGGTCATCTGCGGGCACTCGTGGTCGGACCTGCTTGACGGAAGTAACAGCGTCTACGCGTTCTACATGACCCTGTACAACTTCCACATGCCCGCGTTCATCTTCATTTCGGGCTACTTCTCGAAGACTTTCAGCGGTAAACCCCACCAGCTCAAACGCCTCATCACCGGCGTGATGGTCCCCTACGTCATCTTCTCGCTCATTCTCGGATTGCTGAAGATCTGGACCGACGACAAATTCCAGGCGAACCTGCTGACGCCGTTCTACATCACCTGGTTCCTCGCGGCCTTGTTCGTGTGGCGACTGACCGCCCCGTTTTGGCACATCCTGCGTTTCCCGGTCCTCATCGCCACCTTGATCTCCATCGGCGCGATCTTCCTCGAACTGCCAGGCACGCTCGACCTCGGCAGGATCCTTCAGTTCTTGCCGTTCTTCGTCGCGGGCATGTTCATGCGCCGGGAACACTTCTCGATGCTGCAACGGCCGATCGTGAGGGTCGTGGGCACTTTGCTGAGCCTGGGCATCCTGGTGATGTCCTTCATGTATGCCGGCGAGTTGGACCGCAACTGGATCTACTTCAACGAAGGCGCCGAACAGATGGACCTCGATCCGATCTCGGCGCTGCCGCTGAAGATCGCATTGATGGCGAGCGCCGCAATCCTGATTGCCACCTACCTGTCGTGGGTCCCGCAAAAACAATTGCCGTTCACACATCTGGGCGACCACACGATGTATCCGTACCTGCTACACGGCGTGCTCATCATCACGCTGATCGACGGTGTCGGGCTGTACGATCTCGTTCCATTCGTGCACACCGGCCCCGGGGCCATCGTCGTCACGTTGACCGCGATAGCCGCGGCCTTCGTACTGTCCAGCAAACCGGTGCGGGTCATCACCGGCCCCATCGTGGAACCGAAGCTCGATTGGATCTTCAAACGCGAGAAGAAGACCGGCGACGAACCCGCCGCCTCAACCGTGAGCGGACCGACGGCGTCCGGATCGAGCAGCTCGAAACAGTAACCGTGAATCCGCGACAGGGCCGGCCGCCACCGGCACATGCATGTGATGTCGGTGGTCATCGGCCTGTCCGTTAATCTCGATAATGTTCCACGTTTCGAATACGGGCTGACAGGTCATAGATGCGACTGCTCATTATCGAAGACGAGACCCGCATGGCGCAGGCCCTGCAGTCGGGGTTGCGCGCCGACGGGTTCGCGGTTGACGTTGCCAACGATGGTCCTTCGGGCCTCGAAGCGGCTCGACACGGCTCATTCGATGTGGTCATTGTGGATATCATGTTGCCGGGAATGTCGGGTTACGAAATCATCCGGACGCTCCGCAGCGAACGTAACTGGGTGCCCATGATCGTCCTATCGGCGAAGGACGGAGAATACGATCAGTCCGATGCGCTCGATCTGGGCGCCGACGACTACCTCACGAAACCGTTCTCCTACGTTGTCCTGTTGGCGCGACTGCGCGCATTGCTGCGGCGCGGAGCCCCCGCCCGCCCGTCGATCTTGACCGTGGGAGATCTCGAACTGGATCCGGCACAACACACGGTGCAACGCGGTGGCACCGACATCTCCCTGTCGCTGCGTGAATTTTCGCTGCTGGAATACCTCATGCGCAACGCCGAACAGGTCGTCACGAAAATCAAGCTGCTTGACCACGTCTGGTCGGCTGCCGCCGATACGCACGTTAACCTCGTCGAGGTTTATATCGGATATCTGCGCCGCAAAGTGGACATCCCATTCGGACGGAACAGTCTGCGCACGGTCCGCGGAGCCGGCTACCGACTCACGGCCGACCCCGCTTGACCGGACTCGATCGACGTCAGGCTGCCTCGGCCCTGGCGCGACCGCGATGACCGATGACCGTCGCGGGGACGCCCGCCACGATGGCATACGGCTCCACGTCCTTCGTCACGACCGCGGCAGCAGCGACCACCGCACCATCGCCGATCCGCACCCCCGGGGTCACCACCACCTTCGTGCCGAGCCAGCAGTCCCTGCCTATACGTACAGGGGCTTTGACGATGCCCTGATCCTTTATGGGCACATCGAGGTCGTCGATACGATGATCAAAATCGATAATGTACACGTCGTCGGCGATGAGGGTCGACTCCCCGATCACCACGTCGAGATACGCGTTCACAGTCACCCGTGCCCCGAGGACCGCGTGGTCACCGATACGGACATCACCCTCGTGAGCCCGGATTGCGCTGTCGTGCCCAATGCGGCATCCGGAACCGAACCTCAAGCGACCATGACCGCGCTTTGCGACCACGTCGACCCGCGCCCCCAGGTAGGCGATGCCGTCGCAATGCACCTTCGGCCGCCGCAGACGCAACCAGAGGTAGCGCAGGTACGGCGGCCATTCAGACGGTTTCAGTCGCCACATTTTCGGCCGGTCAGCAAGGTGTTGTAGAAAATGTCGCGCGGCAACACCTTATAGAGCTGGGTATCGACCTTCGACAGCATCTTCCATGCCCCTCCGGCGAAAGTGGCCCAGCGCATCCCAAGTTTCTCCGGGGCCACGGCGGCCTCGAAAGTGCGCACCGGCCAACCCAAGAAGGCGGCAGTCAACTCCTCGGACGGGGCCGATACTTCTATGGCGCCTATGCGCTGCGCCAACCGCGCCAGTTCGGACGGTACGAAAGTATGCAGATCCACCACCGCTTCCAGGGCCGCGGCGGCTGACGACTCGTCCAGCTCAACCTGGGGCCGGCGCCAGTCGCGCAACCCGGGCAGCCGCGTGACATTGGTCGTCAACCACCAGGTCAAGGCGCCGAGCCGGCGTGCATAGAAATCACCGACCGTGGTGGGCTCGCCCGCGAAAACGAAACGGCCGCCGGGCCGCAGCACCCGAAGCACCTCGGACAAGGCTTTCGTCACGTCCGGAATGTGATGCAAAACCGCATGCCCGACGACAAGATCAACCGAATTGTCGTCGCACGGAATTGTTTCGGCATCCGCCACCCGTCCCTCGACATCGAGGCCCAGCTGATGGCCGTTACGCGTCGCGACCTCCACCATTTTGGGCGAAATATCGGTGACGATCCCCTCCGACGCGACACCCGCTTGCATCAGGTTCAGCAAGAAGAAACCCGGCCCACTGCCCAACTCAAGCGCCGTACCGTAATGACCGGCTTCGCCGCCGACGGCCAGCTCGAAACGCCCCAACGCATAATCGATGCAGCGCTGATCGAACGAGATCGACCACTTGTCGTTGTAGGTTTCCGCTTCCCAATCGTGGTACACGATGTTCGCGTGCTTGGGGTCCCGCCGAGCCTCCTCGACTTCATCGAATGTGGTCATTCTCCACGGAACTCCGGGGCGCGTTTGTCACGGAACGCGTTCATGCCTTCGTGGGCATCGTGCGTCGCGAAAAGGCCCGCGAACAACTGCGACTCCCACGCCAGACCGGACGACAGCTCCAGTTCGAGACCGGTGTCGACGGCTTGCTTGGCCGCACGCAACGCGCGGGCCGGTCCGCCCGTGAATACCTGCGCGAGCTGCTGCGCGGCATCGAAAACTTCCGCAGCCGGAACCACGTCGTCGACCAGGCCAATGCGCTGAGCTTCTTCGGCGTCCACCGTACGGCCCGTGAAGATCAATTCCTTAGCGCGCGCCGGTCCGATCAGCCGGGGCAAACGCTGCGTACCACCAGCGCCGGGGATCAGACCGAGCTTGATTTCCGGCTGGCCCAGTTTCGCATCATCGGCACAGATCCGGATGTCACAGGACAACGCGAGCTCGCAGCCACCGCCCAACGCGACACCCGTGATCGCGGCGATGACGGGCTTGCCGATCGACGCCACTGCATCGAACGCCGAGGACAAATCAGGAGCCCGGCGAGACATGGTGTTGAAGTCCATGTCGGCCATTTCCTTGATGTCTGCGCCAGCGGCGAAGACTTTTTCCCCGCCGTAGACGATCACTGCGTGCACATCAGCATCGTTGTCGGCCGCTATCGCTGCGGACCGCAACTCCTCCTGCACCTGAGTACTCAGCGCGTTCATGGGGGGACGCGCGAGCCGGATAACGCCGATACCGTCGGTTACGTTGAGAGTCACAAAATCTGCCACATCGGCAGGCTACACGCAGCCCGCACCACGATCCACCGCCAACATCCCGACACAGGGACGGGGCCGGGTCACTCGACGAGGTGGGTCACCTGCACGCCTGCGAAACCGGCGGATGGCCATCGTGAAGTTGCGGCGCCTGCCCCGTCAGCACTGCGAGGATGTTGCGCCAAGCATCGGACTTCTTGATGAAGACCTCGCTATGGGCGTGGAAACCCTCGATGCGTTTGCCCTCAATCCCTTGGCTTCCCAACGTGCGGTTCACGTCGTCGCGGGCGAGCGGTGAATCAGGAAGATAACCGGTGGTCAACCGCTGCGTGCCCTCCAGGTCCATGGGGGCAACCCCATGCCCGACGCCGGTGAAATGAGGTATGTCCTGCACATAGCTGATCGGGTCGCCGGGAGCCATCATCGCGTAACGCGTGCGGCACGGTCGGGGGTAGTCCTCGACGGAATCCACGCCATAGCCGGCCCCCGCCGAGGCGATATGCAGTACTGAGTCGGCCGGCGCACCGTACTTTTCGGCCAGCCCGACGATTGCGCCACCATACGAATGACCAGCGAGAGTGACATCGGTGCCCCGGGAAACGCGATACTGAAGGTCGCCCATGAAATCGGTGAGCTCGGCCGCGGCATGTTGCGACCATGACGGACTCATCTCCTGAACCCATCCGGACGGGAACGGGGCGGCCGCCCATACCAACATCGCGAGGTCGCCGCGGGCTTCCGACACGAAACTGCCGGCACGGGCCGAATACCGAGTGAAGTTCTCCCCCACCAGGAATGCACTGCCCCCAGGAACCAGCACACCGACATGCTGCGCACGGGCGAGGCTGCCGCGCAGCTCAACCCATGCACCCTTCCCGCTGTTTTCGTCAGGATCGAAATAGATCAGCTGGGTATCGTCTGCCAGCATTTTCGCAAGATCCGGGCGCGGCTTCCGCACCGTCTCGGTCCACGGACGCTGCGGGGAAGGCATCGACCGTGACTTTTCGGCTTCGGCAGCCACGCGAATACGGTTGGCGGCGATGCGCTCCCGATAGCCCACGCCAGTCAGGTTCCCGACCGCGCTGGGGAATGCCGCCGCGATCCACATCGCGACGTTCACGTCAAGACCGTCGAAAACGCGACGAATCGTCTGGCTCGTGTGAGGTTCGGCGATCAGCTCCGCCAAGGCCGACTCCGCCCCGTGCGAGGAATCTTCGCGCGGCATCGCGTCCGCGGCGGCGACGGCCAGGCTCGGGGTCTGCGCGATGCGGTCGGCCACCTCGTGCGCTTGCAGCTCCATCAGCTTCGCGGAGACATGATGCTCCGCCATGCTGCGCCACTGCGCGTTGACGGTCGCGGCCACCTGCGTGGCATCGGCGCTCACGGGAATCGGCCGGTCTTCGCGTTGCACTGACACGAGGATCGAGACCACCAAGCACACGGCGAGCGCGGTGACCACCAGTTTCGCGCGCAGGTAGGACGACTCGGACGCCATGCGCCGAGCTTAACCGCAATCAGTGATCTTTCGGCTACTCGTTGCCTGCTACGGCCGTGAATCGATCCCCACGCCGCTCCAGGTGCAGCGGAATGTCAAACGTTTTCGACAGGTTCTGCGACGTCAACACCTGATCGATGAGTCCAGCGGTCACGATCGCGCCGTCGCGCAGCAACATCACGTGGGTGAAACCGGGCGGAATCTCCTCGACATGGTGTGTCACCAACGCCATCGCGGGCGCGTCGGCGTCGAGAGCGAGCCCGGACATCAGCTGAACCAGTCTTTCGCGCGCGCCCAGGTCCAGGCCGGCCGCCGGTTCGTCGAGCAACAACAGTTCCGGGTCGGTCATCAAAGCCCGGGCGATCTGCACGCGCTTGCGTTCGCCCTCCGACAGTGAACCGTAGATCCGGTCGGCGAACGCCTCGATACCGAGCTGGTCGAGCAGGGAACGTGCCCGGCTCTCGTCGACGTCGTCGTACTGTTCTTTTCCTCTGCCCAAGACCGCCCAGGCCGCCGTGACGACGACGTTGACGACCGTTTCATGGGGCGGGATCGCCTCGGCCAGCGTCGACGTCGACAGACCGATGCGTGGACGCAGTTCGAACACGTCGGTGGCCCCGAGCTGTTCGTCAAGGATCCGGGCGACACCCTGCGTGGGGTGGAGCCGCGCGGCCGCGACATTCAACAGGGTCGTCTTCCCCGCCCCGTTGGGTCCCAGAATGACCCAACGTTCGTCGAGCTCTACCTGCCAGTCGATGTGTTCCAGAAGGTTCGATCCGCCACGGCGGATCGACACGTCGCGGATGTCGATGACTCGGTCCGATGAAGCGCACACGTGTGCATAGTGCCATGGCGGCTTCGCTTGCCGACGGTGGCCATAGGAGAGAGTCGTACAGCCCACTCCGGTCAGGGACGTCCGCCGCGACGCACGCGGGAACGCCGGGTAGCCCCCAAACGTCCGGGTGCGATCCGTGGTGGCTTCGGGCGGGAGGCTCGTCGGCGGGACAGCTGTTCGGCCACGAGGTCGCGGAACTCGTCCAGCGCGACTGTGTCCGGGTGCCCCGAGTTGAGCACTCCGTCGATGACGCCCTGAGCATCGGAACTGGTCAAGGCTTCGAGACCGTCGACGACGGAATCGATGCCCTCGATCTCCATCAAGCGCAACGACGACTCGGCGGTGAGCAGTTGCCGTTCCGGATCGGTGAGGTCAAGCATCTCCAACACGCCCGCCTCCACCAGGAACGCGATGACTGACGGCGCCAGCTCCGGGTCGGCGCGCAGGCCGCGCAGCAGTCTTGGCGCGTCCGGCACGAGGTCGTACACCAATTGGACGATCGCCGCGGCGCGACTGCGAAACGGGGTGTGCCGCGCCACGTCCAGGATCACCTCGACATCGGCATGATTCGTGATCATCCAGGTGCTGAGTTCCTCGACCTGGTCCTGCCACGGGTAATGCTGCGACACGACCGACAGCATTTCGGCCGCGTCGGCTCCGGCCAGCTCGCCCACCAGGCCGGCCTCCCGGTTTTCTTCGAGCATCCGCTGCCTTAGCATCGCGACCGCCATTGGACTCAGACTCACGACCAGTGTGGGTTCGGTGAACTCCTCGAGCAGCCATTTGTTGGTCTGGCTATCGAACATGCCGGGCGCCGATTCGTCGGCGCGTTCGAGGTCGTTTCGGAACATATCGTCCACGTAGGCGCGATCGATCTGGACGACATCGAGCTCCACCAGCAGGGCCCACATCCTGGACAAGTGTCGTTTCACACGCTCGTACTGTTCGACGACCTCGTCCGTGTCGTTAAGAAACCCGGCGCAGCTGTGCAGCCACACCGTCTCGTTGAGCCGCAACAACGGCATCGGTTCGGGCAGGCTGTACAAGGAGTTCAACACATCCGGAATCAGCTCCGGATATATGGTGGTCAGCGGCGACTGTGGCGGATCGCAGATGGCATCGCCGAGTTCTTCCAAGAAGTCAAACGCGGTCTGCCACAGCACGACAGGGTCCGACGCAATCCACTCGTATTTGCGCACTTTGACCAGTCTGCCGCGGTAGCGCCGGACCAGGCCCATCTTCTTCGCCCACAGAAGGTACAGCCGCAGCTCATCAGAGTCCTCACTGGACCTCACCGGCTCAGTGAGTTCGACTCCGAGCGTTGCGGCGAGTTCGCGCGACGCAGCGGCGTCCAGATGGCCGGAACGCTTGATACTGCGGCCCTTACCAACCCACTCCAGCAGGCTCGTAAGGCGTTGCACAGCGAGCGGCTCGGCCGCCAACGCATTGAGTTCCGGCTCAGATGGCAACCGTACCGGCAACTGAGGCAGCGTGCGAAACTCCCCTTGCGACGGGCGACCGTAGCGCCGACGCAACCTATCGCTCAGATCCTTGAGGACCGTCTCGTTGCTGGTGTCCATATTCCGGGTGCCGAGTTCGCAGCC
>DXIM01000185.1 GCA_019112895.1 Candidatus Stackebrandtia faecavium
TCGATCAGCTCGGGGTCGACATCGACCCCCACAACGCCGTGCCCGCGGTCGTGTAGCTGGCCGCCGACCCGTCCCGGACCGCAGCCCGCATCGAGTACGTCGGAACCCGGCGCCATGAGCGCATCCATGAACCGTGCCTCGCCCGCCAGATCGGCGCCTTCGGCCGCCATCTTTCGGAAACGCTCGATGTACCACTGTGAATGTCCGGGTTGTGTATCGGTGAACCAGCGTGGCGAGTCAGTCATGACTTCACCGTATCCGGCCCGGATAAGGGCGATTGCCCACCCGACGCAGATGTGCCTTGTGATGCGGCCCTCCGGTTTCCGCGATGCCGTTGCGAACAGTGGGGCCAGAATCAATAAATCATGCGCCTGTCCGTTTTCCTCGACATGGGGAGCATGTTCTTGCAGAATGAGCTGACAGCTACGAAGACATCACTCCACGACACCAGCGAGGGCCCCGAAGTATCCGACGGAAGGCGTGATTCATGGAATCCTGGACCAGCTTCATCGAAGCGATCAACGAGTACATTTGGGGCACAGGCATTTTCGGGATCACATCGATCCTGGTCCCGTTGCTGCTCGGCACCGGAATCTATCTGACCATCAGAATCCGCGGCTTGACGTTGCGGAAACTGTTCGCCGCGTTGAAGTACGGATTGATCACGCGGAAAGAACACACCGAACACGGCGACATTTCGCACTATCGCGCGCTCATGGCCGCACTGTCCGGCACGGTCGGCACCGGTAACGTCGGCGGCGTCGCGACGGCGATCGCGCTGGGTGGACCGGGCGCGCTGTTTTGGATGTGGATCACGGCCCTGTTCGGTTTGGCCACAAAATATGCCGAAGCGATCTTGGGCGTGAAGTACCGCACCACCGACGAGCGGGGCGAAAAAGTCGGTGGTCCGATGTATTACCTCAGCCGCGGTGTCGGCGGTTTTCACGGCCGCTCCCTCGGGTTCCTTTTTGCCGTGTTCGCCGCGATCTCCGCGTTCGGCATCGGCAACACGGTGCAGTCGAACGCGACCACGTCCTATATCAACGCCACGTTCAACGTGCCGACATGGATCAGCGGCATCGTGTTGATGCTGCTGGCCGGGTTCGTGATCCTCGGCGGCATCAAACGCATCGGCACCTTCGCCGGCTACCTGGTGCCGTTCATGCTTCTGCTGTATCTCGTGGGTGGGCTGACCCTGCTGACGATGCATGCTTCGGCCCTGCCCGCGGCGTTTCAGCTCATTTTCGAGTCCGCGTTCACGGGCACGTCCATGACCGGCGGTTTCGCTGGGGCGGGTGTGCTGTTCGCTATCCAATACGGTGTGGCGCGCGGTATTTTCTCGAACGAATCCGGTCTCGGTACCGGCGGTATTGCCGCCGCTTCTGCCCAGACGACCGCCCCAGTACGGCAGGGCATGGTGTCGATGACGCAGACGTTCATCGACACCATCGTCATCTGCAGCATCACCGGCCTGTCGATCATCGTGACGGGCGCCTGGACTTCCAACAGTGACCCCGACCTGCTGACGCAGGTGGCGTTCTCGCAGAGCATGGGTCAAGTCGGGGCGATTCTGGTGACGATCGTGCTCTCGCTGTTCACATTCACCACGTTGTTGACGTGGGGGTATTACGGCGAACGCAACATCGTTTACCTGTTCGGTCGCAAAGGCGTACTGCCGTACCGAATCGTCTTCATCGCCTTGATCTTCTTCGGGTCGGTGCTGACTCTGGAGTTCGTGTGGGCGTTCGCGACGATGATGAACGGTCTCATGGCATTGCCAAACCTGATCGGTCTGCTGTTCTTGTCTGGAGTGGTCTGGCGGGAGACGCGAGACTACTTCAAGCGCACGAACGGCAAGCTGGCGCCGGTCGAATCCGTCAGCCGGGGCGACGCCGATACCGCATAACTGAGCGAAGCGCGCGAGTGCGGACCGAGATCTCGGGGTCCGCACTCGCGTTTTTGTCCTAGTGCGGCAGCCGGACATGTTCGGGGCTTAGCTTATACGGCACATCGCAACACACGTTTGGTGATGTGAAATGACACTATGGACAATCCATGAAGGGTGTTGCACATGACGTAACCTAGGTGGACTCGGCATCAATCTTTTTTTGGAGACCCCTGGTGGAAGCATCTCAGATCTTGGTTACAGGCTTGCTTAAGCGCGAAGACACCCAGTACCAGATACCGCTCTATCAAAGGCCATATTCGTGGAACGACCAGCAATGCGAGGACCTGTGGCGTGATGTTCAAGAACAGGCCGATAGGAAGGAGGAAGGCGGTTCGCATGCGCCACACTTTCTCGGGGCAATCGTTCTTACTCCTGCCCTTAATGATCAAGCGAGCTTTCGTCGGTTTTTGGTAGTTGACGGCCAGCAGAGGCTGACGACACTATCGCTGGCTCTCGCAGCGTTGCGAGACCATTGCCAAGCACGTGATCCTGAGCGCGCCGATCGTATTGAGAAACAGTATCTGGTAAATGGATATAAGTCCGACGATGATCGCCTGCGAGTGCTACCGACGCAGGTTGATCGGCATGTTTACCGGCGAATAATTATTCATAGGGATGTACTTGATCAGCAAGATCGTATTATCAAGGCCTATCATTATTTCAAAGAACAGTTTGCAAAGAACGAATGTTCCGACGACCCAATACCAATTGAAGACATAGAAGAGACAATAACGACAAGACTGTCGCTGGTCGATGTCACTGCTGACAAAAACGAAAACGCTCATAGAATATTCGAGAGCTTGAATAATAAGGGCCAGGGTCTATTGCAGGCTGACCTAATTCGAAATCACGTTTTCATGATGCTGGGGTCGCGCGCTGACGATGTCTACGATAAAGATTGGAAAAGGGTGGCAGCCGAAGCCCCAGATGCCAATGACCTGGAAGCCATCATGTGGTTGAAGCTTGTATTGGATGGCGATAGGGACGCAAGGCGTAACGATTTGTATGGTGCCCAGCAGCGATGGTTCGAACGTCACGGCGACACCCCGGAAAGTGCTGTGGAGTACATCAGATCGCTTGCGCGTCTCGCGCCGCTATATCGGCTAATACGTGAGCCTGATCTTGAACAGAGCCTCGAGGTGAGGGATGGGCTGAAACGCTTGGAAACCTGGAAAGCAGGAGCTGCCCATCCTGTGGTCATGGTGCTGCTTGATGCACGTTCGCGCGATGAGATATCGAGTAGCGAGGTTGCCAGAGGTCTCGTTCTTATTGAAAGCTTTTTGGTGCGACGTACGTTTGTTTCAAAAACGCCTAGTGGTTTGGTTCGCATATTTCAATCTATTCCGGCTCAGTTGGCGGGGCGTGAACAGCAGAACCCTGTTGACTGCATTCATAAACTCCTTTCTCTGTCTCGTAGAAACTGGCCAAATGATGCGCAGTTGCGCAAAGCGATGAGATCTCAACCCTTCTTTGAGAAGGGAGGTAAGGCAAATGAGCAACGGCGGTTCATTCTTTCGCGGATCGAAGAAAGCTATGGGCACCCAGAGCCCATAGATTTTGCTACAGGGAAACTCACGATTGAACACGTTATGCCGCAGAGCTTGACCGATGAGTGGCGTGAGCTGCTGGAAGATGTGGAGTCCGACGAGTCAGCGCGCGAGACACACCAGCGCCTTGTTCACACGATAGGAAACCTGACGCTTTCAGCCGAGAATTCAAAACTGGGAACGAAAATATTCGAGCGCAAGAAGGTGCTATTTGAATCGAGTCACCTTGAGATGAACCGAGAAATCGCGAATACGAATTCTTGGGGCGAGAACGAGATACTTTCACGTGCTGATCGTTTGGCTGATCGCGCAATTAAGCTATGGCCGGCGCCGATTGAAGATTCGGAAGTGGTGTGATCTCGTCGCGCTGAGGCGTGTGTTCATGCGCAGCGGTGAAGTGAGTTCTAGTTAGACGCGCTATGGGTGGGTGATTGCAGAAGATCCACCCATAGCGCGTTTTTGTTCTATTGCGGCAGCCGGACATGTTCGGGGCTTAGCTCACGTAGCGTCGAAGCCCCCAGTAGTGCCATGGTGCGCGCGGCCTCTGTCTTGAGAATCTCGGCGGCACGCGCCACCCCAGCTTCACCCCCGGCCATCAGTCCGTAGAGGTATGCGCGACCGACCATGACGGCGTCGGCGCCGAGAGCTTTCGCCGCGATGATGTCGGCCCCCGACATGACTCCGGTGTCCACATACACCTCGACGTCATCTTGCAGCTCCTGTTTGACTTCGGGCAGCAGCCGAAGCGGCACGGGTGCGCGGTCGAGCTGGCGTCCGCCGTGATTGGACAACACGATCGCTTCGACGCCGGCGTCGCGCACCTTTTTAGCGTCGGCGAGGGTTTGGATGCCTTTGATGACGAGCGGGCCTTTCCAATAGGAACGCACCCATTCGAGGTCGTCGATGGTCATCGTTGGGTCGAACAGCTTGTCGAGTAGCTGCGCGATCGTGCCTTCCCAGCTCGTCAGAGACGCGAATGTAAGCGGTTCGGTGGTGAGCAGGTTGAACCACCAGGACGGGTATCGCGCGGCGTTAATGATGGTGCGCGCCGTCAACTCCGGGGGGATCGTCATTCCGTTATGGACATCGCGTCGGCGTAGGCCCGCGATAGGGACGTCGACGGTCAGAACAAGAGCCTCGTATCCGGCATCGAAAGCCTGGGACATGAGTTCCTCGCCCGCGGCCCTGTCCTTCCAGACATACAGTTGGAACCAGTTGCGGCCCTGGGGCGCGGCAGCCGCCACATCCGGAATGGACGTAGTGCCCATGGTGGAGAGCGAATACGGGATCCCGTGGTCCGCGGCCGCGGTCGCGACCGCCGACTCGCCGAGATGATGCATCATCCGGGTGAAACCGGTCGGCCCGAACAGGATCGGATTGGGGTTGTCCCGTCCCAGGATCGGCGTCGACAGGTCGACGTGGGACACGTCTTTCAAGATTTCGGGGCGAAACTCGAGGTCCCGAAACGTTCGTCGGGCCCGCCTCAGGCTGATCTCGGCTTCGGCGGCGCCATCAACATAGTCGAAAACCGCGCGCGGGGTGCGGCGCCGAGCGATGGTGCGTAGATCGTCGATCGAAGCCGCATCATCGAGTCGACGCTGTGTGCGTTTGAAGGTTGGAGCTTGCGGCCGCAACAGCGGTTTCAGTTGCGACCATCGAGGGAACTGCCGCTTCGCCGACACCGGTTTCTCCTTTTCGGTTACCACTGTCGGGTGGCCGCCGAGCTGTTCGGCAGCCACCCGTCGACTCGTGCTCACGCCGAAACTCTCCTCCGGCCGATACGTGGCGAGCCGCTGACGTAAGACGATGGGTCCTCGGGAGCAACCCACAGGAAGAAGATGTAACTTCCGGCCGCGACAGCAACCGACAGCAAGAAGCCCAGCCCGATACCGCCAAGGTGGCTGACCAGGAAACCGACATACCAGGCGGTGTTCAAACCGGACAGACCAACCAGAGTGGCCAGTACGAAGGCCGTCGTTGCGCGCCAGTTCCAGCCGTTGGTGTACCAATAGCGTCCGCCCTTTTCTCCCCGGACGAAGACTTGAAGCGCGTCCGGATCGTATTGTCCGCGGTGATTCCAGTACCCAACCGCCACAACGGTGACGAAGCTGACGAAACCGATCGTCAACAGGTCGAGGAACACGGTGAGGTTGTCGATGATGCTGCCCGCGAGCGTGCCGACGGCCACGACGATGAACGACGCGATGCCGACGGCGAAAGTGGCCGGTACGCGCTTGATCTGCGGCAGGATCGAGGAAAGGTCGAGCCCGGTGCTGTACATGTTGACAGTGCCTTGTGCACAACCCGATCCGATTCCCAGATACAGCAGGAAGATGACAAACCACAGCGGGCTGATTTGGACCAGCGTCCCCACGTACTCTGCGGACGGGTCGGCGAAGATCGAGGCCGTGTATGCGCCCCACATCACGGGCCCACCCATTCCGACTATGCCTCCGACGACCGTGGCCCGGACTATTTGCCGCGAAGAGTACTTCTTCGGCGAGATGTAGCGGGTCCAGTCACCTATCGCCAGGCTGAAGCCGACTACCACTAGCGCGGAAGGGATCGCCCCCGCGAACCAGGTGGGCCAGAAACCTCCCAGCGCGAGCTCGCCGCCCGCGTATCCGGGGTCGAACTTTGGCCACAGGATGATGACACCCAGCACCAGGATGGCTCCCGCCGTCGGCGCGACCAACCGCTGCAGAAACAGCATTGTGGCGTGCCCGTACACGGAGATCGTGATCACGACGGCCGTGAGTACGACGTACCAGAAGAATCGGGTCGCGGTCGTGTCCGGGATGCCCGTGAGACGGTCGAGGCTTGCCGCTATCGCGTCGCCACCGGTCCATACCGCCAGCGCGGTGAACAGTATCGAGATGAGCAGCGCGAGCGTCGATCCGACGATCCGGCCGACGACACCGAAGTGTGCGGAGCTGCCGATCGGGTTGTTCGTTCCCGTACGCGGTGACAGCAATGCCATGGGCGCCAACAATATCGCGCCGAAGGCGGACCCTAGTAGTACCGCCCAAAACGATGCCCACCAACTCAGCCCCAACGCAATGGGGATCCATCCTTGGACGATGAGCGGGAACGTCACGCAGCTGCCCGCCATGATCCAGGTGATGTTCATGGGGCGGGAATGCCTATGGGCCTCCGGGATGAAGTTGATCCCGTGCTTTTCTATTTTTCCAGCGACATCAGGCTGATCTGTTGCATCTGGAGTGTGAATATTTTCGGGCGGGGTGCCCGTGCCGTTGGAAACCATGGCGCATCTACAGTCCTTAAATCTGCGGTGCCCGGCGCACAGCGCCGGGCACCGGTATTTCAGTCGGGAAGGAAGTGGCGGTCGAGTTTCGCCACGAGTGAGTAGTACGTGTCGACCATGTTGCCGACATACAGTTTTCCGGCCTGGGTGACCAGCTGGTAAGCGTCCCACCGGTCGTAGCCGTAGGTGTTTTCGAGCCACAAAACGAGCTCTTTATATGCGATCTTGGCGGCGTCCTCCATTGGGCGGGCCGAACCGACCGTCATGATTTCCGTCGGTGATTCGATCCGCGGCCAGTCGATTGGCGAGTTCTTCTTCAGCTCAAATGAGACGGTTACTTTGCCGGAGATTTCGAGCGCCACACCGCAGGCTTCGCCTTCGCCTTGCGCGACATGGCAGTCCCCGGTGAAGAAATAGGCGCCTTCCACACGCACCGGAAGGTGAATCGAGTTGCCCTTCTTCACGTCCGGAACGTCCATATTGCCCCCGTGGTTGAACGGGGTCAGGGCCGAAAGCATCTCCAGGTCCGGCGCCGTACCGATCGTGCCCATGAACGGTTGCGGTTCGATCGAGAACTTCTGTGGGTCGTACGAAAACGTCCCGTCCTCTTGGCGCCGATAGATCCACACTTTTTCGGGCAGTGGCTCCTGCAAGCTCGGTGACAGCACCGTCGAGGTGAGTCCGCCAAACTCGGGTACGAGACAGCTGACCGCGTAATCGCGCGTCACCTCGACGTCATGGATGTGCACGACCAGGGTGTCGCCCGGTTGGGCGCCGTTCACATAGATCGGTCCGGTTTGCGGGTTGAGATATTTCCCGAGCACTTCGCTGGGAACATCGTTGCTGCTGGTCAGCTGGCCCTCGAATGCGTCCTCGGTGTGGATCTGGATCTGTTCTCCCGGGTCCACCGCGGCGATGGTGTCGAGGTATTTGCCCATTGCGTACGGGTAGGGCTTGACGGGATGTATCTGCTTCATGGCACTCCTTGGCCGGGTCGTTCTTGGACGGGTTGGCGGTTGTACTCAACCGCAATTACGGATCCAATATGACGTCTTCAACGCTCGCCTGCGGCCCCAACGGCCGTAGACCGGAATCTTCGACCCGGAAACAGTCTTCGACCTTCAGCACGACGGTCCCGGAGTCGGTGTCGACCGAGGTTTCCGGTTCGAGCGCAATGACTTCGCCGTGGCGCAGCGCGACAGCGTCGTCGACGAGGTCGCGTTGAACCAGTGACGGCGGTTCCATGACGCGCAGCCCGATCCCGTGACCGAGGCCGTATGGCGATGGTGCGAGTCCGTTGCGGCGCAAGGATTCGTTGAGTAGTTCGTCGAGGAAGACGGTCGTCGTGCCCGGCTTGGCGGCGTCGGCGACGGTGTGGGCTACCTCGACCAATCTGCGGTAGGCGTCGAGCACCTGTGCCGGCGGTTCGCCTACGAATTTGGTGCGAGTCAGGTCGGAGGCGTAGCCGCCAGGCCCGTAATAGACCTGGTCGATGAAGATGGCCTGCCCTTGAACCATCGTGCTGCCGTTGGGGAACCAGTTGCCGAACTGCGCCCTGACATTGCATGTGGAGTGCGTGATCAGTTCCGCTTCGAGACGTTGCTGCTGCTCGAGCGCGGCGGCGAGAAGTTCTCTATCGCTGACTCCCGGTGCGGCGCTTGCGAATGCCGCGCCGAGGGCGTCTTGGTTCTGGGCACAAGCGGCCTCCATGAGCGTGATCTCGCCGGGGAGTTTGACCCGGCGTACGTCCATCAGGGATGCACCGATGTAGGTGAAACGTACGGTCGGCAGTTCGCTTTGGAGCCCGTGCAGCAACTCGGGATGGATCGCGTCGTATCCGACATGGCGTGCGCCGCCGATTGCGCGGGCGAGCGTCTTGATGGTCGTTCGCGGTTCGGACATGCCCGGAACCCAGCCGGAAAGCGGATGGACTTCGCGCACGGCGGGAGTCGTCGGGTCCTTGTTTTCGTATGGTTCGCGCAGGTGAGGGCCGAAGATGTCGGCTTCGCCCGCTTCGTTCATCACGCAGTACATGTGGTCCGCGGTCTCGTGAATGATCAGGCTGCGGTAGTTGGACACGAATCGAATGTTGTCGGCGTTGCCGAGCAGTAGATGGTCGATGGTGTTTCGACGCATGAGGTCGATTGTTTGCCGGGTGCGTTCGTCGGCGACGGCTTGCAGGAGTGCCGTGTCTGTGGTGTTCATCTCAACCTCCCCAGGATTGCGAGAATTGTCATACAAGATTACTGGACTGTCAAGTGATCTTGAATTCTTGTTCGACAGTATTGGTGGTGCCGCGGCGTGAAAAGACGGAAAACGAAGTAAAATCTTCACGAAGAGGCCGGAACACGTCACGTACCGACAGGCCAGTCACCCCCCAACGGCAGCACAGGAGCAGCTATGCGTCAGGCACTCGCGGTTCACACTCTTGCGGAGGCGCTCACCGACTCGCTGCGAAATCTCATCCTGACTAACGAGATGGAGGGCGGCAGCCAGGTCACCGAAAACGATGTGGCGAACCGGTTCGACGTCGCTAGGCCGACAGCCAAGGCCGCCATCGAACGGCTCGTCTCCGACGGACTGCTCACCCGGGGGTCGCATAAGAGCGCCCGCGTGCCGGTCTTGACCCCCGACGCCATCACGGATATTTACCTGGCGCGTAAATGCATTGAGCCGGTTTCGGTTTACCGTTTGGCGGCATCGGGAACCGTGCGCCCACAAGCCGTCGCGCAAAACGACCTACTGAGGAAAGTCGACGAGACGAGCACCGTGGTGCACATGGTCGAATGCGATATCCGGTTTCACCGCGAGCTTCTCGATGGTGTGGGCAGTCAACGTCTATCGCGCATGCATGAGGCGCTGATGGGGGAGATGCAGCTGTGCATGGCCCAGGTGCAATCCAACCGCCTCATGCGGGTCGCCGAAATCGTCGAGGAACATCAGTTGATCCTCGACCATATTGAGCGCGGCGAGCCCGAAGCGGCGAGCAAGGCCGTCGAGGCGCACCTCGATAGCGCCTGCGCGGCGCTGCTGCGCCACTTCGATTCGCCGACCTCCTTAGCCACCGCTCGTCACCGAGTCGAGGTCTACTGTGCTATCTGTCAGGCGTTCGGGATCCACCTGGGTGCGGGCAACGATCAGACGTTCGATCGGTTCTACGACATCCCAGATGTTGACGTTCATGGCCGCTTTGATTCGGCGACTGCTGTCGAGCCAAAATGCTATGAATCGTCGATCGTCGAGGTCTCCGCGGACGACGACCCGGTCGTAGGAGCCATTTGGCGCGTAACCCACGTATTCCATGCCAAGCTCATACTGGTCAGTGAAGAAGTAGGGCAGCTTCGTGTACTGCTGTTCGCCGCCCAGTAGAGAGGCTGCGGCGACGCGTGGCTGATGGAGCGCACTGGCCCAGTGCTCGACCCGCACCCTATGCCCCGTGCTGGAGCCGTTCGCTTGTGCACCGCGAAGCGTCATGCACGAATGCTCGGCGCGCATCACCACGCCGACGGCGCGGGCGCCGAGGTTGTCCTGTAGCCATTCCGCGGTCTGTTTGGTCCCGCGATACACCCCCGCGATCGCCGGCGCGAACCACTCTGGATGTGAACGCGCGATGAGACCACCACGTTCGTCACACCCAGGGAGCCGGTCAGGCGCAGAATCGTAGAAGAACGGTTACGGACGAAAACGTGTCAGGCACGAACCCGCCGTCCTCGAAACCCACCGACTGAACCGCTCGGGGCTCGGCGGGGCCGCTTCGCACGCGCTAAACGCAGCTCGATGAGTTGCCTCAGATAGGGAGCTTCGATGACCAACACATTCACATTGGTGGCCGAGCCCGGAAGCCAGAACATGTATTTCACGAGGGAGTTCGATGCCCCAGCGCATCGCGTGTTCCGGGCACATATCGATCCGCAGCTAGTGCCTCGATGGCTCGGGCCGCGCATACTCGAGATGGTCATCGACCATTTCGACGCCCGTACCGGCGGCTCCTATCGTTATCGCCACATCGATCCGGAGAACAAGGAGGAATACGGTTTCTTCGGGTCGTTCCACGAGGTCGTACCCGATAAACGGATCGTGCAGACCTTCGAATTCGCTGGTATGCCCGGGTGCCCCGCCATTGAGATGATGACTCTGGAAGAGCTCGACGATGGTGGCCGTTGTCTGCTGCGCGGCACATCGACTTACCTGTCGGTGGATGGCCGAGACGGGATGGTCAACAGCGAAATGGAATCGGGCATGGCCGAAGGGTATGAACGCCTAGACGAGATCGTCCAAACCTGAGTCGCTTATGTTCTCGCAGATCCGGTGGGCCCACGATCGCGGCGCATACCGGCATCGGTACCGGCCATCGGCTCGTGAGAACCGTCGCTGTCGCACCCGTAGTGCCCGCCATCTCAGCGACGTATCGTGTCCGTGTTTGTGCGTTCAACGGGTCGTTGTGCTTGTAGGCGCCGAAGCCGCGACCATATTCGGGCCGACCGAATGACGTAAACCGATACGACATCGGGAGCGCGACATCTGGTCTGAGGGAAGCGAGTGCCGATAATGGCGGTATACCTGCAGTACGTGATGGTCGAGGAGAGCTCCGAGACTCTTCGGTACGCGATACACATCGGTCCTGACGATCCCGATCCCGTCGTGGTCGAGTTTCGCCTAGCCGATGACGCCCCGCCTCCGGTTGCGACGGGATCCGGCGTCGCCGCCAACAGAGCGATCCGGAAAATTCTGGGCCGCAAAGGCGTGGAAGGTGCATGGCCCAAGGGCGGAATAATCCAAAGCTGACAGCCGTGGTGGAGACGCTGACCAACGAACAGCGGGCGACGTAGACGCTTCCTCACGAAGGTGCGATTGTGGAGGCATGGCCAACCGACTCGGCGACAGCATGTCGCCCTACCTGCAGCAGCACGCCGACAACCCCGTCAACTGGCGCCCCTGGGGACCCGAAGCATTGACCGAGGCCCGCGAGCGCGACGTGCCCCTGTTGATCTCCGTCGGTTACGCGGCATGCCACTGGTGCCACGTCATGGCGCACGAGAGCTTCGAAGATGCCCAGGTCGCGACCCTCATGAACGATTTGACCGTGCCAGTGAAAGTCGACCGGGAAGAACGCCCCGACATCGACGCGGTCTACATGCAGGCGACGGTGGCGATGACTGGTCAAGGTGGGTGGCCGATGACCGTGTTCGCGACCCCCGACGGCGCCCCGTTCTTCGCGGGGACTTACTTCCCGCGTGAGCATTTCCTGCGGCTGCTGCACGCGGTCGACGAGGCATGGACGAAACGGCGCGACGAAGTGCTGAAGCAAGGCAACACGATCGTCGAAGCGTGTGCCTCTTCCGGCCCACGGCTCATGGATGTCACACAGGCCTGCCCGATCGGCGAGCCGTGCCCGCCCACATCGCCGGTCAGTACCGACATCCTCGATGCGGCTGCGTCGGCTGTGCTGTCACAACACGACAGCGAGAACGGCGGTTTCGGTGGCGCGCCGAAGTTTCCGTCCCAGCCGCTGCTCGATTTCCTCATGCGGCACCACCAGCGCACCGGCCACGCCTCCAGTCTCGAAGCCGTGCGCCGCACCGCGCAAGGTATGGCCCGTGGCGGCATGTATGACCAGATCGGCGGGGGATTCGCGCGGTACAGCGTCGACTCCGGTTGGACGGTCCCGCATTTTGAAAAAATGTTGTACGACAATGCGCTGCTCCTGGAGACGTACCTCGACGTTTATGCCGCGACCGGCGACGAGTTCTTCGCCCGCATCGCCGACGAGACCGCGCGTTTCTTCGCTACCGATTGGACCGCGGAAAACGGCGGTTTCTCCTCGGCTTTCGACGCCGACACCGAAGGCGTCGAAGGCGCCACCTACGTGTGGACCCCGCAGCAGCTGCGCGACGTATTGGGAGAAGAAGACGGGGATTGGGCTTGCGAGATTTTCGGGGTGACGCAGGAAGGGACGTTCGAGGAAGGCGCCAGTGTTCTGCAGTTTCCGCGGGACACCTCAGAAACCGGACGTTTGTCTCGCGTGAAGGAGCGTCTGCTCGCCGCGCGTCGTGACCGGCCGCAGCCCGCGCGCGACGACAAGATCGTGGCCGCATGGAACGGGCTCGCGGTTCTCGCGTTGACTCGTTATGCGGTTCAACGCGACGCGAAATGGGCCGATGAGCTGGCCCACGACGTCGCCGAGGTCCTGCGAGATCGTCACATCGTGGATGGCCGGTTGCGACGGGTGTCGATGCGCGGACAGGTCTCGGACGCGGCCGGAATCCTCGAAGACTATGCGGCCGTAGCGCTGGCGTTTTTGGCGAGGCACCGTCACGACAGTGGCTGGCTAGAACCGGCCCGCGCGCTCGTCGACACGGTCCGCGACCGTTTCCGCGACACCTACGGCAGCTTCTACGACACCGCGGACGATGCGGAACAGCTGGTCACACGTCCCGCCGACCCGACGGACGGTCCGACACCGTCGGGCGCGGCGTTGGCGGCGCGAGCGCTCAACGAGTTCTACGAGGCCAGCGGGGACGACAGTTACCGTGACGATGCGTGGCGCGCGGTCGCGGCGGCCACGTCCGTCCTCGAGGACTATCCGCGGTTCGCGGGCGGGTTGGCGGCCGTGGCCGAAGATATGGTCGTGTGAAAACCGCTTCCGGGCTTGCCCACATGCGGTGTGCGGTAGGTAAAATCGTGTGCGCCCCCAGTGAGTTTCCGATTCGATGTGTCGCTTCGTTCGCGCCAGGTGCGTGTCTCTTTTCCGCGACGGTTGAGCGGTCTTGACCCAGGTTGGTGAGCGATGAGTCAAAGCGCGACGCGACGTGCGTGGTGGACGCGCGGGTTCGGTTTTGCCGCCGTGGCGATCGTGGCCGGTCTGACGGGGTGTTCCGGTGGCGAAACCCCGAAAGGACCGGACCCTGCCGATTCGAGCGAGTCGCCGAGCGCGACGCCGGACGATACGGCCATCGAAGTAGTCGATAGTGGCGTGTCCGATGTCGCCGGTGAAGCCGTTTCGTATGGCGCGCTGGTCGAAAACACCAGCGACACGGTCGCGTTCATGTCGGTCGCGTCCGTTTCCGTTTTGGATTCCGACGGCGAGATCATCGAGTCGGGTGAAGAGAATGAGCTGTATCAGCAGGGGCTGACCGCGATCTTCCCCGGAAAGCCGGTGGGGTTCGGCGCAACGGTGCCGTCGAAGCGGGCCGCCGAAGCCGACAGCATCACTGTGGAGATAGGCGTTGACGAGTGGTGGTCGCTGGAGGACGCGCAGGCGGAGTTTCCCGAGGTGACGACCTCACATGTCTCGGTGGCGGAGGACGATGGCGAAACGCTCGTCAGTTATGCCGTGTCCGTCACGGAGGGGTTGCCCGTTTCGTATGCCTCCGCTGTTTTTCGCGACAGTGACGGCGCCATAGTCGGAGGCGAGGCAGCCACACAGCCGCAGGCTCTGGCGCCCGGCGATTCGCAGCAACAGCTCGTGTGCCGCCACGGTCTTCCCGAAGCCGCGGATTCGTCGGAGACCGAGGTCTACATAGTTAGTCAGGTGTAGCGGTCGTCTGCTCGCGTCGACCACACCAATTTTTGTCCTATGTATTCCTCACTGCCGGGTGGTGCGCCGGCGGCACGATGAAGACCGCGGAAGCGGCGAGGGGTTCGACGAGTATGTCGGGCCATGTTCCTTTGTGCCTGCGTGAACCTGTCCGGATGCTGACGAAGGCGATGATGAAGGGTACGGCTCCGAGCCGACCTGTCCGCCGTTTTTTGAAGTTGTATCCGCGTCGCGCCCTTGAGATCCGCAATCGCCTGTGGCGCAGCCGAACAATGAGGCACGGGGAATCGACTGCTGCGTGAGGGTGATGCAGCGCGTCGAAACGCAGGTGGGGCCGTTCCCGGTCTATGCCCCGGACTCAGCCAGATAGTGGGTGATGCCTTCGGCCAACGCATGGGCGATCTCGATCTGGAAGTCGCTGTCGGCAAGCTGCTTGGCATCGTCGGTGTTGCGCATGTTTCCGCACTCGACCATGACTTTGGGGACAGTCGAAAGATTTAGCCCGCCCATGTCGTCGCGGGAATCGATACCGTCGGACCCGATGTAGTCGGCGGGGGACATGATCGATTCATATTCGTCGCGCAGGGCGAGCGCCAGCTCGTGCGACGGCTCGGCTATTTCCTCGGTATGTCCCTCGATGGGTTCGGGTTCGAGGATGTGAAATCCGCTGCCGTTAGCCGGACCACCATCGGCATGGATCGAGATGGCGGCGTCGGCGTTCGCGTCGTTTCCGGTAGCGGCGCGTTCCGGAAGGCAGGGTCCGACACCGTCGTCGGAGTCGCGCGTGGTCACGACGGTGGCGCCGAGATCTTCAAGTTCGGCTTGAAGTAGGGTCCCGATCTCGAAGTTGAACGCGTGCTCGGCGTAGCCGTCGTTGGTTTCGGTGCCGGTGGTGTCGCACGGCTTGTGTTTCGTGACCGCGTCGACGGGTTCGTTGACGATCTCGGGATGGTTCGCGTTGCCACCGTTGTGTCCCGGGTCGATGGCCACTGTCAGTCCGTCCAGAGGGGCCGAGGTGTTCTTCGATTGGGCGGGCGCTGGTGTGTCCTCTTCGGCTGCAGTCGTCGTGGCGCATCCAGACAGAATTGTTGCGGCCATAAACATGAGAATCGGAACACTTCGGATTTTTCTGACCATTAGAGATATCTCTGGGTTTGGTTTATGGATCGATTATTCGTGGTGATGTTGACATTGTGTGTGCATTCATGAATATTCATTTATCGAACATCGTATTGTCGCACCCGTTGTTCGGGGCCGACGGTGTGCCCCCGAAGAAAGAGAGGCAGTCCATGTCCAGCCCGAGATCATGGCGTATATCCAGGTTGTTGCGCGGCAGGCGGAAGGTGCTGGGCATCGGTGTCGCGACCGCCGTAGTCGCGGCGCTCGTCGCGGTGCCGATGACGGGGGCCGTGGCCGACGAAGCCGCGCCCGCGTCGAGTCAGGCCCAGAACGTCGACGCGACGGCCAAGCCAGTTTTCAAATCGCCCTTCAAATGCGGAAAGAAATTCTACGCGAACAACTGGGATGACCATAATCCGAAAAATGCGGTGGATTTCCAATCCTATAACGGCGACAGCACTTTCAAAGAGCCTGTCAAGGCCAGCGCCCCCGGGACCGTGAGCCTGGTTCGGGACCTAGGTGGCAGCAGTTACGGCAAGTACGTAGTGATCGACCACATCGGCGGTTGGCAGACGCTGTATGCGCACCTGTACTCCTTCAACGTCAAGGAGGGCCAGAAGATCAAACGTGGCGCGAGGATCGGCCTTTCCGGCAACTCCGGGGGATCTCAGGCGCCGCACCTGCACTACGAACAGAAACTCAACGGCAAGGTCAAGACGCCCGTAGTGGACGGCACGAAGATCCCGTACCTGAAGAAGAAGCTTGTGACCAGCACGAACTGCGGTAAAGGAAGCGGCAACCCGTACACGGTCAAGCAGGTATGCGGCAAGACCTTCAAGAAGGTCAACTCCCACGCCCTCAAATACAAGGGCAAGAAGTACGGCACGGTCGTGTTGGCGCACAGCGCGAAGCACAAGCAGCGCTGCGTGGTGACCCTCAAGGCCGTCAAGATCGGCAAGAAATCGGCGACCGGGGCGAACCTCCAGGTCAAGGGAAACAAGACCAAGGTCGACCGCGGCAAGTTCTCGTACTACGCCGGCGCAGTGAAAACCACGGCTAAGAAGAAGTGCAAGTGGGGCGGCTCGGTAGGCCCCGCCAAGTGGCGCACGAAGAGCTTCGGGAAGTGCTTGTAACGCGTCATTTGCAACCGATCGCCGCCCGGCCACGCAGGCCCGGGCGGCGATCGCGTTGGCGCCCAACCACGGCGGGAATGGGGCGTGGTTGGGGTGTAGTTCCAGTCGATCGCGCACCCCGAAGGTGCATTACCGGCGGGTATTGTGTGGCCGAGGCTAAAAACCGCGGCGGTGCTCGCGCCCAACTGGAAGGGACCCTTCGATGGCCAACCCGCAATTCGACGTCTACCGGCTGCCGGATGAGCATGTGGCAATACGGGAAGCCACAAAAGAGGTTTGTGACGCGGAAGTGGCGCCGCGCGCCGCCGAGACGGACAGCGCCCACGTGTTTCCCGCCAAGTCGTATGCGGCTTTGCGCGGGGCGGACCTGCACGCGCCCCACATCCCGGTCGAGTACGAGGGTGCCGGTATCGACGCGCTCGGCACGGCGATCGTGATCGAGGAGATTGCGCGTGCATGTGCGTCGTCCTCTCTGATACCGGCCGTCAACAAGCTGGGCACGATGCCGTTGTTGTTGGGTGCTTCGGAAGAACTGAAGTCTCGCTACCTACCACCGGTCGCGCGCGGCGAAGCGATGTTCTCCTACTGCCTGTCTGAACCGGAGGCCGGTTCAGACGTGGCGGGAATGAAAACGAAGGCGGTTCGCGACGGCGATTCCTATGTCCTCAACGGGGCGAAGCGCTGGATCACCAACGCCGGCGAATCTGAGTTCTACACGGTGTTCGCGTCGACGAATCCCGGCACCGGTTCCAAGGGAATCAGCGCTTTCGTCGTCGAGAAGGCGGACCCGGGGGTGAGCTTCGGCGCCCCCGAAAGCAAGTTGGGCATCAAGGGTTCGCCGACTCGTGAGGTCTTCTTCGACGATGTCCGCATCCCGGCCGACCGGTTGATCGGCGTCGAGAACGAAGGCTTCAAGCTGGCGATGCGTACCTTGGACCACACCCGGGTGACGATCGCCGCGCAGGCAGTCGGGATCGGTCAGGGTGCCGTCGACTACGCCAGCGGTTACGTTCAGGAGCGTCAGCAGTTCGGCAAGCCGGTTTCGGCGTTTCAGGGTGTCCAATTCATGCTGGCGGACGCGGCGATGAAGCTGGCTGCGGGCCGGCAGATGACGTATGTAGCGGCGGCGAAGTCGGAGCGCGAGGACCCGGACTTGACCTTCTTCGGCGCGAGCGCGAAGTGTTTCGCGTCGGACGCCGCAATGGAGATCACGACTGACGCTGTGCAGTTGCTGGGCGGGTACGGCTATACGACCGACTACCCGGTCGAGCGGATGATGCGCGACGCCAAGATCACACAGATCTACGAGGGCACTAACCAGGTGCAGCGCATCGTGATCGCTAAACAATTGTTGAGTGGCATGGCCCACTTGTGATACGGGATCCGTATCGCGGCGCCGGTAGGACACCGGCGCCGTTTTTGTTGCCCACGGGCCGATTTGGGGCCGGGTTTTCGATGCTGCTCTACGAGTTGTCGATCCAGTGTGGTGGCTCTTGATGCGTTTGGGAATGGGAGTTTCAAAACAGAAATAGTCGATTACATATTTAACATCATTCACGTACGCAACGTTAATGTTGGCGTTTGCGCTGGGATTGAATCATTCCTTCGGAATGGGGGTGGCTCGTAATTCCTTACCGAGCGTAGGTGGATGGCAGCGCGGATCGATTTTCCTAATCTACTAAGGGTGTCCTTATTGTTCGCCGGGGTTCGGAGTCACGTCGTAAACACGTTGTTTTCATCATGCGAATATATAACGTCCGTCATGTTTCATCAGGGAGTTTGCCCAGTTATAGGCGTTGCACCGCGTTTAGTTGAAAGCTAAAATTCTTGCGTTCCGAGCGATGGCATTCGCACTCCGCTCGGCTATGGTGGAAATTCGAGACATGAGCTCACGCGGTACGACAAACGCCTAAGGCTGAATGGAAGTTCGACAATGCAGCGACCAGATTGGGCACCCGAAGGCGTCGATATCAGTAAGCCGAACATGGCGCGAAGTTACGACTACTGGCTCGGCGGGTCGCATAACTTCGCCGTGGACCGCGAATTCGGGGATAAATTCGCCGAAATCCTGCCCAGCGTGCGGCGAATCTCGCAGGCGAATCGCGCTTTCGTGCATCGCGCAGTGCGATACATGCTGGACCTCGGTATTCGGCAGTTCCTCGATCTCGGGTCAGGTATACCCACGGTCGGCAACGTGCATGAGGTGGCTCAGCGTATCGCTCCGGAGTCCAAGGTCGTGTATGTCGACATCGACCCGATTGCCGTCACCCACAGCCAGCAGCTCCTCGCGGACAACGACAACGGCACCGTGCTGCAGGGCGACATGACCAAGCCCGACGAGATTTGGCACCACCCGGAAGCGAGGGCGATGCTTGACTTCTCGCAGCCGATCGGCGTGCTCATGGTCGCGGTCGTCCACGCGCTTCAAGATCACCAGAACCCGGATGAGCACGTCGCGTATTTCCGCGATGCCTTGCCTCCCGGTAGTGCCCTCGCCTTGACGCACGGTAGTACCGACCGGCAGAGCAGCTCGATGCGTGAACTTGAGGGGATCACCCAGAAGTCGGCGACCCCGCTCGTGGCACGCACCCGCGACCAAATCCTCAACTATTTCGGCGACTTCGAACTCGCCGAACCTGGCCTGGTGTGGGTGAACATGTGGCGTCCCGAACTCCCCGATGAGGAGGAAGAGGACGAGAGCATCACGTTTTACGCTGGAGTGGGCCATAAGCGATGAATGAGCGTGAATTCCCCCAGATCATCTCCAGCGCGGGAAAGAAGTGGACACGAGTGCTATCCCAAACTTGCTATGTCCCATTGACTTTGGACGAGCGTGAAACCTTCCTCAATTCGCTATGCCAACGGCTGGTCGACGCGACCCGTGCGCAGCCGCCCGACATCGAGGTGGCCCAGCGCGCGGGAGCCGAACTCGTCGAGTCGGACTTCGCGATACCGGAGGTCCTGGGGCGTTCCGTTCGCATCGTCGGTGACCTAGTCGACCAGGCCGCAGCGGGGTTGCCGGACGCCAACGACCGTGTCCATCGGATCCTCGAACATTTCGTGGTCGGTTTCGGTCGCGCCATGAACAACCGGAATCTCGCGGGACAGGAATCGGTTCGTATCGCCGCTCTCGCCGCGCAGGCACGCGCGGAGCAGGCGCTGAGGGACAGCGAAGCCAGGTTCCGCGAGTTCGCGACCCGGGACCAGCTCACCGGCCTTCCGAACCGCACGCGGCTGTTGGAGCGGATCCAGGAGTTGGAGAAAGACTCCGAGGCGTCCGTCAACGTCGCGGTGTGCTGGATCGATATGGACGGTTTCGCGAAACTCAACGACGGCTTGGGGCACGCCGCCGGGGATACGGTCCTGCGCGTGGCCGCGGACCGTCTGCGCACGATGGAGACATCCGACATCGGGGCGCGCTGCGAGATATACCGCATCGAAGGCGACGCCTTCGCGTTGCTGCTGCCCGACGTGACCTTCGAGGAACAAGCGATCCGGCTCGCTGAACGCGCCATCGCTTCGCTCGCGGTGCCGTTCATGGTCGACGACAACGAGGTCCCGCTGGGCGCCAGCTCCGGCGTCATGGTGAGCCCCCTGGCGGGCGTTGAGGGATCGGAACTGGTTCGCTCGGCGGCGATCGCGCTGCATTGGGCGAAAGCCGACGGCAAGGGGCGCGTGTGCCAGTACGAACCCGAACGCAGCGCACGCGACATGATGCGTTACCAGCTGTCGGCGGCGATGCCGGGCGCGTTGAGAAGAGGGGAGTTCACCGTGGCTTATCAGCCGCTGGTGAACCTCACCGACGGCCGGCTCACCGGAGTCGAAGCGTTGGCGCGCTGGTGGCACCCCGACTATGGCCTGTTGCCGGCGAGCCGATTCGTGGGCTTGGCGGAAGACACTGGCCTCGTCGTCGAGCTTGACGATTTCGTCCTCGAGAAAGCCTGCGAGGAGGCCGCGTCGTGGCAGGCCCTGACGTCCGAGATGCCCTACGTGAGCGTGAACCTGGCCGCGCGGCAGCTGCACCGCCCCGGCCTGGCGGACTATGTCGCGAAAGTGCTGCACTCAACGGGGCTGCCGGCTGACCTGTTGCAGCTCGAGATCACCGAACATGCCGTGATCGGCACCGACGCGGTTGCGGTCGCGGCATTGGAAGATCTGACGAAACTCGGCGTTCGCATAGCTATCGACGACTTCGGCACCGGTTATTCCAACCTCGCATGCCTGAGCGTGCTTCCCTTGGACAGCTTGAAATTGGATGCGGAATTCGCCCAGGACCCGTCGATCACGAGCGACTCGGCCGGACATGACTTCATCGCCACCGTCGTGCGGTTGGGACACACCCTGCAGATGAACGTGATCGCCGAAGGCATCGAGACCATCAAGCAGGCCCGCCGGATGAAAGAAGCCGGTGCAGACCTGGGGCAGGGGTACCTGTTTGGCAAGCCCGCCGTTGCCGTCGACATCAACGAGATGATCGAGGCCGGGCGGTCCTCCCTGCTCGGGCCGGCGGCACGGCCGCGTTACGCCCGTTGATATAACGACCCGTATAGCGAATGTGGCGGCGCCTTCGCGCCGCCACATTTCACTGTCAACGGTGTTAACGTCGCGGATCGTAACCGGGCTCGCGGTTGTAGTCGGGCGGCGGGAACTGCGGCGGCGCCTGACTTTCGCGCTGGTACTGCTCCGTTTGCCGGTACGAGCCGTACTGGTCGGGTTGGTATCCGTCATCGGCGTATGGGGAACGTGCGCGCTGCGAGGTGCCGACACTCTCGAATGCGCGGTGGGGTGAATCCTGCGCCGCTGGGACGAAGTCCTGTTCGGTGCGCTGCGGCGTCGCGAACGGGTCGATTGCGTCCGCCTGTCCAGTTTGCGTGTGGTTCGCGCCTTCGGCGAGGCTGGCGGGGTCGACGACCCGGTCGTCATCGGTGTTCTTACCGCGCCAGCGTGACGGGACGAACAGGGACAGGCCCATCAGTGCCGCAATCACCACGACGGTCCCGGATGAACCGGCGATCGCGGACGCTTGGGCCGGGATCTTCGCCGACTGGAGACTGCCGGGCAGGGAGAAGTTGAATCCGGTGAAGCGATACAGCAAAAACGCCGCCACGAAAATGACGGCGGTCGCTACCGCGCCGGCGGGCGACATGCGATTCACGGTCAACAACCCCAAGAGGATCCCGGCAACGGCGAACATTGCGAGCGCGATCATGGCGTTCGGTTTTCCGGCTACGTCTTGGTAGATCCCATTGGGATCGAGCCCTGTCACTCCGGCGCCGATCAGCAGCCACGCAATGGGGGCGATAATGAGGCCTGCAAGCAGGCTTACGATATGGCGCATGTGGGGGCTCCTCTAAACGGGGGTGTTTCGCCATGTTTGCCATCCTTGCGTATTGACATATCAGGTTGTGAGGCAGGATGGTTGCGCGGCCGCAATCTCCCAGAGCGAGCGAGGTAGATATGTCCAATACTGTCCTTTGGAACCCCCCGGCTGACGCCGAAACGACAACGCGGATCGGCCAGTTCATGCAATGGCTCGACAGCCACGAAGGGCGCCGGTTCGACGGTTACCAGGATCTGTGGCAATGGTCGGTCGATTCCGTCGGCGAATTCTGGGCGACGATCTGGAGATACTTCGACCTCGGGGGCACACCCACCGCGGACCGTGCTCTCGCCGACGCCTCCATGCCCGGGGCGTCATGGTTCCCCGACTACACGATCAACTATGCGCAACAGGTGCTGCGTGCCCCGGGCCGCGAAGACGACGACGTGATCGTCGTGGCCCGCAGCGATGCGCGCGACCCCATCGAACTGACAGTCGCGCAGCTACGCAGTCAGGTCGGCGCCTGCGCCGCCGGTCTGCGCCGCCTCGGCGTCGAACGGGGAGACCGGGTCGCCGCGTACCTGCCCAACATCCCAGAGACCGTAGTGCTGCTGATGGCGTGCGCCAGCATCGGTGCCGTGTTCTCCAGCTGTGCCCCCGAATTCGGCACCCGCAGCGTCGTGGACCGTTTCCAACAGATCGAGCCCAAGGTGCTGGTGACTGTCGACGGCTACTACTACGGGCCTAAACACATTGATCGGCGCGACGAAGTGGCGGCGATCCGCCACGAGCTTCCGGGACTGCGCCACACGGTTTCGTTGCCGTACACGGAAAACGCGGTTGCGGATTCGATCGAATGGGACGCGCTGCTGAGCGAGCCCGCGGAACCGAGCTTCGTGCCGGTGCCGTTCGACCACCCGCTCTACGTCCTGTATTCCTCGGGCACGACGGGCCTGCCGAAACCGATCGTCCACGGCCACGGCGGTATCACGCTCGAGCACCTGAAAATGCTTGCGCTGCATCACGAGCTTGGCCCGGACGACCGCTTCTACTGGTTTTGCACCACAGGCTGGATGATGTGGAACTTCCTGGTGTCTGCCCCCGCCGTCGGCGCGGCGATGGTGCTGTTCGACGGCAACCCGGCCAAGCCGGACCTGTCCGCGCAATGGAAGATGGCGGAGGAAACGGGCATCACCAACTTCGGCACCTCCGCGCCATTCCTGTTGTCCTGCAAGAAGGCTGGCCTCGTCCCTCGCGAAGTCGCCGACCTTTCGCGCCTGCGGGGCATAGGTTCGACGGGCTCTCCGCTACCGCCGGAGGGATTCCAGTACGTCTACGATGCGATCTCCTCGGACATCATCTTGTCGTCGCTATCGGGCGGCACTGATGTGTGCACCGGATTCGTCGGAGGCGCCGCGATCGTGCCGGTGTACAAGGGCGAGATCGCCTGCCGCTGCCTGGGTTCGCGCGTGGAGGCTTACGACACCGAAGGCAAACCCGTGATCGATGAGCAGGGCGAGTTGGTGGTGACGGCGCCGATGCCGTCGATGCCGGTCGGTTTCTACGGAGACACCGATGGATCCCGCTACCGCGAATCCTATTTCGACACTTACCCGGGCGTGTGGCGTCACGGGGACTGGATCACCATCTCGTCGCGTGGCACCTGCATTATCACCGGCCGCAGTGACGCCACGCTCAAACGCGGCGGGGTCCGGTTGGGCACCTCGGAGTTCTATTCGGTGGTCGAAGCGCTCGACGAGATCGCCAACTCGCTGGTCGTGCACCTGGAAGACCCCGACGGAGGCATGGGCCGCCTGCTGCTGTTCGTCGTGGTCGCAGACGGTATCGCGGTCGACCAGGCGTTGTCGGACAAGGTCGCTCGGGAACTACGCACGAATCTGTCCCCGCGGCACGTGCCGGACGAGCTGCATGCTGTCGCGGAGATCCCACAGACCCTGTCGGGCAAGAAACTGGAGATACCCGTCAAGAAGATCCTGCTAGGCGCCTCCGTGGAGACAGCCGCCTCGACGGGCGCGCTGTCAAACCCCAAGTCGTTGGACGCGTTCGTGGCTTTCCGCGATTCCTAATTTCTTGGCCTCGTAGCGCTGTCGGTACGCCAACGCGAGGCTGCAGATGGCGCCGACGGCCAACGCCAAAGCCAGGACGAGGAAACCGAAACTGTAGGCGTGGACGGAGGCGCGGGTCTCTTCGACGCCGCCGGACATCAGAGTTGACGAGTGCAGCCCGATGATCGCGGTCAAGATCGCGACTCCACCTGCGGCACCGATCTCGATGGCGGTGTTGAGAAGACCCCCCGCCAGTCCCGTGCGCGAGCTGGGTACTTCCGACATCGCCAGCACGGTGGTGCCGGAGAACGTGAGCCCGGTCCCGATTGGCAGCAGCGACATGCCGATGAACAGCAAGACATCGTGCGAGCCGTCGGCTTCCAAGGTGGCGACCAGGGCCGCCCCGGCCGTGGCAATGAACAAGCCGATCGCGGTGACGACACTGGCTCCCAGTTGGGCCACCATCCGCCCCCCGAACAGCCCGGTGCCGAGCACCAGCGCGAACGGTAGGAACGCGAGGACGATCTCGGGCGCGGAGAAGCCGCGGACCTGCTGGAAGTAGAGAGTCAAAACCAGCGTGGCGACCGCGTTGGTCGCGGTGATGAGCAGCAGCCCGGCCCATGCGACACCACGTGGGCGAGACAGCAGGAAGCGCAGAGGAAGGAGCGGGTCCTTCACTCGAGATTCGACGATGCCGAGCATGCCGAGCAGGAGGACGCCTGCCCCGAGCGGAAGGAACGCGTCCGGGGCAGTGAAGGACGAGTTGCCCGCGCGCATCAAGCCATAGCTGATCCCGAGGATGCCCGCCGTCGCGAGCACTGCGCCGGGGATGTCGAGACGGATACGTCGTTGCGGCGCAGAGTCGGAGGGCACGACTTTTACCGCGCACAGCGCCAAGGATGCGGCGGCGATCGCCGGAACGGCGAATGCCCAACGCCACGACAGGGAGGCCGCGATCAGGCCCGACGTAAGTAGCCCGCAAGTGCCACCAACGCTGCCCATGATCCCGTAGACCGCCAGCGCCCGGCGCCGATGGGAAGCGGAGGTGTAGATGCGTCCGACGAGAGCCATGCTGGCGGGCGCGGCGAATCCGGAGCCTGCACCCTGAATGAACCGGGAGATCACCATCATCGGGTGGCCGACACTGACTACTCCGAGAAGGGAACCGACCGCGAACACGACGAGGCCGAGCGTCAGGGCGCGGCGCGGCCCGAACTTGTCACCGATCCGGCTTCCGAACAGCAGCAGTCCGCTGAATACCAGTCCGTATCCGGACGTGATGAGCGCGATGTCGGATTGGCTGAATCCTTGCCGTTCGGCGAAGAACGTCACGGGCACGACGACGATGGAGATCGCCATGATCAACAGGAACTGGGTCAGCGCGACTGTGGCGAATGCAGCGGTCCGGCGTCTTGTGCTCGGGTTCTCGCTCGGGCTTGGAATCACACAGACCGTTTGAGTCTGACTGACCATGGGGGTGTCCTTCGTGATGGGGCTCGAAGGAAGACGTTAATGCGGATCGGCGCATTACGTAAGAGGTAAAGGGATATGTTTCTATCCTGTAGCCAGTACGCCATCGGCGTTTTGCCGTCAGTTTTTCGCCTGTTGACACGGCATATCTGCACCATTGTTCCCGAAAAGCTCTTGGGACGTCCGGCGGCAATTGTGACCAATCGTATACAGCCGAAGTGGCCGTTTTGACTGAGCGACGCTGTCGCCGATGCGCGTTAAAGTTGATGCCGTTTGCGGCAAGCTCGCAAGGGCCCATCGTCAGATGGCCACGGCGACGGCGCATTCGCCGAGGCGTAGGCTCGCAGGTGGGACGAATCACAACGACAGGAGTCGATGCCAGTGACCGCAATGAAAGTCCTCGTAGATGCCACGAGTGTTCCCGCCGACCGTGGCGGTGTTGGGCGTTATGTGGACGGTCTACTTGCGGCGTTGTCGGAGTTCAAGGACGAGATCGAGCTGTCCGTCGTGTGCCAGCGGACGGATTCGGAGCGCTATCTCGAGCTGGCCTCGGGGGCGCAAGTGGTCGCCGCACCGCCCGCAGTCGCGCGTCGGGCGGCACGACTGGCCTGGGAACAGACCGGCCTGCCCATCCTGGCTCAGGAGCTCGGCGTCGATGTCCTGCATTCGCCGCATTACACGTCTCCGTTGCGGGCGAACTGCCCGATGACTGTCACGGTGCACGACGCCACCTTCTTCACCGAGCGCAGTCACTATGACAAGGCGAAGGGCGCCTTCTTCCGGTCGGCGATCAAGACTTCCCTACGTCGCGCGGCGCGGGTGATCGTGCCCAGTAAAGCCACCCGGGACGAGCTCGTGCGGCTGTTGGACGCCAATGGCGACACGATCGATGTCGCCTATCACGGGGTGGACTCGCAGGCGTTTCATGTGCCCAGCGACGCCGAGAAGGAGCGGGTCGCGGCGCGCCTGGGCCTGACCGATACCGACTATGTGGCGTTTTTGGGCGTGATGGAGCCGCGCAAGAACGTGCCGAACCTGGTTCGGGGTTGGGCGTTGGCGGTGTCCGATATGCCGAACCCACCCGCGCTGGTTCTGGCGGGAGGTTCCGGACACGACGACGAGATCGATGAGGCCGTGGCGCAGGTGCCACATAACTTGAAGGTCGTGCGCCCCGGCTACCTGCGTTACACGGACCTGCCCGGTTATCTGGGTGGCGCGCGCGTGGCCGCGTACCCGTCTTACGGCGAGGGGTTCGGTCTTCCGATCGTCGAGGCGATGGGCTGCGGGGCGCCCGTGTTGACGACTCCGCGCTTGTCGGTGCCGGAGGTCGGCGGCGACGCTGTCTTGTACACCGGTGAGGAACCGGAACAAATCGCCGCAGGGCTGACCGAGGTGCTCACTGATGATCAACTGCGCTCGAAAATGTCACAGTTGGGCATAGAACGCGCACGGGAGTTCACCTGGGAAGCGAGCGCGCAGGCCCACCTGGAAACTTGGCGGCGCGTAGTCGGCACGTGAGTTTCAGTCGGGTTCGTCGACTCGGCATACTGAGCCGCATGTTGCATGCGGTTATTCCGGCGGGCGGCAGCGGCACACGTTTGTGGCCGCTGTCTCGGGCCGGCAATCCCAAGTTCTTGCATCCCCTGACGGGCAGCGATCGGTCGTTGCTGCAATCGACCTTCGACCGCTTGAGCGAACTGTCGAGCCCGGAACACCGCTATGTCGTGACCGGCACGTCGCATGCCGCCGCGGTGGCACGGCAGTTGCCGACGTTGCCGGAGAGCAACATCCTGGTCGAGCCGTCGCCTCGCGACTCCGCCGCGGCGATCGCGTTGGCGGCTGCGGTCATCGCCGAGCGCGAACCGCAGGCGCTCATGGGGTCGTTCGCGGCTGACCATCTCATCGCCGATGTCGACGCTTTTGTCGAAACGGTGCGGGCAGCCATGACGATGGCGCAAGACGGCCTGCTGATGACCATCGGGATCACGCCGACCGGTGCCGACACCAGTTATGGGTACCTACGTCGCGGCGAAGACATGGCGGCCGGCAGCGTGCTGAGCGAGTTCAAAGAGAAGCCGGATCACGTGGCGGCGGTGGAATACGTCTCGTCGGGTAACTATCTGTGGAACGCGAGCATGTTCGTGTGGCGCGTTGACGTGTTCCTGGCCGAGCTGGGACGGCAGCAGCCGCGCCTGCTGGACACGGTGCAGCAGCTGGCCGCGGCGTGGCACACACCGAAACGCGACGAGCTCATGGGGCAGTTGTGGCCGACGCTGGACAAGATCTCGGTGGATTACGCGGTCATGGAAGATGCCGCCGCTGCGGGGAAGGTCGGCGTCGTGCCTGGTGACTTCGGCTGGAACGACATCGGCGACTTCGACACGCTCGGCTCGGTGTTGCCGGCGGACGAGTCCGGAAACGTGATCATCGGCAAGGGCGAGACTGAATCCGATGTGGTTGCGGTCGACGCGCGGCGCAACGTCATCGTGCCGTCGTCCGGCCGACTGGTGGCCACAGTCGGCACCGACGACATGATCATCGTCGATACGCAGGACGCAGTCATGGTGTGCCCACGGGATCGCGCGCAGGAAGTCAAGGGCCTGGTCGACGCCATCAAGGACCGCGGCGACGTGTCACTGATCTGAGATCTGCTGCGTGGGTACCGGGCAGGTTTGCACCGAGCGGCCACCGGGCTTGACCGACGGTCGGTCACCCGGCGGCGCAATGGGCTGGGGCCGCCCGCGTCCGGAGCCCGCCACCGCACTACCGGCGTCCGGTCATCGGGCAGGTTCGCCCGCGCGGCCGCCCGGCTCGACCAGCGTCTGGTCACCGGTGCAGCAGGTAGTCGTTCGCATCGCGGGGTGGCCTTTGCGGCGGCTCGGATCGGGCATAGCCGATCGCGACCGTGCCCAGCGGTTCGAAGTCATCGTCGAGATCGAGTGCCTCGCGGACAACGCCGGGGCAGAACATCGTCGACGAGATCCATGCCGAACCCAATCCGCGCCCGGCCAACGCGATGAGGAAGTTTTCGATCCCGGCTCCCGCTGCAACCGTGAACATGTCCCGTTCCGCCTGAGCACGTCGTGCATCCGGGTAAGGGTGGGCGGCGTCGCGCACGACCCCGGGGACGACGATCTCGGGTGCGCGCCACAAGATGTCGCCGCGCGAGATGCGCTTGTCGATTTGTGCGTCGCTGAAGCCGTCGCTGCGCAGGTCGCGGATCCAGGCGTGCCGCATCGCCTCCAACAATGCGCGCCGGTGACGGGTCACGTGCACGAAGCGCCAGGGCGTGCTGTGGTGCGGAGCGGGAGCGGTCACGGCCGCTGCGACGGCCGCCGCGATGTCGGCGCTTGGGACTGGCTCATCGCGGAATTCGCGTACGGTACGCCGGGCATGAATGGCTTCGCGACGTCCGAGCTGGCGCGCCTCGGCCGCGCCGAGGTGGAATAGGTCCTCGTTTTGCTCGCGAATCATCGCCGTAGCGCCGGGGCCGTCTTCACCGGGTGCGATATCGAATCCCCGCACGACCGCGATCGGTAGCCGGGTCGTCTTGGATTTGACCAGGTCTCCGGCGCCGGCGAGTTCGTCGGCGATCGCCGGCATGGTGACGTCGAGCGGCGCGCCATGGTCGTCGGTGGTGCCGCGCAGGTCCCGAATCGCCGGCAGCCCGGCGAGCCCGATCGCGGTGTCGATCTGGCCGGTTCGCCATGCGCGCCCCATCGTGTCGGTGATGACGATCGCGACGTCGACACCCAAGTGGACGCGGATGTCGGCGCGCAGGCGCCTGGCGGAAGCGTCCGGATCTTTGGGAAGCAGCAGGCTGCGGCCGCCGGGAACATTCGAGGTGTCCACGCCGGCGGCGGCCAGCACGAGCCCCAAGGCATTGCGCACGATACGGGTTCGGCCTTTGCGCGCGACGACGTCGACTGTCTCGGCGTCGATGGCGTCCTCGCGGTCGGCGTCGGTGAACCGGTCCTCGGCTTTCGACACGATCTTGCTGGTGACCACGAGGATGTCGCCGTCGCGAAGCCACGGTGCCTTCGCTGCGATGATCTGGGCGAGATCGTCGCCGGGTTGTATCTCTCCGATGCCGTCGACGCCGTCGATGGTGATGGTCACGGCCGGATTCCTACGGTTTCGAGGCCGGCCTCCACGATTTTGCGGGTCGCCTCAGGAGAGCTCATCCATAGTGGGCACGAATGTACCGCCACGCCGGGTACCTCGACGCCATCGTCCGTGGTGTCCACAAGCCACGCATCGAGCAGGCCGTCTGCGCTGCGCGCACCGTAGAGCTCGCCCACGCCCTGCGCGGAGACCTCGACACCGATGCTGGTGAGGCATTTGTCGGCCATGCCGCGAACCACAGCCTTATCGATGATCCCCGATACCCCGATGACCGGCGCCTTGCCGTTACGTAGTGCCTCCCGGATTCCCGGAACGGCCAGGATCGGAGCGATGCTCACGACCGGGTTGGACGGTGCGATCAAGACGACGTCGGCCGTCGCGATCGCGCTCAAGACGCCCGGGGCCGGTTGGGACTCGGCGGCACCGGTGAAGATGAAACGTTGTGCCGCCAGTTCGCCGCGGTGCCGCACCCACCATTCCTGGAAATGGATCGCGCGTTGAGTGCCGTCGTCGTCGACCAGAACATGGGTCTCGACACGGTCATCGGACATGGGCAACATTTCGACGCCGGGTTCCCAGCGTTGACACAGCGCTTTGGTGACGGAGGACAGGCCGTAACCCGCGTTGAGCATCTGTGTCCGAATGAGGTGTGTGGCGATGTCCTTATCGCCCAGGGAGAACCAGGGTGCCTCGGCGCCGTAATCGGCCAGTTCCCTGCTGACGGCCCAGGTTTCGCCTTGGCGGCCCCAACCGCGCTCATCGTCGGCCGCTCCGCCGAGGGTGTACATGACACTGTCCAGATCGGGACAAATCTGCAAGCCATGCAACGCTACGTCGTCGCCCGTGTTCACGATCGCGGTAACGTCGCAGGGCAGGGTTCGCACACCCTGCAGAAATCGGGCTCCGCCCACTCCTCCAACCAGCACGGTTATTCGCATGCGGACCATCCTCGCTTATCGGTGAGCATTCGACGAAGAAAGGGTCCAGATGTCTGCGCAGCCAGTGCTTACGCCGCGGCTTGGTAAGGCGGTGGCGGTAATCCTGTTGGTGGTGGCCGTGGTGTTGGTGGCGGTTGTCGCGTCTCAGCTTTTCGTTCCGGATCCGGACCCGCGCAGTTCGCTCGGTTCGCGGGCCGCCGGTTTCGGTTTCACCGACCGGGCCCACGACACGTTGTTCGGCGCCGTTCCGCTGGCGCTGCCGCCGTTGGCCGCGTTCGTGTGTGGGAGCCGCAAGGTGCGGTGGTGTGCCGTGTTCGTCAATGTGGTCGTCGTCGCCTTGGCCGTGTTGATCGCCGCGGCCGCATTCAGTTTCGGAATCGACAGCGCCGGTCAGCAGTCTCAGGCGGGGGTTTCGTCCTGGATCACGCCGTATTCGGCCGTGGAGTTGTTGTTCATGGACGCGGCCTTCATCGTTGTGGCCGGATGTGGTCTAGCCGCGACGGTGGTGGCGTTGCGCCGAAGTGGCCCGAGTGAGGCAGCGTGACATCAGTGCGCTACTGTGCGTTATTGGTCGGTTTCTAGGTGTCATGCGTGTTTTTTCCGAAAATGTTCGGCTTAATACCAGATTCGCCAGACAAATGGAAATCACACACGTGTAATTCCCTGTGTGGGGTTTTCGCTAACGGCCAACGGTCGCATCGCGATGGCCCTGCACGGCACAGTGCGCCGTCCGTCGGGGGATGGGCGGCGCAACGCCGACGTCATTGGGGGTTTCGTGCCGGTGTGATGCCGGCACGTATTCAAGGAGGCGGACGTACATGGACGGCCGAGACTTTCTGGCCGACCTTTTGGGGAGCGTCCCCGAGTGGCAGGAGCGCGCATTGTGCGCGCAGACTGACCCGGAGGCATTCTTCCCTGAAAAAGGGGGCTCGACAAGGGAAGCCAAGCGGATCTGCACACGCTGCGAAGTCAAAGCGCAGTGTTTGGAGTTCGCCTTGGCGCACGATGAACGATTTGGAATCTGGGGTGGACTGTCCGAGCGTGAACGGCGTCGCGCCAAACGTGAGGCACGCGAAGCCGCGCGTATATCGGAGCTCGCCGAGACCTCTCAGCCGGTGGTGATACCGATTCCGCAGCGGACTGCGGCGGAAACCGAAGTGCGCGAGGAAGAATCGCTGCCGAGCGCTGCGTGAGGCGATTAGAGGTCGGGGTCGATGTCTTCGGGTTGTGTGCCGAGTAGATTCGCTATTTGTTCGACGAGAACGCCGCGCACGAGCGCGGCCAGCTCCTCCGCCCCGTGGGCTCGGAGCTCGAGCGGACGCCGGTACAGCACGACCCTCGATGGTGGCCCCGACCCCGCGCTACTTTGGATGAGGCGCGCGAGCGCCACATCGCGGTCTTCGAGTACGTCCGTGTCGAATTGGTGAGATTCGGGCGGCACGTCTTCGACCGCGAACTCGACGTCTCGTAGACGAGATCGACCGAAACGGTTGCTCTCTTCGATGAGGCGTTCGAGTGTCTCGACTGTCTCGAGAACCAGGTCGTCGAAGGTCTGGGAGCGGGTACGACTCATCGGCACTGTTGGTGGCATGAGTCGTCCACGTAGGCCGCGACCGCGGCGATCCCTATGGCGCACGCCGACTAGCGTAGAGGAGTGGCAATATTTGGGCCACACATACCGCTCCTGCCGGGAGTGTCAATGCGGTGATGAAGGTTATCTATATGGTTGGTAAACGTCTTTCGGCCTTTTCGGACCCCGCGCGCGATGTTTGGCGTGTCGGGGTTAATTCGGCTTCCCTTACTGGCTGTCTAGCGATAGCGTCACGACCGTGAGGTCGCATCGGCGTTGTTCGCGTAACGGGTGTCGCGAGTCGGCAGTCGCCACCCTGACGTATGTCTACAATGATTCAACTGCGGTGGTGGGGCCGCTTTCCACGACCCCTGAGCCGCATATCTACGACCTGTGTGAGTCGCACGCGCGCAAACTGACGGCACCGCGAGGATGGGACCTTGTGCGGCACGTCGACGACTACACCAGCCCGATGCCGTCGGGTGACGACCTCGTTGCGTTGGCCGACGCAGTACGTGAAGCCGCGAAGGCTCCCCCGGAGAAACCGGCCGACGTTCCGCCGCCGCCAAAGCGCCCGAAAGCGCCGACCGACAGGATGGCTCCGCGACGCCCCCGCCTGAGGGTCGTTGGCGGCGACGATTCACCTCACCCACAGGCGCAGGCCGATGAACCGCCGCGAGGCCGTTAGCTTCGTGGAGCCCGGTACGCTCATGGTGCGATTATTCGGACATGAGAGGGGCGCGCGGTAGTGGCGGATCTTGCGACGATCGTTAAGGCATACGACATTCGGGGTCTTGTGCCGCACGAATGGGACGCGGACACCGCCTACGCGCTCGGTAACGCTTTTGTCGCGGTGACTGATGCGAACCGCTTGGTCGTGGCGCGTGACATGCGCGAGTCCGGGGTCGAGTTGGCGCGCGCGTTCGCCGACGGCGCCGCTGCGGCCGGCGCCGAAGTCGTCGATGCCGGTCTGTGCTCGACCGACCAGATGTATTACATTTCCGGTGCGCACGAGTTGGCCGGTGCGATGTTCACGGCCAGCCATAATCCCGCGGCATATAACGGCATCAAGCTGTGCAAGCCCGGGGCGAAGCCGATCAGCCTCGAGACCGGGCTCGCCGAAATCCGCGATCGTGCCCAGGCGATCATCGATGGCGGACCGGCACGCCAGGTCGCCGGCGGCACGATCTCATCAGCCGATTACCTTGATGAGTACAGTCGACACTTGCGGAGTCTGGTCGACCTGTCGCAGCTGCGCCCGTTGACTGTCGCCGTTGACGCGGGCAACGGCATGGCGGGGCACACTGTCCCGGCCGTGCTCGGGCAGATCCCGGCTTTGGCCATGAAGCCGCTGTATTTCGAGCTGGACGGCACATTCCCCAACCACGAGGCCAACCCCCTCGACCCGGCGAACCTTGTGGACTTGCAGAAACTTGTGACCAGTTCCGGTGCCGACATCGGCTTGGCGTTCGATGGTGATGCCGACCGTTGCTTCGTGATCGACGAAACGGGTGCCCCGGTGTCTCCCAGCGCGGTGACCGCGCTGGTGGCTGAGGCCGAACTTGCGAAGAACCCCAAGTCGACAGTGATCTACAACCTGATCACCTCCCAGGCGGTACCGGAGGTGATAGCGGAAAACGACGGAGTTCCGATGCGGTCGCGGGTCGGGCATTCCTTCATCAAGGCCGAGATGGCCGAACATGACGCCGTATTCGGTGGCGAGCATTCGGCGCATTACTACTTCCGCGATTTCTGGTTCGCGGACACCGGCATGCTTGCGGCGATGCATGTGCTCGCCGCATTGGGGGCGAGTTCGGTGCCGTTGTCGGAGTTGGTCGAGTCGTACGACCGTTACGTCGCCTCCGGTGAGATCAATTCGACGGTGGCGGACCAACAGGCGATCATGCACGAGATCGAGGACGCGTACGCCCGACGCGACGATGCCCACATCGATGACCTCGACGGCTTGACGGTGAGCTTCGACGATAAGTCGTGGTTCAACCTGCGTCCGTCGAACACGGAACCGCTGCTGCGTCTCAACGTTGAGGCCGTCACGAATGAACGCATGACGCAGCTGCGTGACGAGGTGTTGTCGGATGTTCGTCGTTGAATATAAGGTGAAGCAATGAAGCTGGACTCTACTGTGCTCGAAGTCTTGGCGTGTCCGGACACGCATCATGCGCCGCTCGATTACGACGAGGAGGCTTCGACCTTGACCTGTACACAATGTCGTCGCGTATTTCGAGTCGACGACGGCGTACCCGTCATGCTCCTCGACGAGGCCAAAACCGGCTGAAGCGCACCGCCGACGCCACCTGAAACTGTCAATCCAAAAGATGTGGGCTTAACCAGCTAGGGGGAAGAATGACCGACGTTACTGACGGTACCGCCGGAGTGTCAGGCGACCGTAACGTCGACCCGGACCGGATCGATTCGGCTCGCAACTTGGATGATCTCGACCCCAACGGAGTCCTTCGTACTTTGGCGTCCGCGGGAGCGCAATTGCGCGAAGCCGCGGCTCTGGCGGCGGAAGCCGATTTGGCCTCGCTGGCCGACGGCGGCCGGCCCCGTGCGGTCGTTGTGGCGGCCGTCGGTACGGCCGCGCGCACCGGCGACATTCTGCAGACCGTGGCGGGGCCGCACTGTCCGGTCCCGGTGCTGGCGCACCGCAGTGCCGGCGTGCCCGGATGGGTGAGCGCGGCAGACGTGGTCATCGCGGTTTCAGCTTCTGGGCGTAGCCCGGAAGCGCTGGCCGCGGCTGAAGCCGGCGCCCGGCGCGGTGCCCGCCTGGTGGCGATCGGTGCACCGGATTCGCCATTGCAGGCCGTGGCGGAACGCGCCCGTGCGCCCTACATCCCTGTCCCGCGCCGCGCCCCCGCCCGGTTGAGTCTGTGGGCATTGACTGTTCCGGTGTTGTTGGCGGGGCGGGCTTTCGGCATGGTGCGCGTCGCCGAGGCCGACATTGCCGAGACCGCCGCGAGGCTAGACGACGACGCGGAACGGTGTAAACCCGGCAGCGATTCCTTCGTCAATCCGGCGAAGGAGCTGGCGCTCGGCCTGGCCGGGTCGATACCGGTCGTGTGGGGCGGCACCCCACTAGCAGGGATCGCGGCTCGGCGGTTCGGCGACATGCTTGCGGCCAACGCGCGTTACCCGGTCGTGTCGGGCGAGCTGGGCGAGGTCGGGCGTGGCCGCGTCGGTCTGCTGGACGGTGTGTTCGGTTCTTTGGCTGAATCGCAGCACGACATTTTCGCCGACCCGGTCGCGGGTGATGGGCAGGACAACACCCGCTTGCGGATCGTTTTGATGCGTGATGACGGCCTGGATGGCGACGACGCGATGCCGTTGCCGGACACGCGCCGCGCGGATGCGGTTGCGGAGGTTGTCGATGGCCGCGGTATCCGCCGGGACACGTTCGTGGCCGAGGGGGGTTGCGCGTTGGAACGTTTGGCTTCATTGATCGCGGTCCCGGACTTCGCTTCGGTCTATTTGGCGTTGGCGCACGGCCTCGACCCACGCTCCGTTCCCGCGGTTTCGGAGATGAAGGACCTGATTAACCGTTTGGGCGAAGGCGCCTGATCGGGTCGGTGACCGCTCCGTTTCTCCTGTGATCTGAGCGGCAGCGTTGCGAAACCTCCGTGGATACTCGATCGTGGCGAAGACAATGGCGATGCCAGCGCAAATGACGGGGCGGCCACGCTGTCGATTCTTCGTGATCCGCGCCCGTTACGGTTGTTGACCCGTGTATCGCGGCGGAGAGCCTGGGAATTTCCGGATTTCCGGGAGTAAGCGCGTCGGCGATACCGTTGCAGCTGGTGAAGATGCGGCCCGTTCGCATCGGCGTGACGACGTTTTCGTCCGGGCGACTTTCCGCCCGAAACGGTGTGTCGTGTCTGTTCATAAATATAAAAGCGATGATGTCGCCTACCGTCCGTTATCGCCCGAGTCGAGGACGGGTAAAGTCGGCTGCTTGTTTCGTCCGTGACTCACGAGGCGAACATGTGCATTCATCGAAAAGACCGTGACCTGACGAGACAAGGGAGAATGGTCACTGTGGAACTCCTGCACGGAGCAATCCGCCCATATGCGTGGGGATCACATACCGCCATCGCCGCCTTGCAAGGGCGTGCGATGCCGAGCGAAACGCCGGAAGCGGAACTGTGGTTCGGTGCTCACCAGGCAGCGCCGTCACACCTCGACAGTGGTGTGTCGCTTCCGGAATTCATCTCGCAACAGCCGCAGGGGGCGCTGGGGGAGGAGACCGTCGCCGCCTTTGGCGAGCGGTTGCCGTTCATGCTGAAAGTGCTGGCCGCCGAACAGCCGCTGTCGTTGCAGGCGCATCCGGACAGCGAGCAGGCCCGTGACGGCTTCGACCGCCAAAACGCCGAGGGCGTGCCGATCGATTCGCCGCAGCGCAGCTACGTCGACGCGCATCACAAGCCCGAACTGCTGTGCGCGGTGTCCCGTTTCGAGGCGCTGTGCGGTTTTCGCGATCCGTTGCATTCGGCCGATGTCATCGAACGGCTCGGAGTCCCGGGGCTCGAATCCGTCGTGGCGCTACTGCGTCAAGACGACCCTGCCCAGGGGCTGCGAGAAAGCGTCACGTACCTGTTGACGCTCACCGCCGAACACCGCGCCGACCTGGTACAGCAGACGATTGCCGCCGCGACGACCCTGGCAGACTCCGATACGCCGGACGCGGCCGACTACGCCATGGTGGTGGACATCGGGAAGCGATACCCGAAGGATTCGGGGACCGTCGTGGCACTGCTGCTCAACCACCTCTTCCTGGAACCCGGCGACGCGATCTACATGCCCGCCGGCAACCTGCACGCCTACCTGTCGGGTGTCGGGCTCGAAGTCTTGGCCTCCAGCGACAACGTTCTGCGTGGGGGGTTGACCCCCAAACACGTCGACGTGCCGGAACTGCTGCGCGTGCTGCGTTTCGAGGTGATGACGGACCCGATCGTGACACCACGCGGTCAAGATTTGAACGTCACGTCGTGGCCGGTGCCTGTGCCGGAGTTCGCGTTCCAGCGTCTGCGTCTGGATGCTGGTGCGGCGCAACAAGAGTTGCGCTTCGATGGCCCAGCTATCGCGCTGTGCTGGTCGGGGCAGGTGCGTCTCGACGACGGGAATTCGCCGGCGACGGTTCAGCCCGGGCAGGCGGCTTTCATTCGCGCCGACACGCCTGTCGTGTACGCCGCGGGCTTCGGTGAGATGTATATCGCAAGCATCGGAAATATCGGCTGACCTGCGGTTTCATTGAGGTGGGCCGATCGTCGGATGGTCGTTGTCCGTGCGGGCGATAAAAATTTCCCGCATTTATCGACAACAGCTTGACACCTTCGAGAATTTGAGTATTGTTCTAACCACGCAGCGTTACCACGGTGATGAAATCCCAGGTAGCGCCAGCGGAGGAACCAAACCGGGGGGAGTGCCGGGCAGTCTGGGGTGGCTGCCCGGCACGTTCGGTTTTAGGGCCCCAAATCTTCAATCGACGCTCACGTCGTACTAATTCCCGGCGGGTTCGACCAATTCCACAAGTACGCCTCCGGCGTCCTTGGGATGAATGAAATTTATGCGCGAATCCGCGGTACCGCGTTTCGGCGAATCGTAAAGAAGGCGAAGTCCGACCGCACGCAGAGACTCGCACGCTTCATGGATGTCGGCGACCGTATAAGCAAGCTGTTGAAGCCCGGGGCCGTTCTTGTCGAGGAATTTCGCGATCGTGGACTCCGGCGAGGAGGGCGCCAACAGTTGAACTTGCGTGGTGCCGTCGCCGACGGAGATCATCGCTTCGCGTACGCCCTGTTCCGCGTTCTCCTCGACATGTACGCATGTCGCGCCCAAGACGTCTTCGTAGAAGCGCACGGTGTCGTCGAGGTCGCGGACGGCGATGCCGACGTGGTCAACACGTAGCAGCCCGACGGGTTTGACATAGCTCATGCCCCTTAGTCTGGCTTAAGTTGCCCCAGATTTACACACCGGAGGTCGAATATGGCAGGCAATGAGCGCACGACAAGTGTCCTGGTCAACGGAGCGCGAACTCCGAACGGCAAACTGATGGGTGCACTCGGTGGCCTCCCCGCTACCGCTCTGGGTGCCCACGCAATCTCCTCGGCGCTTGAGCGCTCGGGCGTGACCGGAGAACAGATCGACTACGTCATCATGGGCCAAGTCCTGCAGGCAGGAGCTGGCCAGATCCCCGCCCGCCAGGCGGCCGTAGGCGCCGGAATCCCCATGAGCGTGCCGGCCGTCAACGTCAACAAGGTGTGTCTATCTGGTCTCAATGCCGTGGCGTTGGCCGACCAGCTGATCCGCGCGGGCGAAGTCGACATCGTCGTCGCCGGTGGCATGGAATCGATGACGGGCGCACCCCACTTGCTGCGTGGACAGCGGGCCGGGTTCAAATACGGTGACGTGACGATGGCCGACCATATGGCCCTAGACGGGCTCACCGACGCCTGGGACAACATCCCGATGGGCGAATCGACCGAGCGTCACAACCAGAAACTCGGCATCGAACGCGCAGTGCAGGACGAATTCGCCGCGGCCAGCCACGCGCGCGCGGCGGCCGCCCAGGAGAATGGCCGCCTAGCCAAAGAAATCGTGCCGATCGAGATCCCGCAGCGTAAAGGCGACGCGGTCCAGGTCTCGGCCGACGAAGGCGTGCGGGCCAACACCACGACCGAGGTGCTCGGCAAGCTACGTCCCTCCTTCGCTGCCGACGGCACGATCACGGCTGGCAACGCCTCCCCGATCAGTGACGGCGCCGCCGCCATGGTCGTTATGAGCAAAGCGAAAGCTGACGAACTCGGCCTCGAGTACCTGGCCGAAATCGGGGCGCACGGCATCGTCGCCGGCCCCGACACGTCCCTGCATTCGCAACCGTCGAACGCCATCAAGGCCGCGCTGGCCAAGTCGGGGGACCGCGTCGAAGACCTGTCGGTAGTGGAGATCAACGAAGCGTTCGCCGCCGTCGGTATCCAGTCCACTCAAGACTTGGGTCTGGACCCGGCGATCGTGAACCCGAACGGTGGCGCGATCGCGCTGGGACACCCGATCGGTGCCTCCGGCGCGCGTTTGATGCTGACCCTGGCTTACGAGCTCCACGGCCGCGGCGGCGGACTCGGCGCCGCAGCCCTGTGTGGCGGCGGAGGGCAAGGTGACGCGTTGCTGTTGAGGACGCCGTGACCGACATAGCCAGGTTGGCGGCCCAAGCCCGCGACGGCAATCAGAGGGCGTTGGGCCGCCTCATGTCGATCGTGGAACGCGGTGGCGACGGGGTCCGCGAACTCGCGCTCCACATGGCTCCGAAAGCCGGCGGCGCGAAGGTCGTCGGCCTCACCGGTTCGCCCGGCGTGGGCAAGTCCACCACCACGAATGCGCTGGTGGCCGAATACCGTAAGCAGGGGCAACGCGTCGCGGTGCTGGCCGTCGACCCGTCGAGTCCGTTCTCGGGCGGGGCGATCCTCGGTGACCGCATCCGGATGCAGGACCATGCGCTCGATTCCGGCGTCTACATCCGGTCGATGTCGTCGCGCGGGCACCTGGGTGGGCTCGCGGCTGCGACACCCCAGGCGGTGCGGGTCCTCGAAGCATGCGGTTTCGACATCGTGCTGATCGAGACCGTGGGCGTCGGGCAAGCCGAAGTGTCGATCGCGGCGCTCGCCGACACGACGCTGGTCCTGTTGGCGCCCGGTATGGGCGACGGGATCCAGGCCGTGAAAGCCGGGATCCTGGAAGTGGCCGACGCCTTCGTGATCAACAAGGCCGACCGCGACGGAGCCGACGCGACCTTCCGCGACATCAGGTCGATGATGTCGCTGATCACACGCGAACCCAACGCGTGGCGGCAGCCGATCGTCAAAACGGTCGCCCACCGCGATGAGGGCATTGGCGACGTCATCGACGCGGTCGCCAAACACCATGCCTGGCTCGCCGAACACGGCGAATTGGAGCGTCAACGCACCTTGCGCGCTGAATCGGAGGTGTCGGCGATCGTATTGGGTGCCTTGGCGAAGCGGTTCGCGGTCACTGACGCGCTCGCGAGCCGGGTCGCGGCTGGCGAGCTCGACCCTTACACCGCCGCGGACGAGGTGCTGTCCGGCTAGAACGGTCACGTGGTGAGGCGGCGCGGTCCATCCAGTGTCGCCTCACCTAACGGATTTCGGTAGGCGACCGGACCACGCGGGCGGCGAGGTAAAACCTGGATGCCGCGGCCGTAACGCTGTTCGTAAACTGAATCGCATGACTAGTACAGCGAACCAACAAGGCCGTGCGGAACTACCCCCTCAGTACGCGCCCGCAGACGTAGAGTCTCGGCGCTATGAGCAGTGGGTAGCCGACGGTAGGTTCGCCGCCCACGACAACAGCGATAAACCGTCCTATTCGATCGTGATCCCGCCTCCGAACGTCACCGGGAGCCTGCATCTCGGTCACGCCATGGACCACACGATCATCGACATGCTCATCCGGCGTAAACGGATGCAGGGCTACAACGCGCTGTGGATGCCCGGCATGGACCATGCCGGGATCTCGACGCAGAACGTGGTCGAACGCCAGCTGTCGCAACGCGGTTTGTCGCGTCACGACCTGGGGCGCGACGCGTTCGTCGAGACCGTGTGGGACTGGAAGAAGGAATACGGCGGGAAGATCTCGGGGCAGATGCGTCGCCTCGGTGACTCCGTCGACTGGGACCGGGAACGGTTCACCATGGACGAAGGTCTCTCGGGTGCGGTGCAGACGATTTTCAAGCGCCTGTACGACGATGAGCTGATCTACCGGGCCGAACGGATCATCAACTGGTGCCCCCGCTGCCTCACCGCACTGTCCGACATAGAAGTCAACCACAGCGACGACGACGGCGAACTCGTCAGTGTGCGTTACGGCGACGGCGAAGAGTCGATCGTCGTGGCGACCACGCGTGCCGAGACGATGCTCGGCGACACCGGTGTGGCCGTGCACCCGGACGACGAGCGTTACCGCCACCTGGTCGGCAAAACAGTGGAACTTCCCCTGACGGGACGCCGTATCCCCGTCGTCGCGGACTCCCATGTCGACCCCGAATTCGGTACCGGCGCGGTGAAGGTCACCCCGGCCCACGACCCGAACGACTTCGAGATCGGACAACGCCACGACTTGCCGGCGCTGCTGGTCATGAACGAGCACGGCGTCATCACGACGCACGGCCCATTCGAAGGCCTCGACCGCTTCGAGGCCCGGCCGGCCATCGTTGCCGCGCTGCGAGAACAGGGCCGCGTCGTCGCAGAGAAGCGACCATACGTGCACGCCGTCGGGCACTGCGACCGATGCGAGACCACGGTCGAGCCGCGGCTGAGCCTGCAATGGTTCGTGAAAGTCGACACGCTGGCCGAGGCCGCCGGCGCCGCCGTCCGTGACGGGCGCGTCAAGATCCACCCGCCGGAGCAGGAGAAGCGTTACTTCAACTGGATCGACAACCTGCACGACTGGTGCATTTCACGCCAGCTCTGGTGGGGCCACCGGATCCCGGTGTACTACGGCCCCAACGGTGAGACGGTCTGCCTCGGTCCCGACGAGACACCGCCGGAAGGCTACACACAGGACCCGGACGTCCTCGATACGTGGTTCTCGTCGGCCCTGTGGCCGTTCTCGACCCTCGGCTGGCCCGAAGACACTGAAGCGCTGGAGCGTTTCTACCCCAATTCCGTCCTGGTGACCGGGTACGACATCTTGTTCTTCTGGGTCGTGCGGATGATGCTATTCGGCTTGTACGCGATGGACGACGTGCCGCCGTTCAAAGAAGTCGTGCTGCACGGCCTGATCCGCGACCAGTTCGGCAAGAAGATGTCGAAGTCCGCGGGCAACGGGGTCGACCCGATCGAATGGATGGACGCTTACGGTTCCGACGCGCTGCGTTTCACCTTGGCCAGGGGCGCAAACCCGGGCACGGACCCCGCCGTCGGTGAGGACTGGGTGCAGGGTTCGCGCAACTTCTGCAACAAGCTGTGGAACGCGACCAGGTTTGCCCTGATGTCAGGCGCCACAACGCAAGGCCCGCTGCCTGCCCGCGAAGACTTGTCGACCGTCGACCGGTGGATCCTGTCGCGGCTCGCGCGGGTCACCGAAGCCGCCGACGAATACAGCGACAGCTATGCGCTGGGCAAACTCACCGATGCCCTGTACCACTTCGCGTGGGACGAGGTCTGCGACTGGTACCTGGAGATGGCCAAGCCGGTCATCGCGCAAGGCGGCGATGCCGCTGCCACCACGCAACGGGTGTTGGGGCACGTCCTGGACACGCTCCTGCGCTTGCTGCACCCATTGGTGCCCTACGTGACCGAGGAACTGTGGCTCGCGTTGACTGACAGCGAAGCTGACGGCGCCTCGATCATGGTCGCCGAATGGCCGACTCCGGACAGGGCCGCGATCGACGCGGAGGCCGAAACGACCGTGGCCGGCATCGAACGGGTCGTGACCGAGATCCGGCGATTCCGTTCCGACCAGGGCGTGCGTCCGACGCAACGTGTCGCGACCCGCCTCGACGGCCTCGAAGCGACAGGCCTGCTGGAGTTTGAGTCGCTGATTCGTTCCCTCGCGCGCCTCGACGTGCCGGGTGACGACTTCACGACGACAGCGACCGTCACCGTCACCGGTGACATCGTCGCGGCGCTGGACACGTCCGGATCGATCGACGTGGCCGCGGAACGGGCCAGGCTCGAAAAGGCGCTGGCCGCCGCGAAGAAGGAGCTCGACGGCTGCACCAAGAAACTCGGTAACGAAGCGTTCCTGTCGAAAGCGCCCGAACACGTGGTCGGCAAAATCCGTGACCGCAAAACGACGGCCGAAGAGGACATCGAACGCATCAGCGCACAGCTGAAAGCGTTGCCGTCTGCTTAAACGGCAACGAACCGCGACGACGCCTGTCCACCGGTTTACTCCCGGAGGACAGGCGTTTTCCGCGCCGACACACCGCACAATCTTGAGAAGGCAGGGTCATGACGAGCGTGCACATAGCGCAGAACTTTCGCGAAGCCGACGAGGCACTGCAGGCTCGCGGTTTCACGCGATGGAACTTCGACCTGGACCGGATACTGGCGTTGCTTGAACTGATGGGCGACCCGCAGCGGTCGTTTCGGGCGGTCCACGTCACCGGCACGAACGGTAAAACGTCGACGGCGCGCATGATCGAGATGCTGCTGCGCGCGCACGGTTTGCGCACCGGCCGTTACACCAGCCCCCACCTCGACAGCGTTACCGAGCGGGTGACGATCGACGGCGACCCGGTTTCGCAGGAACGGTTCACACAGCTGTACAACGAGATCGCGCCGCTGGCCGCGATGGTCGACGAACAATTCGAGGAATCGCTGACATATTTCGAGATGACGACGGCCTTGGCGTTCGCGGGTTTTGCGGACGCCCCCGTCGATGTCGCCGTCGTCGAGGTGGGTCTCGGTGGCGAAACCGACGCGACCAACGTGCTGTCGGCGGAAGTCGCGGTGACGACGCCGATCGATATGGACCACATGCAATGGCTCGGCGACAGCCTCGAATCGATCGCGACGATGAAGGCGGGCATCATCCACGAGGGCGCGAGTCTCGTTACGGCGAGCCAACCGCGGGATGCCATGATCCCGCTCGTGGAGCGCTGCCACGAGCGCGGCGCCTCCCTGGTTGCGCAGGGCCGCGTCTTCGACCTCGTCGAACGCGACGTCGCGTTCGGAGGGCAACAGCTCACCATCACGGGCCCCAGCAAGTCGACATACGAGGGCATTTTCCTGCCGCTGCATGGCCCGTTCCAGGCGCAAAACGCGGCCGTGGCGTTGGCGGCCACCGAGGTCCTGCTCGGCGCTGGAGAGCCGAAAGCTCTGGACGCAGACGTGGTCGGGGAGGCGTTTTCGCAGATGACATCCCCAGGAAGGCTCGAGCGGGTGCGCACGGCGCCGGCAGTCTTGCTGGACGCTGCCCACAATCCGGCCAGTATTCGTGCACTCGTCGAGGCTTTGAGCGAAGAGTTCTCGTTCCGTCGGCTCATCGTGGTGTTCGGTGCCTTCGCAGATAAGGACGTCTCGGGAATGCTCGAGCTGCTCGAGCCCGTGTGCGACCACATTGTCTTGACCGAATCGTTGTCGGATCGGGCTTTGCCAACGGCGACTCTGGAACGCCTCGCGGCCGAGGTTTTCGACGAGGATCGCGTCACTGCAGCGGCCCATCTGCCCGATGCGATTGAAGCAGCGGTGACGCTCGCGGAGGAGGGCGAGGCTGCCTACGGTGGTGCGGGCGTCCTGGTGACCGGGTCGGTGTACACGATCTCGGAGGCGCGCAAACTGCTGGTCCGTGACTGAGCCAGACCCACACGGCCACCGGGCGTCGCTCGTCGGGTGGCCGCTGCTCACCATCGACCCGCGCCGCCCGCCGGGAACCGGTTCGCGACAATCAACGCATGACCGATGAGCCGGACAGCATCGACGAGACCGACGACCGGGACCAGCCACCACGGTCGGGCCTCAAGGACCCGCAACGTTCCATCCGCACCTTGGGAGCCATGATCCTGGGACTGGAGACCCTGGTCCTGTTGCTGACGATCGTTCCCTTGAGGATGATGCGAGTCGAAGGACTGGGTACGGCCATCACGATCATGCTGTCGCTATCGGTAGCGTGCATCGTCCTCGCCGGCTTCATGCGGCATGCCTGGGCCTGGCATGGCGGGACACTGGTGCAGATTGCGCTGTTGGTGGTGGGTGTCGTCTTCCATTGGTCCATCGCCGGAGTCGGCGTGATGTTCGGCCTGACCTGGGCATTCACTTTGTACGTCCGGCGTACTCTGTCGCGACCACCGGTGCGTAAGAGCGAGTGATATTTCTCAAAATGCACTGTGAGTCGCAATGGACACACAGTGTGTCCGTCGGCTGTGTGGCCAGGGGAAATGCGCCCGCACAACGGGACCGCGATTGCAGATCATGGACATTTCGGTCGTGACCCGGGTGTGCGGTCAAAGTGGTGCGGATCTACAGTGACGAGGAGCTTCGCTCTTTTTCGCTGTACCGACAGCGGAGGCTCACGCCGAGTCGCTCGAATGAGCGAGCCGGGGACCCACCGTCTTGGACGAGACACGGGGTGAATCCGTTAACGCGGTAGGGCAGTCATCGGCCCGAACCCGACAGCTAACCCGGTAGGCGCCGACGACAAGGAAAGCCGAATGAGTGTGCATCGTCTTAGCCGAAGGCTTATTGCTGTAACCATTATGGCCTGTGGCCTCGTATTGATACCGACGCACACCGCCGTTGCGGACCCCGACGGCGGACATAGCGTCGGTGAAGACCTCGACAAAGCGATCGAGGACTACATCGAGGCCGAGGACAAGCTTGACCAGGCGGAAAAGAGTCAAGACGAGATCAAGGAAGAGATCTCCTACGGCAAGAAGAAAATCAAGGAACTGAAGGTCCAGGTCGCCGAGTTCGCAGAATCGGCATATGCCAATGGCGGGATACCGTCGGCGAGCGTCGTATTGTCGTCAGGGAGCCCGGAAAAAGCGGTCGGCCAGATGTCGATCGTAAATTACCTGGGCGATCAGAGCGCTAAAGCTTTGCAGGACCTGATAGACGCCAAGGATGAGCTCAAATCCGAGCAGGAAGCGCTCGAGGACGAAATCAAGAGCGCGGAGAATGCCACGAAGAAGCTCGAGGACGCGCGCGATGCGGCCGCCCGCCAGGTCGCGGCCAACGGCGGCGAATCAGTGCCGGGTCCGAGCCCAGGCGACTTCCGCAAAGCGGATCCCGCGCCGCGCGGGCCGGGCGGTTCGCTGCCGAGCGAAGGATGCTCGGTCGACGACCCCACGACGAGCGGTTGTCTGACCCCACGTACCGAACATGCCTTGAATCAGGCCGTGATCGCTGGTTTTCAGCGTTACGTCTCGTGTTACCGCAGTACCGAAGACGGGGGCGAACACCCGCGAGGTCAAGCATGCGACTTCTCCTCCGACGTCGGCAGTTTCGGTGGGTACGCACAGGGCGAGGCCAAGACGTATGGGGACAATCTCGCCGCATGGTTCGTTGAGAACGCCGACGCGCTCGGCGTCAAATACGTGATTTGGTTCAACCAGATCTGGCAGCCGGGCAGCGGCTGGACGTCGTATCCGGGCTGCGGTGGATCCAGTCCGTCGTGCGATCACACCAATCACGTTCATTTGTCCATTTTGTGATCGACCCGGCGTTACTTATTGTCGCGGCAGTGATTTCGCAGCGTAATACACTGGCGAGTGGTCACATTGTGTAGTTGAGTCGTTCATGGTCACGAAGTTGTATCGACGTGAACTTGCCGTTAAGGTGGCTGAGAACTGACGCTCAAATGGTCGGCACAACCCCCATGGCCGGCAGCGACAGTTCACCGCCGAGTCGCTTTCAGCGAGCCGGGGACCCACCGTCCGGCAGGAGGACATGGGGTGTATCCGCGCGGTCGGCGCGGTAGGGCAGTCTTCGGCCCGAACCCGACAGCTAACCCGGTAGGCGGACGACGACAAACAACCGGAAAGACCCCAACGTGAATACCCACCCCTTGCGGCGCAGAGTTTTTACCGTTCTGGCGCTGGCGTTGCCGATGCTCATACTGCCGTTGGCCTCCCCGGCGGCTGCGGATCCGGAAGACGACTCGCACAAAATCGAAGAAGAGCTCGAAAAGGCCATTGAGGAATACGATGCGGCCAAGACCAAGCTGAAGAAGGCCGAGGACAACCAGGAGGATCTCAAAAAGAAGATCTCTGAGACGACCGATAGCCTCGATGACCTGGGCGAAGAGGTCAACGACTTCGCCAAGGCGGCTTACCTCAACGGCGGCCTGCCGCAGGCCACTGCGCTGATCGCGAGCGGCTCCCCGCAAAGCACGATCGACGGCATGTCGACGGTCGCGTATCTGGGTGATCAAAGCGGCGAACAGCTGCAAAACTATGTCGATGCCTTGGCGGAGCTGAAAGGCAACGAGGACGCTTTGGCTGAGGAGGTCAAGGCGGCCGAAAGCGCCATGAAGAAAAAGAAGAAAGCCAAGAACGCGGCGAAGCGGGACGTCGAGGAGGCGCAGCAGCCCGGTAACGGCAACGCGGACCCGGCGCCGCGCAACCCGGACGGTTCGTGGCCGCAGGAGGGTTGTTCCGTCAACGACCCGAGCGGTACCGGTGGCTGTGTTTCACCGCGCATGAACCATTTCTATGAGCAGGCGCAAGCGGAAGGCTTCACCCGTTACACCTCGTGTTACCGCAGTGCCGAGGACGGCGGCGAGCATCCTCGCGGCCGCGCCTGCGACTTCGCGGCGTCGTCCGGCGGTTTCGGCGGCGCGGCCGGCGGCGAAGACAAGACGTATGGGGACAACTTGGCAAAGTGGGCGGAGGCCAATGCCGATTCGCTCGGGGTCATGTACATCATTTGGTACAACCAGTTCTGGGATCCGGCCAACGGTTGGGGACCGTACAGTGGCGGCGGAACAGGCGACCCGTCATCCGACCATACGAATCACGTCCATATCTCGATGTTTTGAGGGTGTCAGAAGCATGTGGATTGTGCCGTGACGATGACACTCGGTGAAATCGTAATAAAACCGTTGCCCCAGTTGAATATCCGCTTTGGGGGCAATTAAGGTGCAGTGGAGCCATCGCCCCCATGTGCCGCGTCCGGGCGGCAACCGGTGGCTCGCCGCTGAATCGCCGTTGTAGGCGAGCCGGGGACCCACCGTCCGGCAGGAGGACATGGGGTGTATCCGCGCGGTCGGCGCGGTAGGGCAGTCTTCGGCCCGAACCCGACAGCTAACTCGGTAAGCGGACGACGACACGAAAGACTCATACCTACGTGAAGCCTCATATTTTTCGCCGCCGAATCTGGGTGGTGGCCGCGTGCGTGTGCGCATTGTTGCTTGGACCGATGGCGACGACCGCGGCGGCGGACCCGGAGGAAGGCAGCATGAGCGAGAAACTGAACGATGCTGTCGACGAATATCTCGCCGCCAAAGAGGATTACGAAAACAGCAAAGACCGCAAAGAAACCATCAAGGAAGACATCGCGGACGCCGAAGAAGGCGCGAAGCGGCTGTCAAAACACGTGAACGAATTCGGCGAGGCCGCCTATAAGAACGGCGGCCTGCCTCCGGCCATCTCGGTATTGGCCACGGGCACACCGGAACGCGCGGTCGAAGCGTTGTCGCTGACCGGATACCTGGGTGAGCAGAGCGGACGGCAACTCCAAAAGCTCGTCGAAATGGAAAAAGACCTCAAGGCACAGCAGAAACAACTCAAGGGCGAGATCGCGGACGCGAAAGCGGCCAAGGACAAGATGCAAAAGGCACGCGATGCGGCCGCTCAGGACGTCGCCGCGGCCGGAGGCATCGAGACCGACGGGCCTGAACCAGGCGATTTCCGGTCCGCGGAACCGGCGCCGCGCGGTCCGGACGGTTCGCTGCCGGAACAGGGATGTTCGGTCGACGATCCCACGACGGGTGGATGCCTGTCTCCACGGATGTCGCACGCGTTGAACCAGGCCATCCTTGCGGGTTTCACCCGGGAAACGTCGTGTTATCGAGCGCTCGAGGACGGCGGTGACCACCCCAAGGGCAAGGCGTGTGACTTTGCCGCCGGCAATGGCGGGTATGCCCAAGGGGAAGGCAAAGCCTACGGTGACCACGCGGCGGCGTGGTTCGAACAGAACGCGGACGCACTCGGCGTAAAGGGAATCATCTGGTACAACGAGCTGTGGACACCCGCCACCGGTTGGGGTGCTTATCCCGGTGGTAACACCGGGGACCCGTCACTCGACCATGCCGATCACGTGCACGTGTCGATCAAATTAGCGTTCCTGCAGCTGCGTGATGGCCAAACCATGACCGTCGGGGTCGAGGAACGACGCCGCACGTAGCTCGTGCACGTGCCCGGCCAATGCTGAACGCGGTGAGTGCGTGAACACCACACCCTTATTGCGCAGCGAAAGGTATGCCGCATCGATATCGCCGACCTCGAAAGTCAGGTGCATGGCAGCGCCGACTCCGGGTGAGTCGTCGCGCCGCCACAACAGGACTCTCCCGAAGCCCGCCTCGAGCAGAACGGCGTCGCGCGCGCGGTCGATCTCGACCAAACCCAATAGCTGGGTGTAGAACATGACGGAACGGTCGAGGTCGGACACGATCAACGTCGCGGCGACATCACGCACCGCCTCGGGTTGCAGATGAGTCTGGGACGCCGTGTAAGCGGCCAGCAAGTCCTGACCGGGGGTTTCGGCGGCCAACAGGCTCAACGCCGTCGTTTCCTCTGTTTTGACGGCGGGAAGTTCGGCCTCGGCTTTGGTTTCGGTCGCGGCGGTCTCGTCCGGTCGTTTCGTTGCATCGTCGCGGGTGTTCTCCGACAGCTCGGCGCGTTCGGTTCCGCCTTCGACAGCGGACACTTCGGTGCTGCCGTCGCGGGTGTCGGAGTTCTCGGTGAGCTCCGCCTCGCTCACGATCGGGGTGTTGAGGGCGGCGTCGATGTCAACGCCCGGATCTGTGGCAGCACCGGGGTCGGTCTCGTCGCCCGCCTCGTCGGTCGCCGTCGTGTCGTGAGTGCCGTCGGCCGCTTCGACGAGGGCGTCCTCCGTCGGCGCCTGGACGCTCACGTCCGGTTCGCCTTCGCGCATTCGCGGGACGCGTGGGGGATTTGGCTTCGTCGTGGTCGCGGTCTGTGGGCTTGACGCCTCGGTTTCGGAGACAGATCGCTTCAAGTCGGGTTCCGCTGAATCCTGCACCTTCTCGGGCTTCGTCTCGTCCGGTGCCGCGGGAACATCCGGCTGTTTCGATGGCTCGCCCGCGTCGCGTGGCTCGAAACTGCGCTCGAGATCGTCGAGGCTGTTGACGTCGCCGGACGGTGCTGAGTCGTCGATCTCCATGTCTTCGATATGAAAATCCGAAACCGGTTCCAGCGGCGGCTGGATGTCGGCGGGACGGCGACGATACCGGTATTGCGCGCGGGCGGCAGTGGCCATCGCGAGCGCAGCGGTGAAGAACAGGAAGGCGATGATCCCGACGACGATGCTGCCTGCGCCGAGGGCGATGGACCCGGTGAACCCGGCCAGAACCAGTAAAGTCAGTACGGCCGCGGTACGCCGCGCGCCCCATTCGCGAAGCCACGCGAACCCGCCGCCGACGTTCGTGACGTCGCGCCCGCCCGCGGACACGCTCGTGCCGGCGCTTCCTCCGACAGGTGCCGCGGTGGTGATGTCGTCGTCGCCGTCTTTCGCGCGGCGGTCCATCTCGTATGTGGCCCACCAGCTCAGCCAGCCCAAAACGCCGCGGGCTTTTGACCGCGCCCGCGCCCGAGTGACCGCGCGTTGACGCGCTGCCCGCGACCGTGCATTGGCCCGTTTCGCCGCACGCCTGGCCTCCTGGGCGGCCCGCTGCGGGTCGTAGGCTTTTTGACGCGGAGCCGGTTTCGGCGACTGCTTGGGCTGCTTGTTATTAGACATAACCGCTTTCACATCACACGAGACTGAAACGGCACCGCATCGGTGTCGCATTTGGTGTCGGGTAGGGGATCCTTCCCGCTTTTCGTTGTTGCCATGGAGATGTAGGCATCCCCTTACTGTGGTCCGCGCTCCTGGTTTGTAGATGGTACGTGCGTGCAGTTGGGCCGCACAACACCCATTAACATCGTGGGTTCAACCGAACTAGAAGGAGCCAACGTGTCTCAGCAATCCCTCGTCCTGATCAAGCCCGACGCCGTATCCCGTGGTCTGGTTGGCGAGGTGATCTCGCGTCTCGAACGCAAGGGCCTGGTCATCGAGGAAATGGTCCTGCGAAGGATGGACGCCGAATTGGCTGATGCACATTATGCGGAGCACGTCGAAAAGCCGTTCTACCCGCCGTTGAAGGAGTTCATGACGTCCGCGCCGCTGGTGGCGATGATCGTGTCCGGGGACGAAGCGATCCCGGCGATCCGTTCGCTCGCGGGCGCCACGGATGGGCGCAAGGCCGAGGCCGGCACCATCCGCGGCGACTTCTCGCTGTCAAACCGCGAGAACCTGCTGCACGCCTCGGACTCACCGGAGTCCGCGGCGCGCGAGATCGCGCTGTGGTTCCCGCAACGCGGCTAAGGCTGCACGGGGGCTGTCGCGCGCAATACGTTGCCGATGATGCCAAGCCCGGCCGAGTCGTGTGAACTCAAGATTGACTCGGGATGGAACTGCACCGCGAACCGGCGGGCATCGCGGTCTTCGATCGCCATCGCGATGTCGCCGGTTCGGGCCGTGACATCGAAATATTTCGCGGCTGAGCTCGCTGGCGCGTACAGCGAGTGATAGCGCGCGACTGTGACCTCGCCGGGCAGCCCCTGCAGCAGTACACCGTGCGGGCTTCCGGTGATAGGCGAAGCCTTCCCATGCCACGGTGTCTCGAGCTGCTGCAGTCCGCCACCGGCGTGTTCGACCATGGCCTGCAGTCCCAGGCAGACGCCGAAAACGGGCAGTCCGCGGGCGTAGACGGTGTCCAGTAGGCGCGCACATTCGAAATCGGACGGCCGACCGGGCCCGGGGGATAGGACGACGAGATCGGGCACATAGCGGTCCAGCTCCGCCGAACCGATCCCGTACCGCACCGTCGTCACTTCGGCGCCATGCTGCCTGAAGTAGTCGCCGAGGGTGTGGACGAACGAGTCTTCGTGGTCGACCAGTAGGACGCGGCGTCCTTGTCCCGCCTGGTCTGTCGTGGGCGCCGATTCCTCTGACACCGAGCTGGATGCCGCAGCGTCGCCTCCCGCGACGGCGAGGAGCGCGCGCGCCTTCAAATGGGTCTCGCGTTCCTCGGCGTCCGGGTCCGAATCGAACAGCAGTGTCGCGCCCGCCGACACCGCCGCGACACCGTTCCTGATGTGTGCCGTGCGCAGCGTGAGTCCGGTGTTCAACGAGCCATCGACGCCGACCTTGCCGACGGCTCCGCCGTACCAGCGCCGAGGCGTCGGTTCGTGCTGTTCGATGAAGCGCATCGCCCACGTCTTCGGCGCACCCGTGACCGTCACCGCCCACATATGGGTAAGGAATGCGTCGAGTCCATCCATATCGGGTCGCAGCCGGCCCTCGATGTGGTCCACCGTGTGGATCAACCGGGAATACATCTCGATCTGTCGACGACCCAAGATCTTGACCGACCCGGGCACGCACACCCTCGCCTTATCGTTGCGGTCCACATCGGTACACATCGTCAGCTCTGACTTTTCCTTTTCGGAGCTGAGTAGTTCCAGAATGTTGTCCGCGTCGCCCAGCGCATCCGCCCCGCGCGCGATCGTGCCCGATATCGGGCAGGTCTCGACCCGGTCTTCGTTCACGCGCACATACATTTCCGGCGACGCACCGACCAGATGCTCGCCCTCGCCCAGATTGAAGAAGAACTCGTAGGGAGCCGGGTTCGAGGCGCGTAGCCGCCGGAAGAACGCGGCCGGGGAATCGCAGGCCGCATACATCCGGTGGCTGGGCACCACCTCGAACAGGTTGCCTTCGGCGAACTGGGTGCGCGCCTGCTTCACCACTTGCGCATAAGCGCCCGGTGTCGGCGGTGGCGGCACCTGCGCCGCGGGTGTGTACGCCTGTGCCTGCGTGGTTCGCGAAAGACCGCGGGTCGACCTTCCGTCGACACTGAATTCGTAGGTGAAGCGGTGCGCGAGTTCGCGTTTCCTGTCGGCGATCGAGATCTCGTCGGGCAGCTGCAACACGAGGTCGCGATCGTCCTCGCCGCGCGGTTTCGCGAACTCGACCGGCTCGAATTGGAACGCCAGGTCGTAACCGAAGGCGCCGTAGAACCCCAGGTGAGGGTCGTCGCAGCGCAATGAGTCCAGGATGGCGCGCAAGGCCGTGAACGCGCTCGGGCGCCGAGTGCGTTCCTCCTCGGCGAAGTTGTCGTCGCCGCGTGGAATCGCCAGATCGAAAGCGTCCGAACCGTCCCTGATGCGTCCACAGGGCGACGCGGCCGCGCGCAGACTGGGGATCAGCACGGCACCGCGCTCGTTCAGGGCGCGCACGCTGAACGTGAGACCGATGCAGGACAACTCCAGGCACGGATCGCTGTACGCCATGTGCCAGCGGGAATAACGGCCCGGGTATTCCATTCCGGAGCTCAATACGCCACCGCGTCGCGTCTCGACCCGGTCGATCAGCGCATCGAACTCGTCGGTGCGCAGTTCGTGAACCTCGCGGGTGATGTCGATGCCGCCGGCGCTGCGATACAGCTTCATGCGTGGATGCCTTTCCTTGGCAGGTATGCCACGCGACGCCGGGCGCACGAGAGCGACCGCCGAAGCGCGGCGGTCGGGAGATGCGAAGACGCGAAATCGGGGCCGCCGTTAGCGGCGCCACCAGGTAAGTCGCTCAATTTTTCGCATGCCGAAACTGTAGCACCGCCGCATACTCAAACGCCACGACCGAGCCGACCACGATATTGCGTTGCGAGCCGTCTTTGGCATCAAGCTAGACTGAGACAACGGCGCTGACCTGGCCATCACCAGCGAGCCTTCGGAAGAACGGGCGCGAGCCTCAATAGAACCGAACGGGACCAGCCCGTGACAGCTGGCCAATAAGCGGACGCGTGGCACACGCGTCAAGCGAGGTGGTACCGCGGGCACGCGCTCGTCCTCGCGCTGGCAGACCGTTGAAGGCCGGTGCGAAGGAGCAGTAATGGCCTACCCGTTGGATGACCCCGCGCGGGGAGTCCCCGCAAGTCCGAAACTTCCCGATGTGGAAGACCGCGTCCTGAAGTTCTGGCGCGACGATGACACTTTCGCCCAGTCGATCGATAACCGGGAACGCGGAGTCGATGGCGACAACGAATTCGTCTTCTACGACGGTCCGCCGTTCGCTAACGGCTTGCCGCATTATGGCCATTTGCTGACCGGATACATCAAAGACATCGTTCCCAGGTACCAGACGATGCGGGGCCGGCGTGTCGAACGCCGTTTCGGCTGGGACTGCCACGGCCTGCCAGCGGAAGTCGAAGCCGAAAAGCAGTTGGGCATCTCGTCGAAGTCCGAGGTCGAAGCGCTCGGAATCGACAAGTTCAACGCTGCCACCCGTGAATCGGTGCTCAAATACGTCAACGACTGGGAGCGTTACGTCACGCGTCAGGCGCGCTGGGTCGACTTCGAAAACGACTATAAGACGCTCGACCTCGATTACATGGAAAGCGTCATGTGGGCGTTCAAATCCCTGTACGACAAGGGTTTGATCTATGAGGGCTACCGAGTGCTGTGGTACTGCTGGCGCTGCGAAACCCCACTGTCCAACACCGAAACCAAGATGGACGACACCTACCGGGACCGTCAGGACCCGGCCGTGACGGTGGGCTTGCCACTGAAGGCGCCCGGCACCGATCTGGACGGCGTGCACGCTTTGGTATGGACGACGACCCCATGGACCCTGCCGTCGAACCTGGCTGCCGCGGTGCACCCCGATGTCGAGTACGTCGTCGTGGAGGCGCGGGGTGATAAGTACCTGCTGGCGGCCGAACGGCTCGCCTCGTACGCGAAAGAGCTCGGCGAGAACCCGACGGTGCTGTCGCGCCACCGCGGTACCGACCTGGCAGGCACCCGTTACACGCCGCCGTTCGATTTCTTCGCCGGTCGCGAAAACGCGCACCAGATCCTGCTGGCGGACTACGTCACGACCGACGACGGTACCGGTGTGGTCCACATAGCCCCGGCATTCGGTGAAGAGGACAAGGTCGTCACCGACGCCGCAGACATCGACCCGGTCGTGCCGGTCGACTCACATGGCCGCTTCACCGCCGAAGCCGCGCCATACGAAGGTATGCAGGTTTTCGAGGCGAATAAGCACATCATCCGTGACCTCAAGTCGGCCGGCGTGATGCTGCGTCACGACACCTACGTGCACTCGTATCCGCACTGTTGGCGCTGTGACAACCCGCTGATCCAGCGGGCCGTGTCGAGCTGGTTTGTGGCGGTCACGTCCTTCAGGGACAGGATGGTGGAGCTGAATCAGGAGATCACCTGGACTCCCGCCCATATCCGGGACGGCCAGTTCGGCAAATGGCTTGAAGGGGCCCGGGACTGGAACATCTCCCGCAACCGGTTTTGGGGTTCGCCGATCCCGGTGTGGGTATCGGACGATCCGGAATACCCGCGCATCGATGTCTACGGTTCGCTCGACGAACTGGAACGGGACTTCGGCGTGCGTCCGACCGACCTGCACCGGCCGGCGATCGATGAACTGACACGTCCGAACCCGGACGACCCGAGCGGCAAGTCGATGATGCGGCGTGTCCCCGAGGTTCTCGACTGCTGGTTCGAATCGGGTTCGATGTCGTTCGCGCAAGTGCATTACCCGTTCGAGAACGCCGAATGGTTCGAGCACCATTTCCCGGGCGACTTCATCGTCGAATACAGCCCGCAGACCCGCGGCTGGTTTTACACCATGCATGTCATGGCGACGAGTCTGTTCGACCGGCCCGCGTTCAAATCGTGCATGTGCCACGGCACCCTGCTGGGCGCCGACGGCCGCAAAATGTCGAAGAGTCTCGGCAACTATCCGGACGTTTACGAAGTTTTCGACTCCTATGGTGCCGACGCCATGCGGTGGTTCCTCGTGGCGTCGCCGGTCGTGCGTGGCGGCGACATGCCCGTCACCGAGGTCGGTATCCGCGATACCGTGCGGCAGGTCATCCTTCCTCTGTGGAATGTATGGTATTTCTTCTCGCTATACGCCAACGCCGACGGGTACGAAGCCACGCCAGCTGAGGCGTTCGCGGCGGCCCAGGCGTCCGACCACGTCCTGGATCGATACATCCTGGCCAAGACGCGGCAGTTGATCACCGACGTGCGCGACGCGATGGACGTGTACGACATCTCCGCCGCGTGCGGGCACGTGCGGTTCTACCTGGACGCGCTCACGAACTGGTATGTGCGCCGTTCCCGCGACCGCTTCTGGCACGGTGACCGGCAGGCGCTGCCGACGCTGGCGACCGTACTGCGTCTCGTCGCCGAAACGGCCGCGCCGCTACTCCCGCTTATCAGCGAAGACATCTGGCGTGGGTTGACCGGGGAACGGTCGGTGCACCTGTGCGATTTCCCGGACCCGGAGGCGTTCCCCGCAGACGAGGAGCTCGTCACGGCGATGGACACCGTCAGAGACGTGTGCTCGGCCGCGCTGTCGCAGCGTAAAGCGACGAAGCTTCGGGTGAGATTGCCGCTGGCTTCGTTGACGGTCGCGGTCGACAACGCCGACGCCTTGCGTCCGTTCGCGTCACTGATCGCCGAAGAGGTCAACGTGAAAGAGGTGCTGTTCTCCTCCGAGGTCGCCGACTATTGCGACCAGACGTTGAGCCTGGTGCCGCGCGTCCTCGGGCCCCGGCTCGGCAAGGACGTGCAGCGCGTCATCAAGGCGGTCAAGACCGGCGACTACAGCGTCGAAGGTGGGGCCGTCACCGCTGGCGGGGTCGAGCTGCAGGAAGGCGAATACGAGCTGAAGATGACCCCTCGGGCCGCCGAACGCACCGCCGTGTTGTCGAACTCGACTGGTGTTGTTGTGCTGGACACCGATATCACGCCGCAACTGCACGCCGAAGGTGTCGCGCGCGATGTGGTGCGCGCGGTGCAGAACGCGCGCAAGGACGCGGACCTGGCCGTCACGGACCGCATCGCGGTGGTGCTGGACGCGCCGAAGGAGGTCGTCGATGCCGTGGAGGCTCACCGCGACTTCGTCACCGGGGAAACGCTCGCCACGCAGTTGACGTTCGCCGAAGCGCGAGACGGCAATGTCAGTGAGGTCGGCGACGGCACCGAGGTACGCACCACCGTCACCCGCGTGTGAGATAGGGCCGTCGAGCTCGTTGGACGGAG
>DXIM01000186.1 GCA_019112895.1 Candidatus Stackebrandtia faecavium
TGCGGTTGGTGCAGCGCCGCACGCCGGCGAGGTTAACGCTCCGCCAAGGCGGGTTCGGGGTGGGGGATCCAACGTTTGAGGGCTGCCGCACCCGTGAAACCGATCGCCGCGATCGCCCAGATCGCTGGCCCGAGCGCGATCGCGACGGTGACGCCGCTGACGATCACTGGCCCCAGCGCCGTGCCGGTGTCGGCGCACAAGCGCCAGCCGCCGAGGAACTGTGCCCGCCCGGCTTTCGGCGACACGTCGGACCCCAGGGTCAGGATGATGCCGCTGCCCAGGCCGTTGCCGAAACCGAGCAGCAGCGCCACCAGCAGCAAGGTGAGAGCCGAATGCGTCAGCGGCAACAGCAGGAGAGACACGCCCATGACGGCCATGCATGGTACGGCGACGAAGGCGCGGCCGAACTTGTCCATGGCTTTGCCGGCCGGGTAGAACATGAGCATGTCGACGGCGCCCGACAGGCCGAAGATGATGCTCGTGGTGGTGCCGTCGACGCCGATGCTTTCGGCCCATAGCGGGATGACGGCCGCCCGTGAGGCACGCACGATGCCGACCATCATGGCGCCGGAACCCAGTGTCGCGAAAACCGGCAAGTGGTCACGTAGGACCTTGACCGTGTCGCGCAGCGAACCCTCGGCCTTATCCGGCCGTTTCGGCTTGATGGGTTCCTTGATGAAGCCGACCAGGAGCGCGGCGGCTCCGGCGGTGGCTATGTGGACGATATAGGAACCGTTGGTGCCCCACAGGTGCATCGCCCCCGCCCCGAGGAACGGCCCCGCGAAGGCGCCGATGCGGTGTGAGCCGCCGAGCGTGGACATGGCACGGGCGCGCAGCTGGTAGGGGACGACTTCGGTCAGGTAGGTGTGTCGGGCGATGCCCCATACGGCGCTGGCGATGCCGACCACGCAGATCGCGACCGCGAGCATCCACACCTGCGAGGCCAGGACACACAGGACAAGAGCGACGGTGATGAGCGCGACGGAACCGACCATGGCGCGGCGTTCGCCGATGCGGGCGGCGAATGAGCCGGCCGGGAGGTCGCCGAACAGTTGTCCGATCCCCAACAATGCCACGATGAGGCTGGCGAGGCCGACGGAGGCGCCCAGCTCGCGTGCGGTGAGGGCGATGACCGGAAGGATCGCGCCCTGGCCGATTCCGAACAGGACCGCGGGTAGGTACACGGTCGGCATGAGCGGTCGGAGGCTGTGGAGTTCGGTGGCGGACGACGACACCACAACACTGTTTCACAGTACATGCGTTATGTAATGTTGTGTTTGTCACGCATCGGGCCTGGCGGTATGCAGCGTCACCGAGCGCGTCTGGCGACCGCTTGCTCACCGTGAGATGGATCGATATGGCTCGAACGCTCCGGCGTACATTTGCCGGTGTGATCACCAGCGAACGCATACATCAATGGGGCACCGCCCTGCTCCAAATAGGTGTGGCGATCGTTTTGGGCGCCACGCTTATCGCCGAGGCGCTCGTCACCAAATCGACCGGTGCGCAACTGCTGCTGCTGTCCGCGTTGTGCGCCGGCGTGATCGCCGTGTTTCAGCATGCCTGCGTGCCGCGACTCGCACCCGTGGCTGCGGCCGGCTCCGTGCTCGGCACGATCGTGGCGCTGGCAGTTCCGCGGATATCGGAGAACCGGATGGGCACGGCGGAGATCCTGGCGCTGCTTCTGATTCTGATATGGACCGTGCGTCGGTGGGACGCCCCGCTGGGGAAATGGGGCACCTTCGGGCTCGTCGTCGCGTTCGAGCTGCTTCCGCTGCGGCAGGCAGAGCTGCGCGAGGTGGTCTACTCGACGTTCGTGCTGACCATTGTGCTGATGGGCGCGCTCGGGCTCGGGGTCTACCTGCGCAGCGTGGACATCAATCGTCAACACGCGCTGGCGGAAGTGCGAAGGCGCGAACGGATGGATCTCGCCGGTGACCTGCACGATTTCGTGGCACACCACGTGACGGGGATCGTGGTGCAGGCTCAGGCGGCGCAGTACCTCAACGAGGGTGACGCGCAGCAGTGCCGCCAGGCCTTCGTCGCCGTCGAACGCGCCGGGATGGAGGCACTGTCGTCGATGCGTCGCCTCGTGCTGGTGTTGCGCAACGACGAAGCGGCCAAGACGCGCCCGATCGGAGACCTCGAGCAGGTGCGCGCGATGGTGGAGCAGTTCAACGTGGGCGGGCGTTACGCGTGGCTGCACATCGCGCACGAGGTGGAACCGCGCGGCCTGGCACCAGAGGTCGCCGCCACTATCCACCGAATCGTGCAGGAGGCGCTGACCAACATCAATAAGCACGGGCGGGCGGCGGTGACAGTGGGCGTATCGATCGGCCGCCAGGACGGCGACATCGAAGTGACCGTGCGCAACGACGGTCGTGCCCGCAAACGGTCGCGCCTCGGGCGGATCGGTGGCGGGTTCGGCCTCGCCGGCCTGCGGGAGCGCCTCGACGCGCTCAACGGTTCGTTTCGCGCCGGCCCGCTTCCGGAAGGCGGCTGGGAAGTGGCCGCCACCATCCCCATGGCCGGGACGACGGTTGAATCCCGCTAGCAGGAGGACCAGTGACCATCAGGGTGTTGATAGCCGACGACCAAGAAATGGTGCGGATCGGCTTCCGCATGATCCTGCAGACGCATGACGACATCGAGGTGATCGCCGAAGCCGCCGACGGCGTCGAGGCGGTCGCCGCTGCCCGCGAGCATCGCCCAGACGTGTGCCTGCTTGACATCCGGATGCCCAAATGCGATGGGCTGGAGGCGACTCGCCTGCTCGCCGGTCCGGACGTGCCCGATCCACTGCGCGTCGTCATCGTCACCACGTTCGACATGGACGAGTACGTCTACGGCGCGCTGCGCGCCGGGGCCAGCGGCTTCCTCCTCAAGGACGCGGGGCCCAGCCTGCTTGTGGAGGCCATCCGCGCGGCCGCCAGCGGTGACGCGTTGGTGTCGCCGTCGGTCACGGTCCGGTTGCTGCAGCATCTCGAGCCGCCGAAACGGGCGGCGGGCGGCGCGACGCGGCTGACGCAGCGGGAACTCGACGTGGTGGAACTGTTGGCGCGTGGGGCCACGAACAACGACATCGCCAAGACCCTGCAGCTGTCGGTGTCGACGGTGAAGACCCACTTGGAGTCGGTCCGCACCAAGATCGGCGCGCGTAACCGGGTCGGCATTGCCGCCTGGGCGTGGGAGAACAAGGTCGTGGGCTGAGGCGATCTAGCCGGTTTGTATGCCGCTCAACACGTAGACAGCCACGGCCACGATCGCGAGGATCCCGAGCACGACGAGGCCCGTCGCGATCGCCTGGCGAGCGCTCATGACCTCCGACGCCTCTCTCCGGCTGACAGATGCGGCAGCCGTCTCGCCCGGCACGGCGGGGCGTCGCAGTCGCGGATCCTCGCGCTCCGGCTCGGGGGACGCACTGATGTGCGGTTCGGGGCCGGGGACGCCGAACCCACCGCTGTGACCGGACCCGTTCGTCGGTGCGGCGGGCTCGTCGGTTTCCGGAGGTGTGAAGCCTCGATTCCAGTTCAGCGGCCGGTAATCGCTGGCGACGTCGGGTGTTCCTTCTTGCCCGAGGCCGGAACGCGCCCGGGAAGGACGGTGGGGCAATTCGTGAGAGGGGTTTTGAGTCATGGATTCGAACATCTTCACTAGGGGCGAACAGGGCGAACGCCGGGCACATGGATATGTGTGGGCGTTATAAGCATATGTCGTGACTCGTCGTATGTAAGGGTGACGATATCTTGTCGTCGATCATGACGGCTATTAGCAAAATCTAGCCCACGATCTGGACATATACCATGTCCGCATGACTCCAGAAAATCTCGCGACGCTGGTACTGACTGCCGCGAAATCCGCGTTCGAATCCGCGGATTTGGACACCGGGCTGTTGCCGCAATCCACGACCGTGGAGCGGCCACGAAATCCTGAACATGGAGACTATGCCTCGACCCTGTGCCTGCAGTTGGCGAAGAAGGCGGGTAAGCCGCCTCGCGAGATCGCGCAGGCCGTCGCGGCCGAACTCGGTGCGCACGCCGAGATCGCTTCGGTCGATGTCGCCGGGCCTGGGTTCCTCAACATCACGCTTCGAGCGGAGGCGGCCGGTGTCTTGGCTAAGACGATTGTGGCCGAAGGTATGGATTACGGACGCAACGATTCGCTCGCTGGCCAGAACCTTAATCTGGAGTTCGTTTCCGCTAACCCCGTGGGGCCTATTCACATCGGTTCGGTGCGTTGGGCGGCGGTCGGTGATGCGTTGGCGCGCGTGTTCGCGGCCAGCGGTGCGCAGGTGGCCACGGAATACTATTTCAACGACGCGGGTGTGCAGATCGATGCTTTTGCGCAGTCGTTGCTGGCGGTAGCGCGTGGGGACGAGGTGTCGGAGTCCGGATACCAGGGCGAATACATCAAGGACGTCGCGGACACAGTATTGGCCGCGCACCCGGACGCCTTGGAGTCGGCGGATCCGGCCGAGATCTTCCGGGTACACGGCATCGAGGTCATGTTCGCGCAGATCGAGAAGTCGCTGGACGATTTCGGGGTTCATTTCGACCGGTACTTCAACGAGAAGGATTTGCACGACCGCGGCGATCTGACTGCGGCGGTTGAGACGCTGCGGGAGCAGGATCGTGTGTATGAAAAGGATGGTGCGACCTGGCTGCGCACCACGGATTTCGGCGACGATAAGGACCGGGTGCTCATTAAAAAGGACGGTTCGTGGACCTATTTTGCTGCGGACTGCGCCTACTACCGCGATAAGCGGGCCCGCGGTTTCGACCGCTGCGTGATCATGCTCGGTGCGGACCACCACGGTTATGTGGGTCGCATGAAGGCGATGGCCGCGTGTTTCGGCGACGACCCGCAAGTCAACCTCGAGATCCTCATCGGCCAGATGGTGAACTTGGTGCGGGATAAGGAACCGGTCAAGATGTCGAAGCGTGCCGGCAACTTCTTGACATTGGAAGACCTTGTCGATGCCGTGGGTGCGGACGCCGCCCGCTATGCCCTGGCGCGCTACTCGACGGACTCCACTATCGAGCTCGATCTTGACTTGTGGACACGGGCCACCAACGACAACCCGGTCTACTATGTGCAATACGCGCACGCGCGCATAGCTTCGTTGCTGCGCAACGCGAAAGAGCTGGGGCTGGACCGCGGCGATGACTACGAACCCGCGCTTTTGGGGCACGTGCGCGAGACCGACCTGTTGAAACAACTCGCCGAGTTTCCCGCGGTCGTGGCGCAGGCTGCTGCGTTGCGCGAACCGCACCGGGTTGCCCGTTATGCCGAATCGTTGGCGGCCGCCTACCACCGTTTCTATGACGCGTGCCGGGTCCTGCCTCGCGGGGACGAGGAATTCACGCCGACCGGCGCGGCGCGACTGTGGCTTGTGGAATCTACCCGTGTCGTGCTGTCCAACTCGCTGCGAATGCTCGGCGTCTCGGCACCGGAGCGGATGTTATGAGCGCACACGAAGCAGGGGCCCTGCACGGAGAATACGGCGGACACGGCCCGGAATGGCTGCGCTTGCCGGCGGACATCAACGACCTTCTGCCGCAGTTGTGGTCGCAAACGGTCTCACGTGACGCCACCGGCGCCCTGACCGTCGGCGGCATCAGCGTCAACGCTTTGGCCGAGGAATTCGGCACCCCCGCCTACATAGTCGATGAAACCGACTTCCGCGCGCGACTGAACGCTTTTCGGGACGCGTTCGCCGCCTCGTTCGGCAAAACCGGCGGGGACGACAACGGCCCCGGCAGCCAGGTTTACTACGCCGGGAAGTCCTTCCTGTGCAAGGCGGTCGCGCGATGGGTCGAGGAATCCGGCCTATCTCTCGACGTGTGCACCGGCGGCGAACTCGCCGTCGCGCTGGCGGCCGGGTTCCCGCCGCATCGGCTCGCGCTGCACGGCAACAACAAGTCCTATGACGAGCTCGCGCAGGCGCTGCAGGTCGGTGTCGGCAAGATCGTGTTGGACTCCACGACCGAGATCGCGCGTCTTACCGCCTTGGCCACCGAGCTCGGCGTTAAACCGGCGGTCATGATCCGCACCAAGGTCGGGGTGGAGGCACACACGCATGAATACATCGCCACGGCCCATGAGGACCAGAAGTTTGGCCTGTCGCTGGATGCCAGCGTCAAGGCTGCGCGGCGGATCTTGACGGCCGGAGTCCTCGACCTGCGCGGGCTGCATTCGCACATCGGGTCGCAGATCTTCGACACCACCGGTTTCGAGGTCGCGGTCCGGCGGCTCCTGGAGATCCAGTCCGGGCTGGCCGAAGAGTTCGCCACGACGCTGCCTGAGCTCGGCCTCGGCGGTGGGTTCGGCATGGCTTACACGAGTCAAGACGACCCGAAGGCTCCTACGGAGCTCGCCGCGGAACTGCGTGACATCGTCGAGCGCGAATGCAAGGTCCTGGAGATCCCGTTGCCGGCCGTGACGGTCGAGCCGGGCCGCGCAATCGCGGGTCCGTCCACATTCACGCTGTACCAGGTGGGGACGGTCAAGGCCGTCGATCTGGGAAGCGGGCAGGTGCGTAGCTACGTCAGCGTCGACGGCGGCATGAGTGACAACCTGCGGCCGGCGCTGTACAACGCATCCTATTCAGCCACAATGGCTTCTCGGCTTTCCGGGGCGCCGGCAATCCTCGGGCGCGTCGCGGGCAAGCATTGCGAGGCCGGCGATATCGTCGTCAAGGACGAATTCCTGCCCGGCGACATCGCCCCCGGCGATCTCGTCGCCGTTCCCGGGACCGGAGCCTATTGCCGCAGTATGGCCAGCAACTACAACCATGTGCCGCGGCCTCCGGTGGTAGCAGTGGCCAATGAGGAGGCACGCGTGATTGTGCGTCGTGAGACCGTCGACGACATGCTGAGCCTGGACGTGGGTTAGCGATGAAACTGGCGTTGCTCGGTTGCGGAACCGTCGGCTCGGAAGTCGTGCGCCAACTGCACGATCAGTCGCGGGAGTTGGCGGCGCGTGTCGGCGAGCGCATCGAACTCGCCGGTGTCGCGGTACGTCGTCTCGACCGTGACCGCGGCGACCTGCCAGTCGATCCTGGGCTGTTCACTACGAACGCGCACGAGCTGGTGACCCGCGACGACATCGACATCGTCGTCGAAGTCGTCGGCGGTACCGATCCGGCCCGGGAATGGATCCTGGCGGCGTTGCGCGCCGGAAAGAGCGTCGTGACGGCCAATAAGGTGCTGATGGCCACCGACGGCGCCGCGCTGCATCGGGCGGCGACGCGCAACGGCGCGCAGCTGTACTACGAGGCGGCCGTCGCCGGTGCTATACCGCTGCTTCGGCCACTGCGCGAATCGCTGCACGGCGACGTCATCACGAGCGTGATGGGGATCGTCAACGGCACCACAAATTACGTGCTGTCCCGCATGACCGAGACGGGGGCCGGTTTCGCCGAGGCGCTGGCCGAAGCGGGCGAACTCGGCTACGCCGAAGCGGATCCGACCGCCGATATCGAAGGCTTCGACGCCGCTTCGAAGGCCGCGATCCTGGCCTCATTGGCTTTCCACACACAGGTCTCGGTGGACGATGTCTACCGAGAAGGCATTACCGACGTCACGGCCGGCGACGTCGCGTCGGCCGCTGAGATCGGTTGCGTCGTCAAGCCGTTGTGCATCGCGACCCGCGATGGCGACAAGGTGAGCGCGCGCGTTCACGCCGCGATGATCCCGAAATCCCACCCGTTGGCGGGCGTCAACGGCGCGTACAACGCCGTGTTCGTGGAGGCGCAGCTGGCGGGCCGTCTCATGTTCTACGGCGCTGGGGCCGGTGGCGCGCCCACCGCCTCGGCGATCCTCGGTGATCTCGTCACAGTCGCGCGCATGCGACGCACGGGACGCGACGGTGGTAACGAGTCCGGGTCGGGCCCGGCGGAGGTCCTGCCGATGGGCGAGACGCAGACCCGCTACCACTTGAGCTTGGACGTCACCGACGAGCCGGGCGTGCTTGCGCAGGTGGCGACGGTGTTCGCGCGAAACGACGTCAGCATGCGCACAGTCCGACAGTCCGGCCGCGGTAACGAGGCGATCCTGGTGGCCGTCACACACATCGCCCGGGATGCGCAATTGGCGCGCACGGTGCGCGAGCTCGAAGACCTGCCGTCGGTGCGGCGCGTCGACAGTGTCATGCGGGTAGAGGGAGAGTCATGAGTCAGGATCGGCCGGCGTCGGCAGTGCGTTCCGTCGGAGGATGGCGGGGCATCATCGAGCAGTACCGGGACCGGTTGCCGGTGAGTAGCCGCACCCCGGTCGTCACGTTGGGGGAGGGCGCGACTTCGCTGGTCGCCGCGCCGGACCTGTCGCGGCGGACCGGCTGCGAGGTCTATTTGAAGATCGAGGGCGCGAACCCGACCGGTTCCTTCAAGGACCGTGGCATGACGATGGCCGTATCAAAGGCCAAAGAGGATGGTTCGAAGGCGGTCATCTGCGCGTCGACCGGTAATACATCCGCGTCGGCTGCCGCCTATGCTGCCCGCGCGGGCCTGACCTGTGCCGTGCTTGTGCCGCAAGGAAAGATCGCGCTCGGCAAACTCGCGCAGGCCCTCGTGCACGGCGCGACCTTGCTGCAGGTCGAAGGCAATTTCGACGATTGCCTGGCCCTCGCCGGGAAGCTGGCGATCGACTACCCGGTCAGTCTGGTCAACTCCGTGAACCCGTATCGCTTGCAGGGTCAAAAAACCGCGGCGTTCGAGATCGTGGAGGCACTAGGGGATGCGCCAGACGTCCATTGTCTCCCTGTCGGTAACGCCGGAAATATCACCGCATACTGGATGGGTTACTCCCAAGACCACGAGGCGGGAAATGCCGGCAAACGGCCGCGCATGTTTGGTGTGCAGGCAAGCGGTGCGGCCCCGATCGCCACCGGCGAGGTTGTGACGGATCCGCAGACGATCGCCACCGCGATCCGCATCGGTAGCCCGGCGAGCTGGTCGAAGGCTCTCGACGCGCGCGACGAATCCTCCGGCGCCATCTTCGCCGTCACTGACAGGCAGATCCACCAGGCGTACCTGCTGCTGGCGCGCGCCGAGGGCGTTTTCGTGGAGCTCGCCAGCGCCGCCAGCGTAGCGGGTTTGCTGCAGTCGGTGGACAACGGTGAGATCGCCGCGGGATCTACCGTCGTGTGCACATTGACCGGTCACGGCTTGAAGGACCCGGACTGGGCCTTGTCGACGGCGCCGCGACCGCGCACGATCCCGGTCGACGCCGCGGCTGCGGCCGCGCAGCTGGGTTTGTGATGCGCTAGTTGACGACCGGGAACTGTCCCGTGTTTGCCAGCGCCTCGTCCAGCAGTGGTCGCACCTGTGCGGTGAAGTGCCCGATCTCGTATCCGAGCTGTTCGCGCCCGCATTCGGCGACCGCGAGCAGTGATAGGCAGATCTGTGGACCCACCGGCGCGGTCAGGAGCAGGCCTTCGGCCATCTCGACCATGATCTGGTTGGCGGGGCCGGTGTCCATCGCCTGGCCGGCACCATCACCAATGGACAAAAGTCCGGAACCGATGCTAGCCAACTGAAGCGCCCGCTCTCGCGGAAGGCCGGCCGACATCGCCAGCGGCATACCGTCCACACTCACCAATACCGCGTGCGACAGCCCCGGCGTCCGCGCCACCAGCGACGCCAGCAGCATGCTGAGCGAACGTTCGTAAACCCCCAGGTCGGTCATGAGATCACACCACCATCATTATCGCGAACCCGCACCAACAGTCTCCCTGCGCGCCCGGCCCCAGCCGCGGAAATATCCGGCCGTGTGCCGAGCCAAAGTGGATGCATCCCGGCTGATGGGCACTGCGGGAGCGTCGGACCAAATCGCCGAACCTGGAACGAGGTTGGCCTGCGGCACACGCCTCGGTAGTCCGCTACCGGTCGTGTCGGAAGCGGGCGCGTCGCTCGTCGCCACCGCTGCCGCCGCGCGCCAACCCTCATCAGCGGGCGTCGACCAGGCTTCCGAATCATCGTCGTCTATTGCGGCCGGCCCCTTGAACCATGCCGATCGTGCCTGACTGAAGATCAACAGATCGTCGTCGGCTTCGTCGAAACCAGGCGGCAGTTCGGAATCCAGGTATGCGTCGTCGCCTACCGGTTCCGGCGCTGGCTGGGACTGCGGCGTGGGCAGGTCGTCTTCGACAAACGACGGCGGCTGCGGCATCTGCGGGAAGCCGCCCGGTTCGGGCAGCTGCTCGTCAAAGTCGGCCGGAGCGAGCGTGTCTGGTGGAGCAGTGTGAAACCCGAGCGGCAGCGTCGGCGGCTCGGCGGGTACTTGGTCGAAAGCACGCGCCCGGTTGGGCAGCGGCGGCATATCGCTGAAGGAGGGCTCATCGCGCGGCTGCGGTTCCTGCGCCTGCGGTTCCGGCTCAGGAGCCGGCTCTGGGGAAGCCTGCGGCGCTGGCACTGGGGGAGCCTGCGGCGCGGAGGCCTGGTCGCCGAACAGGTGCCGCGCCAGCGAATCCGCCAGCGCGTCCGACGCGCGCTCGTATGACAGGACCGATTCGGCGGCGGCGGCGATCGCCTGGGCCACACCGGGATCCGGTTGGTAATCGTGTGAGCGGGAGGCTGTCGCCAGCGAGGTCACCATGCGGCTGACTCGGCGGGGGTCGACGCGGTCACGCAGCTGATCGGCAAGCCGTTTCGGGTCCGCTTCTGCGGCGTCGGCCGGCTCCGGAACGATACTGAGCAGTTCCAAAGCGGCGCGGTCGGTGGGGTCCTCCCAGGCGGCCAACGCGGCCGGGTGACAATGGCGCAGGACATCGATCAATGCGTTCTGGCCAGCGAAACCGCTGTGCGCCATGGCATGCATTGAATTGACGATGCGCTGCATCGCTCGCGAATGGTTGACTTCGTTGTAGGCCACGAGCTCGCCGGAAGCGAGCATGCCGGCGATGTGCACCGCGGTCTCGGTGGGGTCGTCCGAGCCGTCCTGGCCGAAGTCGACTGCGGCGACGCCGTGACCGCCCGCGATCGCCAGGTCCATGAGGACCTGGGTGCTGCCGTCGTCGGCGACGTTCACCTGCGACACGGCGCCGTAGCGAACCCACATGCGGCATAGATCGACGTACCCGGACGGGGCGTCGGCGACTTCGGCGGTAGCGATGACGCCACCACGTTCGTTTACTACCGCAGCGGATACAACGTCATCGACGTTGGTCAACCCGCAAAAGATGCGCACAGTGTCGTGCTCCTTCCAGCCATCACGTCGACGTTACACGTCGTCACGACACACCGTCAGCCTCGATCGTCTCGCACCGCGTTAGTTTCGCCAATCAACCGATTCGCTGATTTTGTTGATTATTCCGCGCCATGCCAAGGCGGTTTGTTCCTTGCCGATCTTGCGCATCTTGCGTTTTGCGAACATCGCGCGCAGACCACCGTTGATCATGGACCGTAGTGCGTTGTCGAGGTCGTCGAGCGGTGATCCCGGCGACAGCGTCGTAGCGACCGACGGGATACGCAAGGAGTGCCCGAGGTCACGCGACAACTCCGCGGCTCCGACGATCAATTCGGCATCCCAGGTGTCGTGCCCGCCACGAAGGTTCTTCACCACGAGGTCGAGCTCGTAGGAGTCTTCTTCGTTCGCGACAACGTATTCCGGTTTGATGCCTTTGACAAGCTCATCCCAGGTATCAATCTGCGACAACTGTGTGGCCACATCGGATTTGACGAAGTCGACGAGTGCTTTCGGCGTCTCGAACAGCGGGAGGCTGCGACCATCGCTCAGGAAGACCGGGACTTCCTCGACCGGGTCCTTTTCGTCCTCGTCGTCCTCGTCGTCCTCGTCGTCGTCAGCGGAGTCCTCGTCGTCCGCTTTCGCGTCCTCGTCCTCGGAGTCCTCCTCGTCGGAGTCTTTCTCCTCGGAGTCGGCTTTCGACTTCTTCTTGTCTTTGCCTTTGGACTTCTTCGGTTCCTCTTCGGGGACCTCTGCCTCGGCGTCTTGAGTCTCGTCGTCGGACTCCGCTTCCGCCTGTTCTTCGGCGTCACGGTCGAGATCGATCGTGTCCGACATGCGGTACGCGCGCAGGGTCAGGCCGGTGCCTTTAGGAAGCGCTATCTCGACCGGCTCCACGCCGACCTTCTCCCAGAAGCTATCGGCTTTGCTGCTGCGCGCACTGTCGCCGTCGAGTACGTCAGTGTCGGCCTCGGTCGACTTCTCGTCCTTGTCCGAGTCTTGGCTGTGCCGTCCCACGGTTTGCCTCCGTGTCCTGATGGGTGTTGGTCGGCATAGAGCTTATGAGTTCGCCATCGCGCATTGTTGCGTGGCCTCCGTTACATGACTGAAGCGTCGGTAACGTCGTGTCGTCATCTATGCACTATTCGATGCCTTGCTGGTCAATGCGTTGATGTGACGCGATGAAACGTCTCCACAGTCTCCGCCGGGATGTGCTTGCGGAAGCTACGGGGTCGCAGACGAAATCGTCGCGTCACGTTGTGTTACGTCCCTGCCGGGTGCCACACCGTCTTGATCTCGACCAGCCGCCGCAGGCGGTCCAGGCCCGGGTCGGCGGTGAAATCCGTCTGTGCGACGTGCACGATGCGCTTCAGGTTCTGCGCCGCCGAGGCCTCGCATGTCTCGATCAAGGCGCTATCGGTGACGCCGGTCAGGTCGATCGAGTTGACGTCGGCGTGCGAAGCCAACCACGGTGCGAGCTCTGCGGGCTTGCCGCTGAGGATGTTGATGACTCCGCCGGGGACGTCGGACGTCGCCAAGGCTTCGCCGAACGTGATCGCGGGCAGCGGTCGGTCCTGCGACGCGACCACCACGACAGCGTTACCGGCCACGACCGCCGGCGCGATCACGCTCACCAGTCCGAGGAAGCACTCCTTGGCCGGAGCCACGATCCCCACGACGCCGACGGGTTCGGGAGTCGAATGGTTGAAATACGGCCCGGCTACGGGGTTCGCCCCGCCCAGGACCTGCGGCAACTTATCGGCCCACCCGGCGTACCAGACGAGGCGGTCGATCGCGGCGTCCACTTCAGCGGTGGCGTTCTTGACAGACACGCCCGAGGCCTGAGTGATTTCTGCGATGAACTGTTCCCGGCGACCCTCGACCATCTCAGCCATGCGGTACACGATCTGCCCGCGCAGGTACGCGGTAGCGCCCGCCCAGCCCGCCTGGGCTTTGCGCGCCGCCGAGACCGCGTCACGCACGTCTTTGCGGGAAGCCTGCGCGGCATTGGCCAATGGGGAGCCGTCCGAGGCCGTCACCTGATAGGTCCTTCCGGATTCGCTTCGCGGGAACTTTCCGCCGACATAAAGCTTGTAGGTTTTCCGCACCGAGACACGTTTAGACATTGAGGTACGCCTCCAAGCCGTGCCGGCCGCCTTCGCGACCGTAACCAGATTCTTTCAAGCCTCCGAAAGGCGAGGTCGGGTCGAATTTGTTGAAGGTGTTGGCCCACACCACGCCCGCCTTCAATGCGGTTGCGGCCCACAGCATCCGCGAACCCTTCTCGGTCCAGACCCCGGCGGACAGGCCGTACGGGGTGTTGTTGGCTTTCGCGATCGCCTCTTCGGGGGTGCGGAACGACAACACCGACAGCACCGGACCGAATATCTCCTCGCGGGCGATGCGGTGCGACTGGGATACGTCGGTGAATATCGTTGGCGCGAACCAGAAACCGTTGTCGGGTATGTCACACGACACTGACCATTGCCGGGCGCCTTCGGCTTGCCCGACTGCCGCCAGTTCCTTGATCTTCGCAAGCTGCTGGCTGGAGTTGATGGCACCGATGTCGGTGTTTTTGTCGAGCGGGTCGCCGAGTCGCAGCGTGGACATGCGGCGCTTCAGCTTGTCCAGTACCTCGTCTTGGATTGATTCGGCGACGAGCAGCCGCGAACCGGCGCAGCAGACGTGCCCTTGGTTGAAGAAGATGCCGTTGACGATGCCTTCGACCGCTTGATCGATTGCGGCGTCATCGAAAACGATGTTCGCGGCCTTGCCGCCCAACTCGAGCGTGACTTTTTTCTTCGTCCCGGCCACGCTCTTGGCAATGTCGCGCCCGACCGCGGTGGAGCCGGTGAAAGCGATCTTGTCGACGTCCGGGTGCGACACCAACGCCGACCCGGTTTGTCCGGCGCCGGTCACGATGTTGACGACGCCCGGCGGCAGCTCGGCCTGCTGACAGATTTCCGCGAACAGCAGCGCCGACAGCGGAGTCGTCTCAGCCGGCTTCAGTACGACCGTGTTGCCGCACGCCAGCGCGGGCGCGATTTTCCACGCGAGCATGAGCAGCGGGAAATTCCACGGGATGACTTGGCCCGCAACGCCCAGTGGTTTCGGGTCCGGACCCATGCCGGCGTAGGGCAACTTATCTGCCCAGCCTGCGTAGTAGAAGAAGAAGGAACTGACCAGCGGGATGTCGGCGTCGCGCGATTCCTTGATCGGCTTGCCGTTGTCGAGGGACTCCAGCACGGCCAGCTCGCGGCTGCGTTCGGCGATGATGCGCGCGATGCGGAACAGGTATTTGGCCCGTTCGCTGCCTGGCATCGGCCCCCACACCTTCGTGTAAGCCTTGCGGGCCGCCGCGACCGCGGCGTCGACGTCGCCGTTGCCGGCTTCCGAGACCTCGGCGAGCGTCTCTTCGCTGGCCGGGTTGATCGTTTTGAACGTGGACCCGTCTTTGGGGTCGACGAACTTGCCGTCGATGAAAAGCCCATACGAAGACTTGATGTCAACAATGGACCTGGATTCGGGTGCGGGTGCGTACTCGAAAAGCGACATCTCAATCCACCGTCACGTAGTCGGGGCCGGAGTAGTGGCCGGTTGCCAGCTTCTGGCGTTGCATTAGCAGGTCATTGAGCAAACTCGAGGCGCCGAAACGGAACCAGCGTTTCGTCAGCCAATCGTCGCCGGCGATCTCGTTGACGGTCACCAGGTACCGCAACGCGTCCTTGCTGGTGCGGATGCCTCCGGCCGGCTTGACCCCGACCTGTCGACCGGTCTCGTCGCGGAAATCGCGGACGGCCTCAAGCATGAGCAAAGTCACCGGCAGCGTCGCGGCCGGCGAAACCTTTCCTGTCGAGGTCTTGATGAAGTCGGCGCCGGCATACATTGCCAACCAGCTGGCCCTGCGCACATTGTCGTATGTGGCCAACTCGCCGGTCTCGAGGATCACTTTCAGGTGTGCGTCTCCGCACGCCTGCTTGACGGTGACGATCTCGTTGTACACGTCCTCGAACTTGCCCGAAAGGAACGCGCCACGGCTGATGACCATGTCGATCTCGTCGGCTCCCGCGGCGACCGCGGCCCTCGTGTCCGCGACCTTCACCTCAAGCGAAGCCTGCCCCGACGGAAAAGCAGTGGCGACGCTGGCGACTTGGACCCCGGTCCCGCCTAGCGCTTCGGCTGCGACCGGCACCATCGATGGGTACACGCACACGGCTGCCACCGATGGGCACGATGAACCCGGTTGGGGCCGGATGGCCTTCGCGCACAGCGTGCGGACCTTGCCGGGAGTGTCCGCACCTTCCAAAGTGGTCAAATCGACCATGCTGATGGCCGTATCGATCGCCCAGGCTTTAGCGGTCGTCTTTATCGAGCGCGTCGCCAAGCCGGCGGCCCGCTGATCCAGACCGACACGGTCCACACCGGGCAACCCTCGAGTACGCGCGACCGCCTCGCGCGGCGCAAGTTGAGAGGTCATAGTCGCGAGTCTACGGGTGGCCGGATCGACGCTCATGACGTGTGGGCGCAAGCGGTAGGGTGTGAGCTCGTGGACGTACAGGTCATTAAACACCCCCTTGCCGCATCCCGGCTGACAGTCATGCGCGATGCCACCAGCGACTCCTCGGTTTTCCGCGCTGCGCTGCGTGAAGTAACCACACTGCTGGTTTACGAAGCGACGCGCGACATCGCCGCCGAGAAATTCGAGATCGCCACACCGGTGTCCACCGCCACGGGCGTGCGTCTCGCCAATCCGCCACTGCTGGTCCCGGTGCTTCGTGCCGGGCTCGGGATGGCCGATGCCGCACACAAGCTCCTGCCGGAGGCCACGATGGGCTTCGTCGGGCTCGCGCGTGACGAAAAAACACACGAGCCCCGCGCCTATATGGAGTCGTTGCCGGACGACCTCACCGGTCGGCACGTCATCGTCTTGGACCCGATGGTCGCCACCGGCGGTTCGCTCGTGCGTTGCTGCCAGATGATCGCCGACCGCGGCTGCACCGACATCAGTGTCGTGTGCGTGCTGATCGCGCCCGAAGGCGTGAATGAATTGGAACGATCGCGGCTGCCGTTGACGGTCACGACCACCTCGGTCGATGACGGGCTCAACAGCGACGCCTTCATCGTTCCCGGGCTGGGCGACGCGGGCGACCGGCAGTTCGGGCAGTACCGCAGGTTCTAGCTGGCATCGACGGCCGGCCGCCCGCTGAGAGTCACAGACCCAAGGCCGTCGCCACTTCTGTGCGCAACGCGGACAGCGAAGCGGCCGCGCGTTCGCGCGCGGTCGCCGGACCGTTTCCGATCGGCTCCACGACCTCGAGATACGCCTTGAGTTTTGGTTCGGTGCCTGATGGGCGCACGACCACGCGCGTGCCGGTGTCGGTCCGCAGCGTGATGACATCGGTGTCGGGTGCCAGATCAGTGATTTCGCTCACCGGTTCATCGAGCAGGGTTGCCGGTGGTGAATGTCGCACCTTGCTCATAGCGGAGGCAATCTGGATCGGGTCGTCGAGCCGCACCGAAAGCTGCCCGGTCGAGTAGTGGCCGAATTCGGCGGCGAGGTCGTCGAGGCGGTCGTGAAGCCCCCGCAGCTGCGCCTTCAAACCGGCGGCGAGCTCGCAAGTCAATAGCGCGGCCGAGATGCCGTCCTTATCGCGCACGTGTTCGGGCGCGACGCAGTAGCCGATCGCCTCCTCGTATCCGAAAGCCAGGTCGGCCGCGGCCCGCGCGATCCACTTGAATCCGGTCAGCGTTTCGGCGTAGGGCACGCCACGCGCGGCGCAGATCGACCGCAGCATCGAGGACGACACGATGGTGGTCGCGTACGTGCCGGACACCCCGCGCGCCATCAGATGGTCGGCCAGCAGGACTCCGAGCTCGTCGCCGCTGAGCATGCGCCATTCGCCCCCGACGTCGATGGCGACCGCGCAGCGGTCCGCATCCGGGTCGAGCGCCAACGCGATGTCGGCGCCGTGGCTCTTGGCCAGGGCGATCAAGTGGTCGGTGGCGCCGGGCTCCTCAGGGTTCGGGAAGGCAACGGTCGGAAACGCCGGGTCCGGTTCGGCCTGCTCGCGCACCATCGTTGGAGCTTCGAACCCTGCCTTCTCGAGCGCGGCCACCAGCGTGCTGCCGCCGACGCCGTGCATGGGCGTGGCGACTATCGACAACGCCTTCGGGTTCTCGGGGTCCACGACGGCGGCGACCCCGGCGAGGTACGAATCGAGCGTGCCGCGGTCAAGAACCTCGCCCGTGTCGCCGAGCGGAATATCGGACAGCGCGCCGAGAGCCCCGATCTCGGCTTCGATCTGCTCATCGACGGGCGCCACGATCTGCGAGCCCGCGCCGAGATCCCCGGCCAGTTGCGCGCCGAGGTAGACCTTATAGCCGTTGTCTGCGGGCGGGTTATGGCTCGCCGTCACCATGACGCCCGCGGCTGCGTCGTGGTGACGCACCGCGTGGGCAAGGACCGGCGTCGGCAGCGGCTGCGGTAGGACCAACGCCCGGCGCCCGCTTCCGGTGACGACGCGTGCGGTCTCCTCGGCGAACTGTGTCGAGCCGCGGCGCGCGTCGAACCCGATGACGACCGGTCCGGTCGCGTCGTTGCGGTCCAGCCAGTTGGTGAGCCCGGCGGCAGCGGCCCGCACCACCGCCAAGTTCATCCCGTTGGGGCCGGCACGGACCTCGCCGCGCAGGCCGGCGGTCCCGAATGTCAAACGCCCGCTGAAGCGGTCCGCCAGTTCTTCGTGACTGTCGGGCAGTCCATCCAGTAGCCGATATAGCTCGTCGCGGCTGGCAGGATCGGGATCGTTCGTGATCCACTCGAGCACGTCCGCGCGCAATTTATCCATTGTGGTGTTAACGGGTGACTCCTCCATGGGCGAATCTTCCCACAGTGCAGTCGGGTCGTAGCGGCATAGCCACGGCCCCGGAGCACCCGAATGCCACCCTTACTGCTGGAGTGCGTAAGTCTTCATCGCGTGTTCGAACACCGGTTGACTGTCCGCGAACACGTCCTCCGGCACCGACATGTAGATGAAATAGTTCTTGCCGTTGATGGTTGCGCCCGCCCACAAGGCGTGACGATTCTGCTTATCACTGGTGCGTACGCCGTTATATTCGACGATCCAACCGTCGTTGCCGGCGAACTCGACCTTCTCCGAGCGAGTCATGTCGACACTGTCGAAGCCGCCGCCTTCCAGACCCTTCGCGGAGTTCTCCAGAAACGGTTTCGGGTCGGTGGCGTCTCGCACCTCGAACTTGATCCACTGGTCCTTATTGTCAGGACTGGTGAACTGGAACGCATCCGGTTCACCGCTCGATCCCCAGTCTTTCGGCACCTCGACCGCGTAGCGGCCCTCGCCGTCTTTGACCTCTTTGACCTCGAAGTCGGGCTTTTCTTCGTCCGCTTCTTTTTCTTGGCTCGTCTCGTTGGGCGGCTGCTCTTCGCCGCTACCCGAAAACACCATCGCGCCCACGGTAATCAAGATGGCGATCACGACAACGCCGATACCGGTGCCCAGCAGGAGAGGCAGGCGGTCCTTCATCGACTTCTTCGGCTGCGCCTCACCGTGGGGCGGGGGCGCCGGTTGACCGTATGGGTCGTGCGGCGGTGGGCCTTGATGGCCGTAGCCGGGCGGGGGCGGCTGCGCAGCGCCATGTGGCTGATCCGGCGGCGGCGGAGGTTGCTGCCCGTATGGCGCGGTCTGTTGCGGGGGTTGCTGCCCGTATGGCGCGGTCTGTTGCTGCGGCGGCTGGCCCGCGTAGGCCGGCGGATGCGGCATCGGTGTCGGGCCGCCGGAGGCTGGCGCCGCCGACGTCGGTGGCGCCGACACGGAGCCGGCAGCCATCCCGGGGATCCCGGAAATGGGGCCGCCCGATGTCGGCAGCACGCCCGCGGCGCCTTCGCCCGCCAACGGTCCGGACAGTAGCTGGGTCAAGGCGTTGTGAACGTCCGCCAACGTGGCCCGCTGGTTCGGGTCCTTCTCCAGGAGGTGAGCCAACAGGGGAGTGAGGGGCCCCGCTTTTTGGGGCGCCTCCGGCGGGTCGTGCACCACCGCCGTCATCGTCTCGGTCGTGTTGCGGCGGTCGAACGGCGGACGCCCCTCCAACGCGGCGTACAGCGTGACGCCGAGCGAGAACACGTCGCTGGCCGGCTGGGCCTGTCCGCCGACCGCGCGTTCGGGCGCGATGTAATGCGCCGAGCCCAAAACCATCCCGGGCGCCGTGTGGCCCGAATTGCCGGCGCCGGACACTGCAGCACCGAAATCGGAGAGCACGCACCGGCCGTCCGAGCTAATCAGGACGTTTCCGGGTTTGATGTCGCGGTGCAGGATCCCGGCCGTGTGCGCAGCATCCAGGGCCCCGGTCAGTGCGAGGCCAACCTTCGCGACCACGCGTGGCGGCAGCGGGCCGTCGGTGGCGATGATGTCGGCGAGGCTGCGCGCACGCAGCAGCTCCATGACGATCCACGGCAGGCCGCGCTCGGTGACGACGTCGAAAACCCGCACCACCGAAGGGTGGGACAGGCTAGCGGCCGACTGCGCCTCCCGAAGCGTGCGGTCACACAGGAGCTGACGTTCCGTCTCCGGCAGGTTCTCCGGCAGAATGATCTCCTTGATCGCCACGTCTCGCTGCAGCAAGCGGTCGCGTGCGCGCCATACGGTGCCGTGGCCGCCGTCGCCGACGCGCTGCGTCAGCTCATATCGTTCGGCGATGACGGCGCCGGGCTGTGCGGCCTTGGCCTCCGAGTTCGTGGCAGGGGTCGGTTCCTGCTGAGGCACGGACGGCGTATGCCGCTGCGAAGACTGTGTCGCATCCGGGGGGAAAGTCACGGGCTGTCCTCCTTAACCGTCCCAGTCTTGCGCGGAAATCAGGAAACGGCGACATACGATCGGGCAAAAGTGTCTCGATACAAGATATACGCACCCCGTACAACCGCTCGATTGTGTGGCCGCCGTGAGCTGCGAGTGATGACGCCGTGACGTGGCAATATCGACCCTCATGCCTCGTCGCGCGCTACCGCGACGCGGCGGCTTTTATGATCAAGGAATGTCGCAGCGTCGTAGTGAATCCGGTTTTGAGATCCGCCCCGTCTACCGACCCAAGGACGTAGCGCCCGGCCTGGAAGAGCGCCTGTCCGGTCCGGGACAGTTCCCGTACACCCGTGGCCCGTACGAGTCCATGTACACGACCAGGCCCTGGACGATGCGGCAGTACGCGGGCTTCGGTACCGCGGCCGAATCGAATCGTCGGTATCACCAGTTGTTGGAGGCCGGGACCATGGGGTTGTCGGTCGCGTTCGACTTGCCGACGCAGATGGGTTTCGACTCGGACGCCTCGTTGGCTTCCGGTGAGGTCGGCAAAGTTGGGGTGGCGATCGATTCGCTCAAGGACATGCGGATCCTGTTCGACCAGATCCCGCTGGACAAAGTCTCGACTTCGATGACCATCAACGCCCCGGCGTCGCTGTTGCTGCTGCTGTATCAGCTCGTCGCGGAGGAACAGGGTGTCGACCCGGCCAAGTTGAGCGGCACGATTCAAAACGACATTTTGAAGGAATACATCGCACGCGGGACATACATTTTCCCGCCGGCGCCGTCGTTGCGTCTCGTCTCCGACACGTTCGCCTACTGCCGCGCCGAGATACCGAAATGGAACACCATCTCGATCTCCGGCTACCACATGGCTGAAGCGGGGGCGACCCCCGTACAGGAGGTTGCTTTCACGCTCGCCGACGGCATGGAGTACGTGCGTGCGGCGATTGATGCGGGCATGGACGTCGACGAGTTCGCGCCGCGCCTGTCGTTCTTCTTCGTGGCGCGCACGACGCTGCTGGAGGAGGTCGCGAAGTTCCGTGCGGCCCGGCGGATCTGGGCGCGGATCATGCGCGACGAGTTCGGCGCGCAGAACCCGAAGTCCCATAAGTTGCGTTTCCACACTCAGACCGCGGGCGTCCAGCTGACCGCGCAGCAGCCGGAGGTCAACATGGTCCGCGTGGCGGTCCAGGGGCTCGGCGCAGTTTTGGGCGGCACCCAGTCGCTGCACACGAACTCCTTCGACGAGGCGTTGGCACTGCCGAGTGAGAAGGCTGCGCGCTTGGCGTTGCGTACGCAGCAGGTGTTGGCGTACGAGACCGATGTCACCGCCACGGTTGACCCCTTCGCCGGTTCGTACCTGATGGAGTCCATGACCGACGAGATCGAAAAACAGGTCGACGCGTTGATCGAACGCGTGTTCTCGTACGGGTCCGTGGTGCAGGCGATTGAGGCGGGTTTCCAGAAGTCCGAGATCGAACGCACCGCCTACGGCACGGCTCAGGAGATCGACAGCGGGGACCGCGTCGTGGTGGGCCTGAACCGGTTCGCCAGCGAAGAGGAGGAGCCGTACACGCCGTTGCGCGTCGACCCGCAGATCGAGGTGGATCAGCGTGCTCGGCTGGAGAGTCTGCGTCAGGAGCGCGACAACGAGGCCGTCGCCGAGGCTCTGGATCGCGTTCGTGCTGCGGCCGACGGCAAGGACAACATCTTGTATCCGGCGAAGGATGCGTTGGCGAAGTTGGCGACCTTGGGCGAGGTGTGCGACGCGTTGCGGGAGCGGTGGGGCGCGTATCAGCCTTCGGATCGGTTCTGAAGCGACGCCTAGGCGGGCCGTATCCGTTACCTATGGTGTTGTTGGTGTGGCCCGTGTTTTGAAATAGGACTGGAAATAATTATGTTGTCCTGGTCTTTAAATGTTTTTATTGACATAAGTTATGCAAGATCGCATTGAAATAACGTTGCGTGACCGTGTCATTAGGTAATCGCTAATCCGGGTTGAATTACCGGATCCTTACCGTATAGGTTTGAATTACCGATTTTAATTGCTTTTGCGTGCCGCAGTCCTGTCACGGTGATTACAGATCGTAGGAATGCGCCCTCGTCGGCGGTACCCTTGCGGACGGGTTAGCACGTATTCAAGTGTGTTCGACTCCAAGCCGTAACCGCGTGTCCACCTGTTGCGTTAGGCACTGTGGCGGGTGTGGTGTCGCTCGTTGTGCGACGGCATCATTCCTTGACTACAGACGGTGACTATGAAAGGTATGGCGAACCAGTCGCAATGGCGGTCGTGCACGCGAATAATGGTCGGTCTAGAGTGACCGATGTTCGTGAAATAAACAATTCTCGATGCGAAAGTCATGGAGTCATGTCGACGCTTACCGCATTTCCACCTGCGGAAAATCCAATGCCATCTGACCGCGACAATGCGAGCCTCAGTACGACGCAGCACGAAACGCTTCCGGCCGTGCTCGACAACTGGCTCGGCGAACACGAGTCCGAGCTGGTAAAGGTACGGCGTCATATTCATATGAACCCGGAGCTGTCGCGCAGCGAGCATAAGACGGCCGAGTTCGTCGCCACGCGTTTGCGCGAAGCCGGCCTCGAACCGTGGTTTATCCCTGGAGGCAACGGGGTCGTCTGTGACATCGGCGATCCTGACGCTGAGCGGATCGTGGCGTTGCGCGCCGACATGGACGCGTTGCCGATCGACGACCCCAAGGACGTGCCGTATAAGTCCACGGTGCCGGGAGTGTGCCACGCCTGTGGGCACGACGTGCACACGACCGTGGTGCTGGGCGCCGGTCTCGCGTTGGCCGAGCTGCACAAGACCAGCAAGCTGCCGTGCCGGGTCCGCCTGGTTTTCCAGCCAAGCGAGGAGACGTTCCCTTCGGGCGCACCCGACATGATCCGTGCGGGCGCATTGGAGGACGTGTCGTCCATCTTCGCGTTCCACTGTGACCCGAGGCTGCCGGTGGGGAAGGTCGGCGTACGCTCCGGCCCGCTGACTGCCGCCTCCGACGCGCTCGAGGTAACGCTGCGGGGGCGCGGCGGGCACACCTCGCGACCGCACCTGACCACTGACCTCGTGCATGCCCTATCTCGTTTGGTGGTCGACGTTCCCGCGCTACTGGACCGGCGCTTGGATCCCCGCAGCAGTGTCGCTCTCGTCTTTGGCGCGATCAACTCCGGCTCGGCGGCCAACGCGATCCCGCAGGAAGGCACCATCCGTGGCACGGTCCGCATGCTGGATCGGGAAGCCTGGAAGACAGTGCCGGACATGGTCACCCAGATCATCGACGACGTGGTGAAACCGACCGGGGCGAAAGCGGACGTGAACTACATCCGCGGCGTGCCGCCGGTGATCAACGACCGCGTCGCGACCGCGATGCTGGCCGGAGCCGCCTCGGCCGCCCTGGGCGAGTCCCAGGTGGTAGAGACGCCGGTGAGCATGGGCGGCGAAGACTTCTCGTGGTACCTGGACGAGGCACCGGGCGCGATGGCGCGTCTCGGCGTTGGGCGTCCGGGCGAAAGCCTCGACCTGCATCAGGGCACGTTCGACGTCGACGAAGCGGCCATCCGCCACGGGGTGCGCGTCATGGTGCACACCGCGATGGCGGCAGGGGAGTCCGCAGCGTTTTAGCGTCCCGCCCGCCGGCGGTTGAGACAGCCGCGGGCCGTAAAACGATGACGGCGCCGGCAGCGATGCGTTCGCTGCCGGCGCCGTCGACGTTTCCGGGTGGTCTAGCCGGGGTTCGTGGGGCGCTTACGCAGTTGGGCGACGTAATCCTCGGGGGCACCGGCGCGTTCGGCCGCGGCCGCCAGTTCGGACAAATACCAAACGCTCGGGTCACCGCCTTCGTAACCGGTGAACACGTACATCCATACCGGTACGTTGCCGTTCAACGTGGCGGCGGTCGTGTGCATGCGACGGTATCGGTCCCCGGGCACCCCCTCCAGCTCGTCGAGCGTGCTGGAGTCGATCGTCGGCTCGACGTCATACAGCGCGACGAAGACGCGGTCGTTCGAATCTTCCACAACAGTCGGCACGGCCGAATCCCAACCCAGCTCCTTGCCGGCGAAAGTCAGTCGCCAACCCTCCAACCAGCCGGTGTCGACCAGCGGAGATCGAGGGCAGGTGGCCCTCATGCGGCTAGGGTCCAGGTTCGAGCCATAGGCGGCATACAGCAACACATTTAAAAGATAGCGTGAGAGACAATCGCAACGCAGTAGTTGGCGTGAATAAGAAAGTCAGGAGTATTCGTGGCGCGCATAGTGATCATTGGTGGAGGGCCGGCCGGCTACGAGGCGGCATTGGTGGCGGCCAGGCTCGATGCGAACGTCACGGTTGTGGAAGACGTGGGTGCCGGCGGAGCCTGCGTCCTGTCCGACTGTGTCCCGTCGAAAACGTTCATCGCATCATCGACGATGCGGACGACGACGGCGCACGCGGCCCGGCTCGGGGTTGTCGCCAACGATGTCCATGTCGACATTGAAAGCGTGCACAACAGGGTCCGCACCCTCGCCAGCCAGCAGTCGGTCGACGTCTGCGATCAGCTGATCAAAGCGGGCGTGAACTATGTCAGCGGACGGGCCAGTCTGGTCGCGGGCTCCGGCCCATACCGCCACCGAGTCGAGATCGACCCGGCCGACGGTGCTTCGTACTCCGTCGACGCGGACGTGGTCCTGCTGGCGACCGGCGCGACCCCGCGCGTACTGCGGGACGCAAAACCTGACGGTAAACGCATCCTGAGCTGGCGTCAGGTTTACGACCTTGAGGAGCTGCCCGAAAAACTCATCGTTGTCGGTTCGGGCGTGACCGGTGCCGAATTCGCTTCCGCGTACTTGGCGATGGGAGTCGACGTCACGCTCGTGTCCTCGCGCACGCACGTGCTGCCGCACGAGGACGAGGACGCCGCTCAGGCGATCGAATCCGTGTTTGCCGAGCGGGGCATGACGATCATCAGCCAGGCGCGGGCCATGAAAGTGACGGCGACAGACGATGAAGCGATCGTGGAACTGGCCGACGGTCGCACACTGACCGGTTCGCATGTCCTCATGACCGTGGGGTCTGTGCCGAACACGGCGGAGCTGGGGCTGGCGGAGGCGGACATCCAACTCGATGAACGCGGTTTCATCGAGACCGACCGGGTCTCGCGCACGAACGTTCCCGGCGTTTACGCCGCCGGCGACGTCACGGGCGTGCTCATGCTGGCGTCCGCCGCGGCGATGCAGGGCCGCATCGCCATGTGGCACGCGCTCGGCGAGGAAGTGAAGCCGTTGGAGCTGAAAACGGTGGCGGCAAATGTCTTTACCGACCCGGAACTGGCGACGGTCGGTGCAAGCCAAGCCGACGTCGATTCGGGACGGGTCCCGGCCCGCTCCGTCACTTTGCCTCTGGAAGGCAACCCGCGCGCCAAAATGCTCGACTACACCGACGGCTTCGTGAAGCTGTTCTGCCGCCCCGCGTCCGGACTCGTCGTCGGCGCCGTGGTGGTGGCGCCGAATGCCAGCGAACTCATCTTGCCGATTTCACTGGCGATCCAACATCACTTGACGGTTGCGCAGCTGGCGCAGACCATCACGATCTACCCCGCACTGTCGGGTTCGATCGCGGAGGCAGCGCGTCGGCTGGTGCAGCACGAATTCGATTAGGCGCGGGTTACCAGTCGGTGAGGGGCGCGCCTTCGGCGTACCCCGCTGCCGATTGCACGTCAATGACGGCGCGTTCGTGGAACTGCGTCAGGTCGGCCGCGCCCGCGTAGGTGCAGGCGCTACGCACACCCGCGATGATCGTGTCGAGGAGATCCTCGACGCCGGGACGGGCGGGGTCCAGGTACATGCGTGACGTGGAGATTCCTTCCTCGAACATGGCCTTCCTCGCCTGTTCGTAGGCGCTGTCGCCGGAGGTGCGCAGCCGCACCGCACGGGCCGACGCCATCCCGAAGTTCTCCTTATACCGGCGACCGTCGGCGTCGTGCTGCAGGTCGCCCGGGGATTCGTGTGTGCCGGCGAGCCATGAACCGATCATGACGTTGGAGGCGCCCGCGGCCAGGGCCAGCGCGACGTCGCGCGGGTGCCGGACGCCGCCATCGGCCCAGGCGTGTGTGCCGAGTTCACGCGCCTGCGCTGCACATTCCAGGACAGCGGAGAACTGGGGCCGACCCACACCGGTCATCATGCGTGTCGTGCACATCGCGCCGGGCCCGACTCCGACCTTCACGATGTCGGCTCCCGCGTCGACGAGGTCGCGCACGCCTTCGGCCGTGACCACGTTGCCCGCGACGATCGGAAGGTTCGTGACGGCACGTACTTGCGACAACGCCTGCCGCATACGTTCCTGGTGCCCGTGGGCGGTGTCGACGACGAGCAGGTCGACGCCCGCCGCCACGAGCCCTTTCGCTTTGGCGGCGACGTCGCCGTTGATACCGATCGCGGCGGCGATCCGCAGCGAACCGTTGGCGTCCAGGTTCGGCTTGTAGAGGGAACTGCGCAGTGCCCCAGGCCGGGTCATGATCCCGACGAGGCGACCGTCGTCGTCGACGGCCGGCGCGAGCTTCCGGCGTGCGCCGGAGAGTCGGTCGAAGATGTCTTTCGGCGGGAGATCCGCCGGCACCGTCAGAAGCTCGGTGGAGGCAATGTCGCGCAGCTGTGTGAACCGGTCCACGCCTACACAGTCGGTCTCGGTGATCACCCCGCGCGGACGCTGCGCCTCGTCGACGACGATCAGGGCGTTATGGGAACGCTTCGGCAGTAGCGCCAACGCATCGCTGACGGTCCGTTCCGGTGTCAACGTCAGCGCGGTGTCGATGACGGCGTGCCGCTGCTTGACCCACCCGACCACGGTCTCCACGATGTTGAGTGGGATGTCTTGCGGGATGACGGCGATGCCGCCGCGACGTGCCAGGGTCTCGGCCATGCGGCGGCCCGACACCGCTGTCATGTTCGCCGCGACGATCGGAATCGTGTTGCCGCTGCCGTCTATGGTCTGCAAATCGACCGCAAGTCGAGATGCCACTGTGGATGGCTGTGGCACCATGAACACGTCCGAATACGTCAGATCCTGACGCGGTGTTTCCCCGTTGTAGAAGCGCAATCTCAGTCCTTAATTTCACACAACCCCGTACCCGCCGACACGACCTCCCCGACAGAGGCGGACAAGCCCGAGACCGTACCGCTGCGGTGCGCCAGCACCGGTTGCTCCATCTTCATCGCTTCGAGCACGATGATCGGATCGCCTTCGTTGACCGTGTCGCCGTCCGTCGCCTCGATCTTGATAACCGTGCCCTGCATGGGCGACACCAGCGATTCGCCGCTCGCGGCCGACACGTTCGCGTGTTTCTTTGCGCGCCGGGTCGGTTTCTTCGCGTCGCTGGTGGTCGGTCCGCCCAGTCCGGCGGGCAACCGTACCTCAAGACGTTTGCCGCCGACCTCGACGACGATGGTTTCGCGCGGCGTGTCCTCGTCGCCGTCGGCCTGCGGTGCGTGGAAGGGCTCGCAAGTGTTGTCCCATTCGGTTTCGATCCAGCGCGTGTGCACGCTGAAGTCGGTGGCGAACGCGTCGTCGTCGAGGACCGCGCGGTGGAAAGGCAGCACGGTGGCCATGCCGTCGACCGTCATCTCCGCGAGCGCGCGTCGGGCGCGTTCGATCGCCTGGGTGCGGGAATCGCCGGTGATGATGACTTTCGCTAGGAGGGAGTCGAAGTTGCCGTCGATGACGGAGTTCTCCTCGATGCCGGTATCGACGCGCACGCCCGGGCCGGAAGGCAGGCGCAGGCGGGTGACGGTGCCGGGGGCGGGGAGGAAGTTACGTCCGGGGTCTTCACCGTTGATGCGAAACTCGATCGAGTGCCCGCGCGCGACGGGGTCCGAGTCGAGGTCGAGGTGCGCGCCGTCGGCGATGCGGAACTGGTACCGCACTAGGTCGATACCGGTGGTTTCTTCGCTGACCGGGTGTTCGACCTGCAAACGGGTGTTGACCTCGAGGAATGAGATCGTGCCGTCGGCGCCGACGAGGAACTCGACCGTGCCGGCGCCGTGGTAGTTCGCTTCGCGGCAGATCGATTTCGACGCTTCGTGAATTTTCGCGCGCTGTGCGTCGGTCAGGAACGGCGCGGGCGCTTCCTCCACGAGTTTTTGGTGGCGGCGCTGCAGGGAGCAGTCGCGGGTGCCGACGACGACGACTTTGCCGTGGGTGTCGGCGAGCACCTGGGCCTCGACATGGCGGGGCTTATCGAGGTAGCGCTCGACGAAGCATTCACCACGTCCGAACGCGGCCTCGGCCTCGCGCACCGCCGACTCGTACAGCGAAGCGATCTCGTCGCGTTCCCGGGCGACTTTGAGGCCGCGCCCACCGCCGCCGAACGCGGCCTTGATCGCGACGGGCAGCCCGTGTTCATCGGCGAACTCGATCACCTCGTCCGGTCCCGATACCGGGTCTGATGTGCCGGGCACCAACGGCGCCCCTGCGCGCGCGGCGATGTGTCTTGCCGTCACTTTGTCGCCGAGGTCGTTGATCGCCTGCGGCGTCGGCCCGATCCATGTCAGTCCGGCGTCGATGACTGCGGCCGCGAAGTCGGCGTTCTCCGACAGGAAACCGTAGCCTGGGTGGACGGCGTCGGCGCCGCTGCGTTGCGCTACATCCAAGAGTTTGTCGATGCGCAGGTAGGTGTCGGCCGCGGTTACTCCGTCGAGCGCGTAGGCCTCGTCGGCCAGCTTCGAGTGCGGTGCATCCCGGTCCGAATCGGAATAGACGGCGACGCTTCGTAGACCTTCGTCCATGCAAGCGCGGATGACTCTAACAGCGATTTCGCCGCGATTCGCGATCAAGACCTTGCGCACGTGAGTAACTCCTTCGACAGTTTCCGGGCGGTCGGGTGGGGGCACAGCCTGTGCTCGCGCCCGGGTGGGCTCGTAGCGGTCGCACTATCGGCCCGCAAGGATTCTAATGCTCATTCAGTTGCGGGCAAATGGTCGCTGGCGCGGTGATCAACGACACGGTTGTTGTGCGATCGGTTGCCGGCGGGCAGGCTCCCGTCGGGCCCCAGCTTGTCGATGTGGTTCTTCCAATGCGCGACCTGCTCGTGCGGCATGGCTGCGTCGTGACTGCCATACAGTTCTCCGGCTTCCACATCACGCGCCGTCGACTCGCACCAGTCGGCATGTAGCTGGGTCACCTGCAGGTTCCAGGCGTGCATCGCCATGACGTGGCGCGGCTGGAAGTGTGGGGAGTGAGGGTCATTGCTGGCCCGTTCCACGAGGGTTTCGATCTGCCGTTTGCGTTCGAGGCAGAGCGTCGCTCGGTGGCGCAGCGCTGCGGCGGCCTCGTTGTGGCTCAGCATGGGCGCGAACGCCCACACGATGAAGAAGTCGTCGTTGCTGGTTTTGGCGTCCCACAGGTGCCCGTGCAGTAGTAGGTGGAAGTGCCGTTCCCCTTCGCGCGTCATACGGTAAGAGGTGCGTGCAGGACGGTTTTCGATGTGCTCGGTGCGTGCGATCTCGAGATATCCGTCTTGGGCGAGTTTTTTCAGTGCGTGATAGATCGATCCGGCTTTGACGTTCGCCCAGTCTTCTACTCCCCAAGACATGAGTTCGCGTTTGACGTCGTAACCGTGCACAGGTTGGAGCCAGCCGACCAGCCCGAGGACGAGCAACCGAGTTTGCCACATACGGCAATACTACTCGATGTTGACTAGCTGTCACCGCGCGATCTGTGGGGCGGTTCTAGGCTGTAACTCGGAACCTGAGTTAAAACTTCTTTGAAAAATAGTCAACGTTGAGTATGGTGAGACCTCCGGCTTCGCTTCGCGGCCACCCCTGACCTGAGGCCTTCGAAGATAGGCAAGAAATGACATATAGAACTGAAGGAACGGCATGCTGATTGAGACTCAGAAGCTGCGCAAGACGTACCGCAGCCGCCAACGGAAAGGACTGGTCGAGGCGGTTCGTGGCGTCGATCTTTCCGTTGAGGAAGGCGAAATCTTCGGGTTCCTGGGACCCAACGGCGCCGGAAAGACCACGACCCTGCGCATGTTGGCCACACTGCTGGAACCGTCCGAAGGGGTGGCGACCGTCGCCGGATACGACCTCAGGCGCGAACCCGCGCAGGTGCGCCGCAGAATCGGTTACGTCGGCCAATCCGGCGGCACGTGGGGCGAAGTCACGGCACGAGAAGAACTCATGATGCAGGCGAGGCTGTATGAACTGCCGAAGCCGACGCGCAAGCCGCGAGTTGCCGACGTGATCGAGGCCTTCGACATGGCCGACTTCGCCGACCGCAAATGCAAGACATATTCGGGCGGGCAGCGGCGCCGCCTCGACATCGCATTGGGGACCGTTCACTCGCCGAAACTGTTGTTCCTCGACGAGCCGACCACTGGTTTGGACCCACAGTCGCGGGCACACATGTGGGAAGAAGTGCGCCGGCTGCGCAAACGCGGCACCTCCGTCTTTCTCACCACGCACTATCTCGATGAGGCCGACGCCCTGTGCGACAGGCTCGCGATCATCGACCACGGCGAGATCGTGTGTGAAGGCACCCCGCGCGAACTGAAACGTCAGATCGCGGGCGACATCGTCGAGATTGGAGTCGAAGGGGACGGTAACAAAGCCGTGGAATTGCTTCGTGCCAAGGATTTCGTGCACGAGGTCGACGTGAACGAGTCCACCACGGTCGGCGTCGCCGATCTTCGTCTCGCCGTCGATGACGGGGCGGTCGCGGTGCCGCACATCCTGCGCGAACTCGATCAGGCGGGCATCGTGCCGTCCACGATCGAGCTTCACCGCCCCAGCCTGGACGACGTATTCCTGAAACAGACCGGCCGATCCCTGCGCGAGAACAGTTAGCGAGAAGACGAATCGATGAAGTTTTTTAAAGACATGTGGATCATCTATGCGCGTCAGATGGGGCTGGTTCTGCGTCAGCCGGTCTGGGTCCTGGTGATGCTGATCCAACCGCTGTACTACCTCGTCCTGTTCGCGCCGCTGCTCGACAGGATGCCGACGGAACAGATGGGCTTCGAATACGGCGCGATGGGCACCTTCGTCCCCGGGCTAGTGATCATGATGGCGATGTTCGGGACCCTTTTCGCCGGCTTCGGGCTGATGGCCGAAATGCGCGAAGGCGTCCTGGAACGCATGCAGGTGACTCCCGTGAGCAGGCTGGCGCTGTTGCTTGGCCGCACCATGCGCGAAGTGTCCACGCTGCTGTTCCAGGCGCTCATGCTGATCCTGCTCGCCGGCCTGATCGTCGGACTGGAGATCAACTGGCTGGGGGTCGCGTTGATGCTCGCGATCGTTGCCGTGATCGGCATCGCCCTCGCCACGGCCTCCTACGGTCTCGCCCTGGTCCTCAAGAGCGAAGACGCGATGGCTCCAGTCATGAACACGGTGACGCAGCCGGTGATGCTGTTGAGCGGCATCCTCTTGCCGATGACCGTCGCCCCGCAGTGGCTGGCGACGTTGGCGAAATTCAATCCGTTCACCTATGCCGTCGACGCCGCCCGCGCCCTGTTCAACGGCGACTTCGGCGCGCCCGTCATTTGGCAGGCCGTACTGTTGTTGACCTTCCTGGGAGTGGCGCTGGTGTTTTGGTCAGCCCGAAAGTTCAGCAAGTCGAACGCGTAGACCGGACACGATTCGGGGCCCATCCGAAACGGTGGGCCCCGGCAAGATCATTGATCGGGCGGAACATCGAATTCGCCCTTGTGCACGCCGTCGAGGAAAGCGTCCCATTCCTTAGGCGTGTAGATGAGCATCGTGCCGCCCGGTTCGTTGGCGTAACGCATGCCGACCATGCCGTTATCGGCGTAGCCGATCTCGAGTCTGCCCGGCTTGCCGTCGACGTCGGTGTTGCGGTGCCAGGTCACGCCGACGGCGTCGAACTGACTTTGCAGCGGCGACTGGATGTGTCTCGGGTCGTCCACGTTCGTTCTCCTTCGAAAGCGGCATTCCCCGTATCAACGAGCGGCTGGGGCGTCAGTCACTGCTTAGCGGTGTGCCACAGTGCCGAGACCGGTGTGCCCCAGGTCGTGAGCATTTGACGCAGCATCGGCAGCGAGACGCCCAGCACGGTGCCGTGGTCCCCGTCGATCCGGTCAATGAACGGCCCGCCCAGGCCCTCGACCGAGAAGCCGCCCGCCATGTTCAGCGGTTCGCCGGACTCGACGTAGGCGGCGATCTCGCTGTCGGTCACGTCCGCGAAATGCACGGTCGTCTTCGACGAGCGGGTCAGTTTCTGCTCGGCACGGGTGTCGATGAGACAGTGACCACTGTGAAGAACCCCGGTCTTGCCGCGCATACGCTTCCAGCGGGTCGTGGCCGTCTCGCTGTCGTGAGGTTTGCCGAAGATCTCGCCGTCGAACTCGAGAACCGAATCACAGCCGAGCACGTAGGCGTCGTTGATGCCCTCC
>DXIM01000027.1 GCA_019112895.1 Candidatus Stackebrandtia faecavium
TGGTGTTTGCTGTGGTGCAGCTCGAGGATCTCGCCTGTCATTGCTGGTTGCAGCGCGCCGTAGTCATACGGTAGGTCGGGTAGCGAATAGACGCCCATGGTTCTCTCCTCACATTGAAGGTGCAACCCACATGCTATTGCAAGAAACTTGCAATAAGCCGGTAAGGCTAGACTGAGGCATGGCATGGCCTGGCTACCGTTGACGGCATGACGAACTTGCTGCACACGCTGGCATCCGCGCCTGGGCTTTACCGAGGTGCGGGCGACGGGCCGGAATGGGGACCGATCACGGCCCGAATGGAGATCGCCGGCGTCGTAGCGGGACAGGCAGTAACGCTGGACTTCGAGGCGGTGAACGCCGACGGTGTTGTGCGCGTTGACCATTGTCTGTTGTCGACAGACGAGCGGGGGCGACCCGAATTGGCGATGATCAGCGACGAACTGCCCGGGATCGTGCGCTTCACGCAGGCCGACCCCGGGGTCTTTATGGCGTTCGAACCGATAAAGGCGAAAATCGTCATCGCCGCCGACTCGGACGGCGCAGTGACATATCAGTGGTGGTGGACGCGCGACGACGCGCCCTCGAAACCGCAGTTGAGCGTGACCTTGCGGCGTACACCGTGAGCCGGGCACAGACGGTGCGCCCGGCTCACAAACGATGTGCGAATCAGGCGCGGTACTTCGGGAAAGCGCCGACGCCGGCGTAACGTGCCGCGTCTTCGAGATCCTCCTCGATGCGCAGCAACTGGTTGTACTTCGCGACCCGCTCCGACCGGGCGGGGGCGCCCGATTTGATCTGACCGCAGCCCACGGCGACCGCCAGGTCCGCGATCGTGGTGTCCTCGGTTTCACCGGAACGGTGACTCATCATGCAACGCAAGCCATTGCGGTGCGCCAAATCAACGGCCTCGAACGTCTCGGTGAGCGTGCCGATCTGGTTCACCTTGACCAACAGGGCAGTAGCCGCCTGCTTATCGATACCACGGCGCAGACGCTTCGGGTTGGTCACGAACAGGTCATCGCCGACGATCTGTATCTTGCGGCCGAGCTCCGCGGTCATGTCGACCCAGCCGTCCCAGTCCTCCTCGGCCAGCGGGTCCTCGATCGACACGATCGGGTAATCCGAAATGAGATCCGAGTAGTACTCGATCATGTCCGCGGCCGATTTCGATTTGCCCTCGAACTTATAGACATCGTCGACGTGGAACTCGGTGGCCGCCGCATCCAGCGCGAACACGATGTCGCGGCCCAGCATGAAGCCCGCCTTCTCGACCGCCGTCGTGATCAGGTCGAGCGCTTCGCTGTTCGAGTCCAGGTTCGGAGCGAAGCCGCCCTCGTCGCCGAGGCCCGTCGACAAGCCGCGCTTCTTCAACACCGATTTCAACGCGTGGTAGGTCTCGGTGCCCCAACGCAACGCTTCGGCGAACGTGCCTGCGCCGACGGGCGCGATCATAAACTCTTGGATATCGACATTGGAGTCGGCGTGGGCGCCGCCGTTCAAAATGTTGAGCATCGGGACCGGAAGCACATGCGTGTTCGGGCCCCCGAGGTAGCGGTACAGCGGCAGTCCAGCGGACGACGCGGCCGCGCGGCTCACCGCAAGAGAGACGCCGAGCATCGCGTTGGCACCGAGCGAGCTTTTATCCGCGGTGCCGTCGAGATCGATCAGGGCCTGGTCGACCAGCCGCTGTTCGCTGGCCTCCATACCGACCAGTTCGGGGACGACGCGGTCATTGACGGCGTCGATCGCATTATGGACACTCTTGCCGTTGTAGTCCTCAGGATCCTCATCCCGCAGCTCGAGTGCTTCGAAAGCCCCGGTCGACGCCCCCGAGGGCACGGCCGCACGCGAGTAAACACCGTCATCGAGCAGAATCTCCACCTCGACTGTGGGGTTTCCGCGGGAATCGAGGATCTGTCGCGCGGCGATGTTTTCGATACTTGCCACTGATCGGTCTCCTTCGCAAGGTCAGTGTCGCGGCACGCGGCGCTGCGTCCGCCGACGTTGGCAGCCCGAGCCTAACGCGACGGACGTGACGCGCGGTCGGGCGCTAAAGATCCAACAGCGCCGCGAGATGCCGCGGCGCCACAGTCCCCTGGGACAGCATCCTGTCGTGCCACAGGCGCTGCGGGGTGTCCTTCGGCCGCGAATACGCGATCGCGGACATCTCGCTGTATCCCACAAAATAGGTCGACAGTTGAGTCGACGACAACAGGGCGCGTGCCCACTGCGATTCGGCGGCATGCAGCGGCAGACGACCATGCGTTTGAAACAGGTCGGCAGCGTCCGCGCCCGAAAGATCCTCGCAGTGCGCCAGCTGATCGACGGCGGCGTCCACGACCATGCGCAGCTGCCGTTTCCACTGATGCAAGGCGTAAGCGGTACCGCCGAAGCCCTTCGTAGCGAGCAGTTCCTCCACATACACCGCCCAGCCTTCGACGAACGTGCCGCTGCCGCACACCGCCCTCGTCCGTGTCGCGCCGCGGTACTGCCGTGCATGCGCGGCCTGCAGATGATGTCCCGGCGTGACTTCGTGAACGGCGAGGCACCGCAGCATGTGCGCATTGTTTTCGCGGTAAAAGGAATCTGTTTGGGCCGGCCCCCACGTGCCCGGGGCGGTGGAGACGTGGAACTGGCCGGGCGGGGAATCGAGCTCGAATGCGCCGGGCTGTTCGTAATACGCGGCCGTGATGCCCTGCATGTTCCGTGGCATCCGCGTGACCCGCAACGGCCGATCGATGAGCGAAACGAGGTTGTTATCGGTCGTGAACAGCGTCGCCTCGTCGACGAGGGATCGGGCCATGTCCACGATCGTGTCGTCGCTGGCGCGCATCTGCGCAGCCAACGCGAAAGCCGCATCGATGACGTCGCCGTCGGCGGTCTTATTGTTCTCGGCCAAATACTGCTTCGCGACCTCCGTGAGTCGGGTGGTGAGTTCGGCTATCCAACGGCTCGTCTTGTCGAGGATGTCCGTGGCCGACATGTGGGTATCGAGCGTCAGCCACAGCTTGCCTTCCCACAATTTTCTACCCAGGCGCGGCGAATGCCCCGCCTCGGTCCCGTCCAGCCATCCGGCGAAGTCCGTCATGGCGTCCGCGGCCGCCTCGATGATCGGGGCAGCCTTCGCCTCCATGCCGGGCACCTCGCGCGCCAGCGCCGCCACTTCCGTGCGGACCAGGTCGCTGGTCGAACGGTACTGCGCGGCCCCCAGCACGGCGTGCAGCTTCGGCGCGCGCGTCAAGGTCTGTTTCGACGCCGCGGCGGCGTCCGGGATCGCCTCCAAACGGCTCAATAGTGAGCTCAGACGTTCCTCGGCCGAGACGTGCGGGTGATGAAGTAGTGGTTCGATGAAGGGGGCTGGCGAATGACGCAGCACATCCCATTCGTGTTCCTTGACTTCGGTGAGCATGAACAGACGCTGGGCCACCGCGTTCGACAGCGCCTCCCAGTCGACGTATTCGTCCCGGCTGAGCGCATCGGTGTCGACATCGGCCAAAGCATTGGAGGCATCCGTCAGCATCGATACCCGCGCTGCGACACCGTCGGCGGACAGGTCCTCGATCTTGTCGTCGAAACGATGGTCGCCAACCTCCTGGGCGAGCAGCGGCTCGCTTTCCATCAAAGCATCGATGATGTGTTCGGCACGCTCTACGAAATCCTGCGACATGTCCTCACGATAAACGGCGCCGACTAGCGGCAGCCGGCGTCGTTGCGGGCACACAAATATGGCCACCCCTGGCGTGGGGTGGCCATCCATATAACTTCACTGGTGCCGTGCGATCAACGCGGCGTCACCGGCGTGAAATCTCGCGACGCCACAAATGGGGGCCGTGGTTTATTCGCCGAGAATGGCTCGACGCAAGTGTTCTCGACGCTGTTGAACACGACGAAAAGGTTCGAACGCGGGAACGGAGTGATGTTGCCGTTGGATCCGTGCATGCAGTTGCAATCGAAGATCGTCGCCGAGCCGGCGTCGCTGGAGAATACCTCGATGCCGTGCTTTTCGGCCAAGACCGCAAGCGACGTCTCGTCGGGCGTACCGATGTCCTGTTCCCGCAGCGAATGCCGGTAGTACTCCTCGGGTGTTTCGCCGACGCAAGACACGAAAGTTTTATGCGACCCGGGCATGATCATCAGTCCGCCGTTGTACGAACGGTTGTCCGTCAACGCTATGGACACACTGAGCGCACGCATCCGCGGCATGCCGTCCTCGGCGTGCCACGTCTCGAAGTCCGAGTGCCAGTAGAACGGGTTACCGCGGAAGCCGGGCTTATAGTTCACGCGGCTTTGGTGAATATAAACATCGGATCCGAGGATCTGGCGGGCGCGACCCGCGACCCGTTCGTCGGTGATGATCTGGTTGAAGATCTCCGATATCTTGTGGATCTCGAAGATCGAACGGACCTCGTTGGAGTCCTTCTCTCGAACGACCCGATCGTCACCATCGAGCGCTTCATCGACCAAGAGTCGGTTCAGCTCGTTTTGATACGTCGGCAGTTCCTCTGGGCTGAGCAGCTGGTCGACATTCGTGAAGCCGTTTTCGGCGTAATTGTTGAGCGTCTCAGCATCGAGCAAGCCGTCCTCCTCAGTACCGAAGGTGACGGGATCGTCGTTTCGGTACATCAAGACGGGTTGTCTTCCCGCTCTTGTGGGGTACAGATCTTGCACAGTCATGAGTCGTCCTCCTCGGTGAGAAGGGGATAAATCCCGTTCTCGTCGTGTACTTCTCGTCCTGTGACTGGTGGATTGAATACACACACCGTCCTTACATCAGTGTGAGCACTGAGGGTGTGTTTTTCGTGGCCGTTCAGCAGATACAACGTGCCGGGCTCGAGTTTGTAAGTGACGCCGTTGTCGTGATCGTTCAGTTCGCCTTCGCCTTCGATGACGTACACGGCTTCGAGGTGGTTCGCGTAATGCATCGTCGTGTTGGTGCCGGCGAACAGGACGGTGTCGTGCATGGAGAAGCCGACCTTGTCCTTGGCGAGCAGCAGGCGCCGCGACCGCCAGGTGCCTTCCGCGACGTCGCGGTCGTTACCGAGAACGTCGTCGTCGGTGCCGATGATGTCTTGAAGCTTGCGAACGATCATTGAGTCTCCTTAACTGCGACTTTGACCGACTCGGCCAAAACATCTAGTCCCTCGTGCAATTGGTTTTCACTGATGGTCAACGGCGGAAGCAGCTTCGCCACTTCGCTTTCCGGACCGGCCGTTTCGATCAGCAGGCCGCGTTCGAATGCCTCGGTGCAGACGGCTTCGGTGATGCGTGGATCGTCGAATGCGAGCGCCTGGACCAGGCCGGAGCCGCGCGTCGTGACGGCGACGTCCGGGTTGTCGGCGACGATGGCGGTCAGGCGTTCCTCGACGAGCTTGGCCTTCTTCGCGGTCGAGTCCTGCAACGTCGAGTCGCGCCAGAACAGGTCGAGGGCCTTGGTCGCGGTGACGAACGCAGGGTTGTAGCCGCGGAAGGTGCCGTTGTGCTCGCCCGGCTCCCACACGTCCAGTTCCGGACGCATCAAAGTCAGCGCAAACGGGAGACCGTAACCGGACAGGGACTTCGACAGGCACACGATGTCGGGTTCGATACCTGCGGCCTCGAAACTGAAGAACGGTCCGGTGCGGCCGCAGCCCATCTGGATGTCGTCGACGATGAGCAGGATGCCGTTCTCCTTGCACATGGACGACAGGGCCTGGAGCCACTTCACGCTCGCGACGTTGATGCCGCCTTCGCCTTGCACCGTCTCGACGATCACGGCCGCCGGCTGCGAAATACCGGAACCGGAGTCTTCGAGCAGACGTTTGATCCACAGCAGGTCCGGCATCTGGCCGTCGAGGTAGTTGTCGTACGGCAAGGTGACGGTGTGCCCGAGCGGAACACCCGCGCCTTCGCGTTTCATCGCGTTACCGGTCAGGGCAAGCGCGCCGAGCGTCATGCCGTGGAACGCGTTGGTGAAACGCGCCACGAGTTCTCGGCCGGTGACTTTGCGGGCGAGCTTGACCGCGGCTTCGACCGCGTTGTTGCCGGCCGGCCCCGGGAACTGGACCCGGTAGTCGAGGTTGCGCGGCTTCAGCACGACGTCGTTGAACGTCGTCAAAAAATCGCGTTTAGCGCTTGTGTGCATGTCTAGCGCGTGAATGACCCCGTCACCGGAGACGTAGTCGATGAGGGAGCGCTGGATCTCGGGATGGTTGTGCCCGTAATTGAGCGCGCCGGCGCCGGCGAAGAAGTCGATGTACGACTTGCCGGACTCGTCGTAGATTGTGCTGTCCTTGGCTTTAACGAAAACCGTGGGCCAGCCTCGGCTGTAGGAACGGACTTGGGACTCGATTTCTTCGAATTCTCTCATTGTTTTTCCGGGTCGGCCTATGGCTGCTGTTCGTCGTGTACCGGTGCCCCACGCATCACACGCAGAATGTTTGGTACATACCCGGGTCGGCAGATCCCGGGCAAGTGGGTGCTAGGCGGTTCGGGATATCGGACCTATCCGGAACCGGACCTCGGGCTCGTGGCCTTTGCCGAGCATCTCCTCGGTGAACAGCTCGTCGCGGGTCAAGGTCGCGTTGTTCGCTTTCGCGAACGACTCGAACAGTCCAGCGGACGGCAAGTTGTCCGGCGTTACGGTCGCCTCGACATGGTCGACACCCAGTGGTGCCTGCCGTGCGAAGAGGTGATCGAGCATCCGCCGGGCAAGCCCTTGGCGACGCATGTGCGTAGCGGTTGCTACCTGCCAGACGAACAACGTGTTGTCCGCGTCTGGCCTCCGATATCCCGTGATGAACCCACCGATGCCTTCCGGAGTCCGCGCGACGATGGAGGTCGCAGCGAAATCGCGGCACCACAGCAGGTAGCTGTATCGCGAGTTGACATCAAGGGTTTTGGAGTCAATGACGAGTTGCCACAGGTCCGTTCCATCGTCGATCGATGGGGGTTCGAACGAGGGACTCGTTCGCCCCTGAACCTGTGTGGCTCCTGCACTTGCGTCGTCGAGGGGCATGTCCCTAATTTATCGGATCTGGGTAGCGAAACAAAATGTCCCGATTCCTCCCGTTATTTTCCGGCAAAACGGACGGAAATTGCTTTGTCAATTGTTGACAATCTACTGGTAGGACAATCGACAGCCCCTGACCAGGGGTTTTGTTCCTCATTTTCGTTCCGTTAAGAGTCCGGAAATGGTCGGTATACCACCGAAAATGGCCTCGCGCCCTGGGGAGTTTGTCACTCTTGCGCCACGAAGAGGGCTAGTTTTCCCAGCTGAGGCCCCATGGAGCGGTACCTAGTCAAGCGAAACCGACTGTGATACTTATCGCTGGAAAAATACCGTTTCTCGGGTCGACTGAATAATCCCGGTCCGACATCGAATCGAGGGTGTTTATAGCCGTTTCGCGTTGAAACGGTTCATCTGCCAGGATTGGCGGTACCGACACTGTTTAGTATGTGCGCGACCCGGGGTGTGGGTCTCGCGGCGAGAAAAGCAGGACATTCAATCGTGCGGACGAACGAACCATGCCGCATCCCTGAACCGCGTTACCGGGTGGAGAGGCAGCCGCAGCGGTCGGCGAAAGAAGTAGGAGGGCGTATGGGCGAGATGGAGTTGTACCGCGAGTTGAGCACTGCGGTGGCACTCGACGATGGGCACAAGGTCACACAACTCGATGCGAACCTGGGCGAAGGTAACCGTGCCCGGTTCTCCGCCTTCCTGACGGCTTTCTTCTACGCCGTCGTCGAATACCAGTTCCGGGCCGACCGCACGCGCGGCGCAGTCGTGCGGTTCGTCGACCACATGCGCGACACTCGCGCCGAAAGCGGCCCGCCGCTGAAGCCCCTGATCGTCGAAGGTGTCATCCGCGCCGTCCTTGGCGAAGAACACCTACTTGACGAGATACCGCCCAACGAACAAGTCATGTACGAGGTGCCGATCCTGCAGCACATATTCGTGCAGTCCCCGCCGGCGCGCGATCGCATGGGCGAATTTCTCGACTCCGCTGAAGTCATGCTCGGCAAGACCACGAAATGACGGCTGGCCTGCGGCGGTTTAGGACGCGGAGTCCTCGATCGCGCGGGCCCGTGCCGCGAAGCGTTCGGCTGCCTCCCGCAAGGCCAACTCCGGTTCGATGTCGTGTCGCCGGGCGAGCGCGACCAGCCCCATGAGCAGCTCGCCGAAGGAATCCGACGTCCGCGCATACTCGCTGAATTGGGTAGCGTCGGTTTCCGTTGGTATTTCGAGCCCGGCGCGCGTCGTGCGGGACAGATACTTCGCCGCCAACGACAGAGCCGGCTGCCCCGACACGACTCCGTCCGTGGCGTAACGCCGCTGCGGCTTCTCCTGGCTCTTCAACTCGTCCCAGCGACCGTGTAGATCCTCGATCCGCTCGGCCGTTTCGCCCGCGAACACATGCGGATGACGTCGGATCAGTTTCGCGACAATGTCGGCCGCGACATCGTCGATCGTGAAGCCGTCCTCGTCTTCCGAAGCCAGGCGTGCATGCAGCAATGGCTGCATCAAGACATCGCCGAGTTCCTCGCGCAGATCCTGCCGATCGCCGGACTGAATCGCGTCGACGGTTTCGTACGACTCCTCCAACAGGTACGGCGCCAACGACTCGTGAGTCTGGGCCGCATCCCACGGACAGCCGCCGGGGGACCGCAGCCGATCGATGACGGCAACCAGGTCCAGCAGTCGACCGCCAGGTGAATCCCAAGATCCCGCCACCAGCTCGACGTCGGCGCCGTTCGGCGCTGCGGCGATGGCCTCGGCGAGCGAACGCGCCAGATGCTCATCCCCGTCGTCACTGGCGATCCACACCCCACCGGTACGACGCAGAGTCGCGACCGCCTCGGCGGCGCTCAAGCGGGTGACTTCGACCCCAGCAGCCTCGACCGCGCTCACGGTCGCCGAGGAATCAGCCGCATACACGTGCGCGGCAGCACGCAGCACATCCCAAGCTTGGGCAGACATGAGCCCTGCCGGCAGCCGCGGCGACGTTACGAGCCAGTGGATCGTGGCGGTCACGGGCGCGTCTTAACCCTCCAACTCGACAGTCAGGAGAGGCTCGTAGTTTTCTCCGCGCGCCACCACGATGTAGGCGTCGCCGTAGCGCGGGTTAGCCGTCACGGAGTATTCGTCGACGTAGGAGGCCAACTGGTCGCGCTGCCCGATGAGCGCCTGCCCTTCCTCGGTGTTCAGCTGCTGCTTCAGCCCGGCCTTATTGGGGCCGTTGAGTTTCTCGCCGGTATTGAGCTCGTACCGCTCGGCGATCTCGTTTATGTCCTTCGATGAGGCCTTCGTCGGCTCGGCGTCCTCGGACAACATTGCCCGGTAAGTTTCGGCCTGAGCCATCAAGTCCACGAATTCGCTGTCGCGTTCCAGCCCCTGCGAAGTCCAGTATTGGCGCGGAGTCTCAGCCACGGCCGCGATCGGTTCCGCACCCGTGTCCTCCGCGACCTGCTTGCCGAGCTCGACCATGGTGAGCGCGTCGACGACGGAGCTTCGGAAGATGCTCATCGGCGCCTGCGGTTTCGTCGGCAAAGCGTCGACGATCTCATCGACCTGCGACGAGGAGATGCGGGTATCGCCGACGAAAATCGCGGCGCCCTGCTCGACTCGGCACGCCGCCAGGGAGGTCACCATTGCGGCGGCCAGCGCCGTCGTGGCGAGTACGCGTCGGGATTTACGCGAAAGCATGTGGGGTTCCTTCCAGGTTGTTCGCCGAACCACGCGCAGCTTATCCATTGTCAAGCCGCATTAACGACACCGGGTTCGTCAGTCGGCGGCGACCGCCACGGGTTCGGGCGCAACGGTATCGATGAGGTCGGCACACCATTTCAACAGCGCCGGCCCCTCCATCGGTTGGCCACCGACGCGCGCCGTGTGCGGTCGCTGTACCGAAATGAGCTCGGCATTCGGCTTATAAACCGACTCGGGATAGTAGCGCTTCAGCCGCAACCGTTTCGATTCCGGCAACTCGATCGAGGAGAACCGGATATGGCGGCCCTGAAGCGATACGTCGCTGAGTCCCGCGGCCCGCACCCGCAAGCGGAAACGTGCGACATGGACGAGGTTCTCGACGACCTCGGGCGGCTCCCCGTACCGGTCGACCATCTCGGTGCGGACCTCGGTGAGTTCGGCCTCGCTACGGACCTCGGCCAGCTTGCGGTACATCTCCAGACGGAGGCGCTCGACCTCGATGTAGTCGTACGGGATGTGGGCGTCCACGGGCAGGTCGATCTTGACCTCGGTCAGGATCTCCTCCTTCGCACCCTTGAAGGTGCGCACCGCGTCGCCGACCATCCGCACGTAAAGGTCGAAACCGACGCCCGCGATGTGCCCCGACTGCTCGCCGCCGAGCAGGTTACCGGCCCCGCGGATCTCCAGGTCCTTCATCGCGACGTACATGCCGGCGCCGAGCTCGGTGTGTTGCGCAACCGTAGCGAGCCGCTCGTGGGCCTGTTCCGTGAGCGGTTTCTCCGGTGGATACATGAAATAGGCGTAGGCGCGTTCGCGGCCACGACCGACGCGACCACGGATCTGATGCAGTTGCGACAGCCCCAGCATGTCCGCGCGCTCCACGATGAGAGTGTTCGCGTTAGGGATGTCGATACCGGATTCGATGATGGTGGTCGACACCAGCACGTCGAATTCGCGTTGCCAAAAGCCCTGCATGATCTTTTCGAGCCGAGCCTCGCCCATTTTCCCATGCGCCACGACAACGCGCGCCTCCGGAACGATCTCGCGCAGTTCGCGCGCGGCCTTCTCGATCGACTCGACCCGGTTATGAAGATAGAAAACCTGACCGTCGCGTAGAAGTTCGCGACGGACGGCGGCCGCTACCTGTTTACGGTCGTAACCGCCGACATAGGTCAATACGGGGTGACGTTCTTCCGGAGGCGTCGCGATCGTCGACATCTCGCGGATGCCGGTTATCGCCATTTCCAGGGTGCGTGGGATCGGGGTCGCCGACATCGCCAACACGTCCACATGCGCGCGAAGCGACTTCAGTTTCTCCTTGTGCTCGACACCGAAACGCTGCTCCTCGTCCACGATGATCAAACCGAGGTCCTTGAAACGCGTCTCCGCCTGCAACAGTCGGTGCGTCCCGATGACGATGTCGACGCCGCCGTCGGCCAGACCTTTTTGGATATCGTTGGCTTCGGAAGCGGTCTGGAACCGTGACAGTTGCTCGATCCGGATCGGGAACTGCGCTATACGTTCGGCGAACGTCTTGAAATGCTGGCTGGCCAAAAGGGTCGTCGGCACCAGTACGGCGACCTGCTTTCCGTCCGAGACAGCCTTGAACGCCGCCCGTACCGCGATCTCCGTCTTGCCGTAGCCGACGTCGCCGCAGACCAACCGGTCCATCGGTGTCGGGGCCATCATGTCGTTTTTGACTTCGTCGATCGCCGTGGCTTGGTCTGGGGTCTCCACGAACGGGAATGCGTCCTCAAGCTCCGACTGCCAAGGGGTGTCGGCGGTGAAGGCGTGCCCCGGGGCGGCCTGGCGTGCCGCATAGAGCTTGATGAGTTCGGCGGCGATCTCCCGGACCGCTTTACGCGCCCGCGATTTCGTCTTCTGCCAGTCGGAGCCGCCGAGCTTATGCACCGTCGGCATTTCGCCGCCGACATACCGGGTCAGTTGGTCCAACGAATCCGTGGGGACGAACAACCGGTCCGCGGGATGACCGCGCTTGCTGGCGGCGTACTCGATCACGAGGTATTCGCGTTGCGCCCCATTGACCGTCCGCTGCACCATTTCGATGTAACGGCCGACACCATGTTGTTCGTGGACGACGTAGTCGCCTTGCGTCAACTCCAACGGGTTGACACCGCCACGGCGTCGGGCCGGCGTTTTGGCGCGCGGGGCGGCCGAGGTCCCTTTGCCCCCGGAGATGTCGTCGCCGGTGAGTACGGCGAGTTTCGCCTCCGGCTGGACGAGCCCCGCGGACAGGCGTCCGATCGTGGCCGTCACCTGCCCCGGTTTCAGTTCGTCGGCAACGTCGACGAGGCGCGCCCCGATCTGGGCGTCGGCCAGCTGCGCGACCGCGCGTTGCGCCGGATCGGCGCTGGCGTAAACGAGGCAGACGCGCCAGCCGTCGCGGGTCCATCCGCGGACGTCACGCAACAGGTTCTCGGCGTTGCCGTGATACAGCTGCGCCGGTGCCGCGTCGAGCATTACTTGGGTGTCGTCGGCGATGTTGCCGCTGTCGACGTCCTCGCCGGTTATCGCGGCCAATTCCGCGTCCACCGACGTCGACGGCTGGGTGGATGGTGCGGTCGCGAATGGGCTCAGGGACCACCAGTGGCAGCCGTGCGCCGCCGCGGTTTCGCGTACTTCGGCCAGCGTGCGAAACGAGGCGGAGCCCAGGTCGATGGGGGACGCGCCGCCTGCGGCGGCCGCCGCCCAGCTCGCTTCGAGGAACTCTTCGCTCGTGGCCACCAGGTCGTGGGCGCGGGAGCGGATCCGCTCCGGGTCGCACTGCAGGACGTAGGTGTCTTTGGGCATGCATTCGACGAGGAGTTCGAGCTGGTCGCCGCCCAACAGCGCGGGCGTGAGCGACTCCATGCCTTCGACGGGGATGCCCTCGGCGAGTTTTACGCACATCTCCGCCAGGCCGGGCTGTTCCTCGGCGAGTTCGGCGGCGCGGCGTCGCACCTGAGGGGTCAACAACAGTTCGCGGCACGGCGGTGCGAAGAGGCCATCCGCTTCGTGAAGGGATCGTTGATCAGAGACTGAGAATGCGCGAACGGATTCGATCTCGTCGCCGAAGAATTCGACCCGGATCGGGTGTTCATCGGTCGGCGCGAACACGTCGAGGATCCCACCTCGGACCGCGAACTCGCCACGCTTCTCGACGAGGTCGACACGTGTATAGGCCAGGTCAGTCAGTGACTGCGTGGTTTCGGTGAGGTCGGCAGTGCCGCCGGGGACGAGCGTGATCGGTGACAGATCGCCCAGGCCGCGCAGCTGAGGCTGCAGCATGCTTCGAATCGGCGTCACGACGACGCGCAGCGGCCGGTCGCCGGGGTTGGCGAGTTGGTGCAGGACGGCCAGGCGCTTGCCGACTGTGTCGTTCCGTGGCGACAGTCGTTCGTGAGGGAGTGTTTCCCACGCCGGGTAGAACGCCACCGAATCGTGGGGCAGGAGGTCCTGCACGTTACGTGCGAGCTCTTCGGCTTCGTGGCTGGTCGCGGTCACCGCCAGCACGCACCGTCCGGCGCCGGCACGGGAGGCGAGCGTGGCTGCGGCGAACGGGCGCGATGCCGCCGGGCCGGTGATGTCGACGCGGTCGGTGTCGTTGTTCTCGGCGAGTTCGCGTACGCGCGCGAGGCCGGGCTCGTCCATGGCCGCGGTCAGGAGTGCGGACAGATTGGTTTCGGACGATGGCATGGCGGAATTCCCCAAAACTTCCGAAAAAGGACTTAACGGACGCACGCGAACGCCGTGGTGCGCCGTTGCACGACTCTACTCGCCGTTTATGTAGCCGGACGCGCGCGCCTTAACGGTTTCCTTCGGCGTCTCACGGGCTGATCCATCCAGCGATCATGTCCCGCACGCTCGGCAACATAAAGAACAGCGCCACGACCGCGGTCGTGGTGAACAGCGGCATCAGCAGTTTCTTCTCCACCTTGCTGCCAGCGCGCAACGCGATCGAGTCGGGCAGGCCGATCTCGTACCACACGCGACGCTTGATGGGGATCGGGAAGATCACGGGGCAGCCCATCTTCGTGATCATGTCTCCCAAGGTGTGGATGATGCAGCCGATGGCGACCGCGGCGCCCAGGACCTTATACGAGATATTGCCTGGCAGCAGCTCGTAGAGCCCGAAAGCGACCGTCAACGACAGCAGCGTGACGACCCACCAGCCTTGTTTCTTCGCCCACGCGTTCATGAAGCCGCGTATGGCGAGCCCTGTGAGCAGGAACATGATCGGTATGACCGCGGCCTTTTCGTATCTGTTGATGAGCGCAGCGACACCGAGGCCGAGGAGGACCGCGAAGAGCCAGGTGTGGGTGAAGGTGCGGTGGCCATTGGTCTTCTTACCGTCCTTCTTGGTTCTTGTCACCAGATAGACGCCGAGCGAGAACTTCTCGACGCATTCGGCCAGGAACAACGAGAAGACACCAAAGGTGCGCGCCACGATGGCGCCGCCCTTGTTCTGCAGCACCCGACCGGAACAGTCGAGGTCGGGCAGCAATGCCGCGCCGGTGCAGGCGATCGTCCCCACTGCGATGGTCACGGGTGATTGGTGGTAATCGAAAACCGACTCCGCCACGGCGGAGGCGACGAGCCAGGCGGCGGCACCCGAGACCGCGTGGGTGGGGCCCATTACCATTGGTAACTCCTCAATGGCTATTCTGTTTTGGACTAAAGTGTTGGCTGTGACCAGAGTGTCATATGTGGCTTGAGGCGATGTTTCGGGTTCATCGGTGTCCGATCGTGACCCCGGCAGTACGAACGGTGTGTATCGGCACGCGTGGACGATCACGAAGGTCGAAATAGCACTTATCATTTGAGGCATGTCCACAACTGTCGTGCGGCGCACGTGGCTGACTTTCGCGATCGGGCTGTTGCTCGTGGTGACCGCGTGCGGTCAGGAGGCGCCGCTGATCCGTCGCGGCGTGCTCGGGCATGCGGCGGTGACCCATGTGGGCGGTATGGAGCCGCAAAACGAGGTCGACACGGACACCGACATCGACGAACCGGGGGCGCTGCGTTCGCCACACCTGGACCTGCAACTGACCGGCCACACCGTCACCGACGAGGTCACGGCGAAACAGGCCACGGCCTTCGGCTACGCGGGCGGGCCGGTCGAGATCACCGAGGGCAATGAATTCGTTCTGGCCTTCATGGCGCAGGACGGCACCAGCAGCGATGGGGTCGAAGCGAGCGTGCGCGTCGAGGACGAAACGATCGAGCTTGACCGTGCCCCCGCCCCCGGCGAAGGAGTGGCGGCCGTGGCGCCTGAAGGCGCCGACGTGTGGCTGGATGTGACCGACGAAGGCGAAACCCAGTCGTTGAATCTGCGGGACGGCACGCGGGGCGACTCCATCGACGGGTATTACAACGCGAAATCGTCGGCGTCGGACCTCGACGACTACGAAGAAAAGGGGCAGGCGACTGCTCAAGCGGGCGAAGAGTTCCGCCCGGAGACGCGCTCGGTGACGCTATCCATGACGGTCCAGGAGGCGCAGCGGTCACCGTGGATCGAGGACCGCGGCTGGGCCGACGACGGCAATGTGTGGGTCGTGGTCGAGGTCGGCGACATCATGACCGACTCGGTGTGGGGTTTCGACACCGACGAAGACAGCCATGAGCCGATCATCAACTGGAAGCTCGACATCGATGAACTGTTCGCGCTCATGCATGGCGACGGCAAAGCGGCCGAACCGTACGGGGACGCGACGTTGACGGCCGACGATTCGCGTAACCCGATCGACGCGGAATCCGGAGATATGGAGTTCGACCCGTCGAATGCGACGCTGGTTTTCCAGGTGCCCGACGACACCGTCGACGCCCAGTTGCGCATCACCCCGGAGGGGACGCTCGAAGCGAAGTGGGCGGACGCGACCGGCTCGTCGTACTGGAATGACCCGCCGGCCGAAGGTGACATCGACATCGGGTTTTGACGCCGCGCGCTTAGCCGGTGTTGCGCATACCGGCGGCGATACCGTTGACGGTGGTCAACAGGCCTTGAGTCAACAGTGGCGTGACGTCTTCGGCTTCGCGGTGGCGTTTCAACAGGTCGATCTGGAGGTCATGCAGCGGCGCCAGGTACCGGTCGCGGACTTCCAGGGTCCGGCGCAACTGCGGGTCCTCAGCCAACAGTTGCGTCTGCTGTGTCAACAGCAGAATCTCTTCGACCGTGCGGTCGTATTCGTCCCTGATCAACTCGAACAGTGGTTGCAGATGCGGCGGGACGAGCCCGGTGACGTAGCGCTGCGCGATGTCCATGTCGGCCTTGACAAGCGTCATCTCGACGTTCGCGATGAAGGTGCGGAAGAACTCCCAGCGCTGGTACATGGTCGACAGGATCTCGGCTCCCGAATGTTGCCTGGCCTGCTGCAGCCCCATGCCGACGCCGTACCAGCCGGGCACGATCTGGCGGGACTGCGTCCAACCGAACACCCACGGGATCGCGCGGAGCCCGTCCAGGCCGGAACGCGAGTCGGGCCGTTTCGCGGGGCGCGAGCCGATGTTGAGGGCCCCGAGCATCTCGGTCGGGGACACGGCCCAGAAATACTCCGACAGGCCGGGACGCAGGATCAGGTCCTCGTACTGGGTGCGGGCGGCATCGCTCATGTGGTCCATGGCGCTATACCAGCCGTCGAGGACATGCTGCGGGTGTTTCGGCTCGGCGTGCAACAGTGTGGCTTTCAGCACGGCCGCGACCGTCAGCTCGAGGTTTTCGCGGGCCAACGCGGGCAGCGTGTACTTGTCGGACAGGACTTCGCCCTGCTCGGTGACCTTTATGGCGCCGTCGAGTGTGCCGGACGGTTGCGCCAGGATCGCTTCATGGGTGGGTCCGCCGCCGCGTCCGACAGTGCCGCCCCGACCGTGGAACAGACGCAGCCGCACACCGTGGGCGGCCGCCACGTCTCGCAGCTCACGCTGTGCCGATTGAATCGACCATTGACTGGTGGTGATCCCGGAGTCCTTATTCGAATCCGAATAGCCCAGCATCACTTCTTGGACATTGCCGCGCGCCGTGACCATGGCCCGATACTCCGGCACCGACAGCAGTGCGTCCAGTAGGTCCTTACCCGCGGCGAGCTCCTCGATGCCTTCCAACAGCGGCACGATCCCGATGTCGGCACGCGAAGTGTGCACATTGACGAGGCCGGCCTCTCGGGCAAGCAGGGCCACCGCCAGGACATCGTCCGGGCCTTGCGTCATCGAGATGACATAGGACTCGATGATGTTCTTGCCGAAACGCGATTGCGCATCCTTGATCGAATGAAACGTGTCGAGGGTGCGCCGTGCGGCATCGCTCAGTCGGACATCCTGTGGGGCGAGTGGCCGACGGGAACGTAGCTCGTGCACGAGTAGACGGGTGCGCGCGTCGGCGTCGAGTTCGGCGTAGGCGGGCTGGTCGGTGCTCGGGTCTCGGAGTCGGTCGAACAATTCACCCAGTGCGACATGGTGGGCATGCGCGTGCTCGCGGACGTCCATGGTGGCCAGATGCAGCCCGAATGCGGCGACGCTGCGCATGGTGTCGGCGACCATTCCGGTCGCCGCCAACTTGCCCGTGGAAGCCATCAACGAATCGTGGAGCACGCCCAAGTCTTCCAGCAGCTGTGCGCCGTCGGCATAGTCATGGCCCGGCACGTGTGGGGTCGCATCGGCATGCCGGCGACGAGTTGTCTCCAGTTTGGTCTGGATGCAGCGTGCCTTCAGCCGGTAGGGCTCCTGAGCGTTGACGCGTCGATACCGCTGCGGTAGCTCGGGAAGCAGTTGCAGGTCGCGGTCCAAAGAACTCAGCAACTCACTGCTGGCCGGTCGCAACCGTTGCGATACCGAAAGCTCCGAGATGAGCCTGTCGATCGCGGCTTCCGCGGCGCGAATCCCGTGTTCGTGTTGGAGAGTCAGCACCCGAGAGGTGAGCTCGGGCGTCACGAACGGGTTGCCGTCGCGGTCCCCGCCGATCCATGTGCCGAAACGCAATGCCGGTTTGGTCAGCGTCATGTCGGCGCCCAGATCGTTGAGCGTCTGCGACAGTTCGGCCAATACCCGCGGCGCCGCGTCCGCGTACAGCTCGCTGAGGTAATAGACCGCGTTGCGTGCCTCGTCGGTGGGCTCGGGCCGCTCCACGCGCACCTCGTCGGTTTGCCACAGCAGGTCGATGAGTTCCGACAGCCGTCGGTCGGTGGCGTCGGTGTCGCGATGACCCGTGACCGCCGCATCCGCCAGTTCCGCGTCCAAAATGTCAGCGATCTCGCGCAGTTTCGTCAGGATCGACCGGCGCGAGGCCTCGGTGGGGTGCGCGGTGAAGACGGGCCTGATGTCGAGACGATTAGCGGCCCGGATGATCGCGCTGATCGGCACCTCTTCGTTGCGGATCTGCCGGCTCGCTTCGTCGAGCCAACCCCCATGTTGCGCCCGGCGGCGGCGCAACTCGCGCGCACGATGCACCTGCTCGGTGATGTTCGCCAGATGAAAATACATCGAAAATGCGCGGGCGAGGTTCATCGCGGTAGACGCGTTGAGTCCCGCGAGCCGCTGCGCAGCGGACTGACCCGAGCCGGCGTCTGCTTCCTGTCGCACCGCCTGTCGGATCTCCTCAACGAGCTCCAGCAGCTGGCGGCCCTCCTGGCGAACCAGTCCTTCACCTAGCAAAGTGCTCAAACGCCGGATGTCGGCGCGTAGCGGCGCTTCCTCGTCGAGTGGGCTGGTGTCCATACGGCAACGCTCCTGACTGTCGGCGCGAGACTGGTGTCACTTCAGCGCGTGTGCGAGCCTAACCGATATCGCCGCCCCGCCCTCCGCGCTTTTGCGCGCCCGCAGCCCGCTGACGAAGGGTGTCGGCCGGGCGGCTTTCGCGTGACTGGATGATCCTGGCGCAAGCCCTGTCCTTCTGGGTGGGGTAAGCCGGAGTGGCCCGCAGGGCAAAGTTACAGTGGACGGCGCTGCTGTTCGATGTACTGCCGCATCATGGTCAGTGGTGCGTCGCCGCTGGAGGCGGCGAAGTATGACGGGGACCAGAAGCGCTCGTGCGTGATGGCGCGGTTCATGCGTGCGGTGAAGTCGCGGCGCAGGATGCGTGAGGACACGCCTTTGAGGCTGTTCACCAGGGTCGAGACCGCGACCTTCGGCGGGTATTGCACGAGGAGGTGGACGTGGTCGGTCTCGCCGTTGAACTCTTTCAACTCTGCTTCGAAGTCCTCGCAGACCTTGCGCATGGTGTTCTCGCAGGCGGTCAGCATCTCGTCGTTGAACACGCCAGGTCGATACTTCGTGATGAAGACCAAATGTACATGCATCGCTGAAACCACGTGTCTGCCTGGTCGGTACTCATCTTTTGAAGTCATAGACCAAATGATACGGTGATCTCCATGTAGCTGAGGTACAACTACCGCGTGTACCCTGAGCCTGGACAGCGCATGGCACTGGCGAGGGCCTTTGGGTGCGCCCGCGTGGTCTTCAACGACGGCCTTCGGGCGCGTCAAGAGGCTCACAAGGCGAAGCTGCCGTACATCAAGGACAACGACCTCCAAAAGCAGGTC
>DXIM01000028.1 GCA_019112895.1 Candidatus Stackebrandtia faecavium
TGCCCGTGCGCGCAACGGGTTGAGCCCACGAGTACACGGGCGGTTTTGGTCAACGATCGTTGACCAAAACCGCCCGTGTACTCGTGGGCTCAACCCGTTGCGCGCACGGGCAACCACAGTTGCCCGGTGGCGGTGTTGTCCGGCCCCAACTCCCCGACGCTCAACAGCTGCGGTCCGGGCACCCACTCGTACGGGTTGGCCGGGAACCACTCCGCAGCGGCGTTGGCCCACATTTGCTGCATCGATTCGGGGACAGGGCCGTGGTTTTCGAACACCACCCACAGGCCCGCCGGCACGCGTTTATGCGTCAGACCTTCGGGGGGTTCGTGGCTCGACACGACGGCGTGCCAGTATTCGACTTCGTCGCCTTCCTGCGGGACATCGTCTGTCGGTTGGGTCACCGAGATTGGGCCGCGCGGTTGCCCATTCGACAGCGCCGCGAGCTGCTGCCGCGCCCCGCGGTCAATGCTGCGCTCGAATTCTGCGATGGTCGCGTTGTGGCCTTCGTATACGACGGGGACCCGTGTAGCGAAACCCAACAGGTCGAACGCCGGCTTATCGACGATGCGATGTTTCATAGCTTTGCTCCCTTCAACACGCAAGTGGAACCTCAGTTGAGGTTGCGAATGGAGCACCGCGCCTTCCTTCCGTGCCTCGGTCGGGGTAAGACCGTGCATCGCACGAAATGCGCGCGAAAACGTGTCTGTCGTGCCGTATCCGTACCGGATCGCGGTCTCGAGGACCGTTCGTCCGGAAAGGATTTCGGCAGTGGCGACCGTCAAACGGCGGCGCCGGACGTATTCCGAGATCGATATCCCGGACAGGGTCGCGAACATTCGACGGAAGTGGTACTCCGACGTCGCCACGGCCTTCGCCAACTCCGCCACATCGATCGGTTGCGACAGCCGCTGCTCGATCAGATCGATCGCGCGATTCCAGCCTTGCAACGGCGCTTCATCATTCACGGCTTCAACGCTAAGCGGATCCGGTGGGCACGAACCGATGTTTCATGCCCGATCGAGTCGCCATCTCGCGGCCATCGGCTTCGGACCGACTATGCCCGGCGGCTCGCCGCCTCGGACACGAGGGTGGCGAAACGTTCCACGACCGTGCGCCACACGGGGGTCGAGGCGGGCTCATCGCGCACAGCCTGGGCGTGCAGATCGTCCCGGTCGAACCCCTGGGATGCCAGCTTTTCGGCGCCCCAACCCAAGATGCGGTCGGGTGTCATCTCGGGATGAAACTGGAAGCCCCATGCGCGCGCACCCACACGAAACGCCTGGTTCGGGCACCGGTCGCTGTGAGCCAGCCAGATCGCGTTCGCCGGCAATTTCGTGATCGCATCGACATGGTGTTCCATCGCGGTCAGCTCCTGCGGCAAGCCGTGGAACAAGGCGTCGGCGTCCACGTCGCTGCGCAAACGGATGGGCGTGCTGCCTGCCTCTGGCGCTCCCACATCGCCTTCCACGACCCCGCCGGCGACGTGCGCCAGTATCTGCCCGCCAAGACAGACACCCATGTACGGGACGTCGTTGTCGAGCGCCTGCTGCACGAGGCGTCGCGTGGGGGCCAGCCAATCGGCACGGTCATCGGCATCGGGCAGATAGCCGCCGCCCATGACGATCATGGCGTCATGAGTGAGTGTGTCGGGGATGACGTCGGCGCCGGTGTATCCATGCACGATGTCCAGCTCGGCGCCGCATTGCCGCAGCCAATCGCCGATGCGGTGTGGGCCTCCGCCTTCGGCGTGCTGAACGACGAGGATCGACGGTTTATGAGGTGAAGTATTCACACTTGCCACAGTATCGCCGTTCGGCGCACAAACCAGCGTCGGATCGGGCCGAGACACCGCACCTACCGGTGCATATCATCGCGGTCATGTCCGACTGCCTCGATGACTTGACACTGCGTCTGCGGGAATTTGCGAATAAGCGCGACTGGGAACAGTTCCATACCCCGAAAAACCTCACCATGGCGTTGGTCGGTGAAGCCGGCGAGCTCGCCGCGGAGATGCAATGGCTGACGCCGTCGGAATCCGCGGCTTTGACCGCGGACCATAAGCAACGGGTCTGCGACGAAATGGCCGACGTCTTGAATTACCTGGTGCGGCTGGCCGATGTTCTCGATGTCGACCTGATCGAAGCGGCCGCCCACAAAAACGACCGCAACGAGCACCGCTTCCCGAGCACCGCGGGTCCCTAACGTCCCGTTTCTGAGGCGGACACGGTTCGTGGGGCGCCGCTGTTTGGCGACGCCCCACGAAAACCGATCTACAGGTACTGACCCGTATTCGAAACAGTGTCGATGGATCGACCAGACTCGTCTCCCTTGCCGCCGGAAACCAGCGTACGGATGTAGACGATGCGTTCACCCTTCTTACCGGAGATACGCGCCCAGTCGTCCGGGTTCGTCGTGTTGGGCAGGTCTTCGTTCTCACGGAACTCGTCAACGCATGCATCCAACAAATGCTGCAGACGAATTCCCTTTTCTTGCGTACTCAGGTACGCCTTGATCGCCATCTTCTTGGCACGGTCAACGATGTTTTGAATCATCGCGCCCGAGTTGAAGTCCTTGAAGTACAGGACTTCCTTGTCACCGTCGGCATAGGTGACCTCGAGGAAACGGTTCTCCTCGGTCTCTGTGTACATGCGTTCCACGGCTTTTTGGATCATCTCCGACACGCACGCCTCACGCGAACCGTCCTGTTCCTTCAGGTCCAGCTCGTTCAAAGGCAGGTCCGTGGTGACGTACTTGGAGAAGATGTCGCGCGCCGATTCCGCGTCCGGGCGTTCGATCTTGATCTTGACGTCAAGACGTCCCGGGCGCAAAATGGCCGGGTCGATCATGTCTTCCCGGTTGGAGGCGCCGATGACGATCACATTCTCGAGCCCCTCGACACCGTCGATTTCAGACAACAGCTGCGGCACGATCGTGTTCTCCACGTCGGAGGACACACCCGAACCACGAGTGCGGAAGACCGAGTCCATCTCGTCGAAGAACACGATCACGGGCTGGCCCTCACTAGCCTTCTCACGGGCACGCTGGAAAACCAAGCGGATGTGACGCTCGGTTTCACCGACGTACTTGTTCAGCAGTTCCGGCCCCTTGATGTTGAGGAAGTAGCTTTTGGCGCGGCTGCCAGCAGGCAATTCGTCGCCGCGAACCTCAGCCACCTTCTTCGCCAAGGAATTCGCCACCGCTTTTGCGATCAATGTCTTACCGCAACCCGGAGGACCGTACAGCAGCACACCCTTGGGTGGCCGCAGCTGAAACTCGGAGAACAGGTCGGCATGCAAGAACGGCAGTTCGACCGCGTCGCGGATCAGCTCGATCTGGCCATCCAGCCCACCGATGGACCGGTAGTCGACGTCGGGCACTTCTTCGAGGACGAGCTCTTCGACTTCGCTCTTTTGAATGCGCTCGTAGGCATACCCGGAACGCGGTTCCACCATGACCGAATCGCCGGCGCGCAGCGGAGCGTCGACAAGCGAATCCGCAAGATGAACCACACGTTCTTCGTCGGCGTGCGACGCCACGAGCGCGCGGTCCCGCTTTCCGTCCTCGTTCTCCAGCAGTTCCTTCAACGTCACGACATCGCCAGCGCGTTCAAAGCCGAGGCTTTCTACGACATTCAACGCGTCGTTGAGCAGGACTTCCTGGCCCCGTCGAAGTTCGCTGGCGTCAATAGACGGCGACAACGCGACCCGCATCTTGCGGCCACCGGTGAACACGTCGACTGATTCGTCGTCGTATTGATCGATAAAAACGCCGTAGCCACTCGGCGGTTGCGCGAGCCGATCGATCTCCTCCTTGAGGGTCACGATCTGTTCGCGTGCGTCTTTGAGTGTGGAGACGAGGCGATCGTTTTGCTCCGTCATCTTGTCCACCTGTGCCTGGGTGGCCGCCAGGCGCTCTTCGAGCAACCGCATATGCCGAGGTGACTCCGCCAATTTACGACGGGCCACCGCCAGCTCTTCTTGGAGTTCGTCCACCTGGGTCGAGAGGTCCTGAGTTTCCCGTTCCCAACTGTCCGCGCGGGCCTGCTCGTCGTCGTTGCGTGACATTATGTCCCACCTCTCACTCGAGGGCTCTATATCAACCGTAACCGGCTGTGAGCTATTAGGTTAAGCGGTGATACCGACGTTCCGCCACTGTCAGGGCGGCATAGTCTAGATTTTGTGGCTAGCGATAATTCCGAACTCACCGTTCATATAGATCAAGACCTATGCACCGGCGACGGCCTATGCGTGCAATACGCCCCCTCCGTCTTCGAATTTGACATCGACGGCCTTGCGTACGTAAAAGGTCCGGACGGAGAACTGCGGACAGCGGAAGGCGAACGTGTCGACGTACCGAGTTCACTACGACTCGACATCGTCGACGCCGCCAAAGACTGCCCCGGCGAATGCATTCACGTGCGCGACGCGAGCGACACGCCCGTCGCCGGCCCCGGCGCCGACGACTAACGCTCAGCGCTTGTTCTTGCGTGCAGCGTAAGCTGCGGCACCTTTGCTCGGCTTACGCTGCCGCATCGGCGCCACCGTACCTGGTGCAAGTTTACGCGTTGTAACCAAAAATGCCGTATGAGCGACCATACGGTGTTCCGGCCTCACGGCCAGCCCCTCAAGGTGCCAATCGCGCACCATGGTTTCGAATGCGTGCGGTTCGGTGAACCCGCCGCGTTCCTTCAGGTCTTCGACCAGGTCCGAAAGTTGAGTAGTGGTGGCCACATACCCGACGAGCACACCACCGGGGACCAGCATCTTCTCGACCGTGTCCAGCACTTCCCACGGCGAAAGCATGTCCAAGATGACGCGGTCGACGCCGGTTTCGGCACAGTCGGAGACGTTCCCGCGAGTCAACGTCCAATGTTGCGGTGGCTGCCCCCAGAACGCTTCGACGTTCTTTTGCGCGACATCCGCGAAGTCCTCGCGCACCTCGTAGGAATACACGTGGCCTTCGGACCCCACTGCCCGCAGCAGCGAACACGTCAACGCGCCCGAACCGGCCCCCGCCTCCACGACGCGAGCCCCGGGAAAGATGTCCCCCATCGCCACGATCTGCGCGGCGTCCTTCGGGTAGATGACTTGCGCGCCTCGCGGCATCGACAAGACGAAATCCGATAGCAGGGGGCGCAGCGCCAGGTACTGGGTGTGCGACGACGAAGCCACGACACTTCCCTCGTCCCGGCCGATCAGATCATCGTGCTCGATGCCGCCCCTATGCGTGTGGAACGTCTTACCGGGCTCCAACACGATCGTGTGCATCCGTCCCTTCGGGTCGGTGAGCTGCACCCGGTCGCCGGCGACGAACGGCCCGCTGCGCGTTGCCGTCATGATCGATGATCCTCCTGCTGTTGAACTGTGTCCGTCGCATCATCGTCGCGCGAACCGGTGTGCCGTGAGCGCCTGGGCTTGGCGCGCGGATCAAGAACGTCGGCGATGTCGACCGAACGCACGATACCGACAGCCTGATCCCCGTCGAACACCGCATACTCCGGCAATGGGTTGGCGCGCATCGCCTCGATGACGCGTTCGCCACGCCACTGGGACTCCCAGCAGTTCAGCGCGTCGAGAGTGCGACAGACATCGTCGATGGCGACCCAGGGGCGCCTCTGCGGCGGCACGGCCTTCACCGCACCCGTATGCATCAGCGCAGTCGGGTTACCCGCGGAGTCGACCACGAATGCACCGAAGGCCCCCTGTTCTCCGACCTGACGCAACACCTCAGCCAGGGGCGTTCCGCGCGCCACCATGACCGCGGGCCGCGTCAATGCGCCGACACTGAGCAGGTGGAATCGGGCGCCCAACGCACCGATCTGGATCGCGTTTGTGGCTCCCCACCACAACACGCCGGCGACCATGAGCGCGAACACGAGACCCAGCAGTGTGAGCGCCTGAAGCAAATACAAGGCGACGCCGCCGATGGCGGTGAAAGCGGCGACCGCGCGCCCGGTCCAGCCCGACACGCGAGACGCCAGATGTTTGTCCTTCTTGACTGCCCACACGATTGCCCGCAACGCGCGCCCGCCGTCCAGAGGCAGGCCCGGAAGGATGTTGTAGACCGCCACAAGCACGTTGCATACCGCAAACTGGAACGCGAATTGGGCGCCGATCGTGTGTTTCGGTACCACGATGAACAAGGCAATGCCGATGACACCCAAAACCGCCGACACCAGCGGTCCCGCCAGCGAGACGATCGCCTCCACTTTCGGACGGTCAGCTTCTGTGGCCATTTCGGTATGGCCGCCCAGCATCTCCAGGGTGATGGAATTGACTTTGATGCGGTAGTACTTGCTGGTCAAGGCATGCCCGAGTTCATGCAGAAAGACCGAACCGCACAGCGTAATCACGAATCCGAAACTGACGACATAAGTCCCTAGTGCAGACAAATGCGGCAGCGCGCTGGCGACCACATCGGAATACAGGATCGTGATCAACACCGCCAACACGAACCATGTCGGGCTGATGATGACGGGCACCCCGAAAACCCGACCGATCCTCAGGCCCGCACGCTTGGGCCTCGCCGCTTCGTCGCTCATCGCCGCCATGGTACGGGTACGGGTACCTCGTGCGCCGCGCGAAGGTGAGCCGCCCCAGCGCTGTCGGATGCAGCGCATACCGTAGGCCACATGCCAAAAGTCGCCAGCGCCCCGCGCTCCCTGTCTCCATCGCGGGCGAACGATTTCAAAAATTGCCCGCTGCAGTACCGGTTTCGGGTCATCGACAAGCTGCCTGAACCGACGACGGCCGCGATGATGAAGGGCACACTGGTGCATGCCGTGCTCGAAAACCTCTACGATTTTCCCGGCCTGGATCGGACCCGCGCCACGGCGATCCAGATGCTGAAGCCGCAATGGCTCGACCTGTGTGCCTCGGATCCACGCGCCAAAGAACTTTTCACGAACGAAAGCCCACAGGCGGAATCGGATTTCCTGGCCGAAGCCGGGAACCTCATCCACGCGTATTTCGAGCTCGAAGATCCGCAACGGCTGCAACCGGCGCAACGCGAATCGCGCATCACGGCGGAGACGAGCGGCGGTGTGCCGTTGAAAGGCTTCATCGACCGCCTCGATGTCGCGCCTAACGGTGACGTCCGTGTCGTGGACTACAAGACCGGTAAGTCCCCGAAACCCGCGTTCGAGACCCAGGCGTTGTGGCAGCTGAAGTTCTACGGGCTCGCGTTGTGGCGCACGCGCGGGAAGATACCGCGGATGCTGCGGATGCTGTATCTGAAGGATGCGCGGATCCTCGACTACAGCCCCAGTGAGGCCGACCTAGTCGCGGTGGAGAAGTCGATCGCATCGGTGTGGGAAGCGATCGGGAACGCCGTGGCGAGCGGCGATTTCCAACCCAGACGCAGCCCTCTGTGCGGCTGGTGCGCGTTCAAGCAGTACTGCCCCGAGTTCTCCGGTACGCCACCTCAATACCCGTTGCCGATCGCGATCCCGGGCACGCAGCCGGTCCCGGCAACCGGACAGCCCGGGCAGCAACGTCGCGGGTGACCGCCTGCGCGCAATACACTGGTCCACCGCGGCCCCGACCGAAAAGGATGGATGCCATGACCGCTCGTCCCCAGCACCTTCCCGACTTCAACTACGTCAAGCATCAGTTCCACAGCGAGATCGGGCAGGCCCAAGCGGAACGCGGCACCGTCAACATTGCCGTATTCGGTAATACCGGTGTGGGCAAAAGCACCCTCTTGAACGCCGTATTCGGCCGACGGCTGGCGGCCACGGGCACCGGTGACGCAGTGACGGAGCACATCCAGTACCACGGTGGCCAGCCCGAACCGCTTGGTATTTACGACACTCCGGGCTTCGAGATCGGCGGCTCCGCCAAGAAGCTGGAGTCTGAGATCACGCAGATGTTGAAACGCAACGACCGCAAACCGCTAACCGACCGCGTCCATGTGGCCTGGTTCGTCGAGAACGCGCAGAGCAGTCGTTTCGTGGATTCGCAGGCGAAGCTGGTGTCGCATTTGGCTTCGTTCAACATCCCGGTCATGTTGATCCTCACGCAGGTGCGTCGTTCCGCAAACGGCGCCTACCCGGCGTCGGTGACCGCCCTCGCCGACAGCATCATCGACCGGCAACTGCCGCTGACACCGCCGGGCACTGTTCACCTCGTCAACGCCCAAAGCGACCCGGAGTTCAACGACTCCGTTCATGGTCTGCGGCGTCTTTTGGCGGCCACATTCGACGCGGTCCCCCACGAGGTGCATCAGGCTTTGGTTGCGGCACAACACGTCGACCTGGAGCGTAAAAGACAGGAAGCGACCCGGATAATCAACCGGTTCACGTTCACTTCAGGGGCCGCTGGCGCCGCCCCCGTCCCGGTTGCGGACCTGGTCTTGGTGACGTCCAGTCTGGCCCGCATGTTCGCGCGCATCAGCGCCGCCTACGGAATTCCGTTCGAACGCAAACAGTTGGCCCAGCTCGCCACTGCCGTTCTCCTGACCGGGGGCGCCACCCATGCGACGTCGCGGGCGATCTTGAAGGCGTCGAGTAAGCAGGTCGCCAAAATCGCCTCCACACAGGCGGGCAAGCAGGGTGCAAAACTGGTGCCGCTGGCGAACCTCGTCGTGTCTGCGGCTTCTGGGGCCAGTTCTGGACTGCTGGCCAAGGCAGCCGGCCACGCCTGGGCGCGCGTCTGCGAACACATGCTTATACGGCCGGA
>DXIM01000187.1 GCA_019112895.1 Candidatus Stackebrandtia faecavium
CACTCAGATGAATAAAAAGATCGGCTTTCTGTCTTTCGGCCACTGGATGGATCATCCCGAGTCACAGGTCCGCACTGCGTCGGACTCGCTCCTACAGTCGATCGAGTTGGCCGTGGCCGCCGAAGAAATCGGTGCCGACGGCGCCTACTTCCGGGTCCACCATTTCGCGCGACAGCTCGGCTCGCCGGCGCCGTTGCTGGCGGCCGTGGGCGCCAAGACACACAAGATCGAGATCGGCACCGGCGTCGTGGACATGCGCTACGCGTCCCCGCTCGGGTTCGCCGAAGACATCGGCGCCGCAGACCTCATATCCGCAGGACGGCTCCAGCTCGGAGTCTCGCGCGGGTCCCCTGAGCAGGTCATAGACGGCTGGCGCTATTTCGGTTTCGAGCCCGCGGACGGCGAGACAGACGCCGATATGGCCAGGCGGCACACGGAAGTCTTTCTCAAAGCGGTCGAGGGTGAACGGTTCGCGCAGCCGAACCCGCGACCGATGTTCCCCAACCCGCCAGGGCTGCTGCGGATCGAGCCGCACTCGGAGGGTCTGCGTCAGCGAATCTGGTGGGGAGCCGCATCGAACACCACCGCGCGCTGGGCGGCACGCAACGGCATGCACCTGATGTCGTCGACTCTCAAAGACGACGAGTCCGGCGAGCCGTTCCATGTCCAGCAGCGCAAGCAGATCGACGCGTTCCGCGAGGAATGGGCGGCGCAGGGGCACGGCTTCGAACCGCGGGTTTCAGTGTCGAGGTCGATCTTCGCGATCACAGACGACCGGGACCGCCGCTACTTCCTCGGCAGCGGCGACCGCGGCGACCAGTTCGGTAGTGTCGGCCCGGGCAACCGTTCGGTGTTCGGCCGCTCCTACGCGGACGAGCCCGACGCGCTCGTGGCGCAGCTCAAGGATGATGAAGGGATCCGGGCCGCCGACACCCTCCTTCTGACGGTGCCGACACAGTTGGGCGTGGACTACAACACTCACGTAATCGAGGCGATCCTCACGCAGGTAGCCCCGGACCTGGGTTGGCGCTGACTCATCAGCGTTCGCCTGTTTTAGGAGACCGGACCATGGCACGCCCCGTCCTACACGCGCAGCGGCTTGAGTTGCAACCAATGGGTCCGCAGCATCTCCCGTTGCACCACCGGCTGGACACCGACCCCGAAGTGATGCGTCATCTGCTGGGGCGCGCGCGAACGCCCCGGGAGATCGACGAGTTCTGGATCCCGCGCTGCGGCGACACCATAGCCGAAGCCGCAGGAATCGGATGGTGGGTCGGTGTCTTGGGTGACCAATGTGTCGGGTGGTGGGACCTCGGACGCAGCGACTCCAGCCCCGGGGATGCGTTGCACCCAAGTGAGGCGGAGATCGGCTGGCGCGTGCAGCGCTCGCAGTGGGGCCGGGGCTTGGCGACGGAAGGTGCCCTGGTCCTGCTCCACCACGCCTTCGGCACGGCCGGGCTTGAGCGGGTATGGGCGAAAACGATGGCGGTGAACACCGCGTCCCGACGGGTGATGGAGAAAATCGGGATGCGGCATGTGGACACCGAGGCGCGAGAATGGGACGATCCGCTGCCGGGATCCGAACTCGGCGAAGTCACCTACGAGATCACGCGGCAGGACTGGCGTTAGCCCGCCAAACCGAAACCCGACGGCGCCGCCCTTCACCACCTGCGGGCTACGTGGCATCAACGCGATTGACAAGGCTGCGTCGGGGGCACATCGCCGCCTCGCGCCACGATCCTCGACGCGCTGCCGAACCTAATATTCGAAACGTCGATCGTGCAGGTCGATGCCGTCGCGCCACTCGTGCCTGCGTGACCGCAGATCCTTGGTCAACGTCACGCTCGACAACGCCGCGAACCCGGCGTCGTGCGCGGCATGCACCCCGCCGACGTTGCGGGCCGACACATCGATACGCAGATGGGTGAGCCCGCGACGCTGCCCCTCATGCGACGCGCGCTCCAGAAGCGCCGCGCCGACACCGCTGTCGCGGTGCTCGCGGTCGACCACGAGCGGGCGCACGAGCGCGAAATCGGTATCGACAAGCAGCCCGACCAGTCCGATGACGTACTGTTTCGTCTCCGCGACCCACATTCCGGACAGGTTCAACTTCGTCAGATGTTCTTCGAACCCCGCCCCGGGGTCCTCCTCATGCACATCATCGTCGTAGAGGTCGGCATCCGCGACGGCCTGCTGCGCCCACAGTTCGCGGCACGCGGGATGATCGGTCACGGGACTGTAGCCACGTATTTCGACGTCCATACCACCTGTCTACCGTGTCGGCCGATGTCACGCTGGCTTGTCGCGTCACTCACGCCTTCTGGTGTGCCACTGCTTGCGCAGGGAAACTAGTATCGGCAGTGCTCGAAGAACCACCTGTACTTGAGCTTTCTGGAGCGTTACTTATGACCACCAATCGCCGCGAACCGACCATTCTGCGCGGAATTAGTTCCCGTGCTTGGGAACACCCCGCAGACCGCGGCGCATTGGTAGCGCTGCGTGAACTGCGCGGCTTCGATGTCGTCCTGCGCAAACTGTCCAGCATGTTCACCGAACGCGAAATGCGGCTCGTTTTCCTCGGTTCCTCGATTCGGGTCGACCGGCACCAGTACACACGAGTCCACAACGCCTACTTGAGCGTCGCGTCGGTGTTGGACGTGGCCGATCCCCCCGACCTGTATGTGACCCGCAATCCGGACCTGGGTGGACTCACGATCGGTATCGACCAACCGGTCGTGTCGATCACGTCCGGCTCGGTGCAGCAACTCGACGACGAAGAACTGCGGTTCCTGCTCGCGCATGAACTCGGGCACGCCCAAAGCGGGCACGCCCTGTACCGGACCATGCTGGCGTGGGTGCTGCGCCTGACCGCCGGACTGTCGTGGCTTCCGGTTGGCGCCGTCGGGCTCCGACTCATCCTGGCCGCGCTGTACGAATGGCAACGCAAGTCGGAACTTTCCGCCGATAGGGCCGGCGCATTGGCCGTGCAGAACCCGGCGGTCGGCACGCGCATGCTGGCGCGTATCGCCGGCGGCGGCGACCTGTCCGAGATCGACGTCGCCGCGTTCTTGGAGCAGGCCAAAGACTTCGAAACCGGCGGCGACCTGCGCGAAAGCTTCATCAAGCTGCTGCTTCTGGAACAACGCAGTCACGACTTCCCCGTCGAACGCGCCGCGGCCCTTAACCGCTGGGTCGAGGAGGGCGACTATCTGGACGTGCTCGCGGGCAACTATCCGACGCGCGTCGAGGACCAAAGCGTCAGCCTCAGCGATGAAGCGAAAGCGGCGGCCCGTCACTACCGCGATGCGTTCAACGCCTCCGGCGATCCGCTGGCCGCGTTCGCGCGCAAACTGCGCAGCAAAGTCTCCAGCAACTCCGGTTCGGACAGCGCCACGGCGCAGGAGTAGCCGCCGGACACGTGCCGGGCGCGGCGTTTCTGCTGCAGTTTCAGTACCGTTACGGCGTGGACCTTGCGTATCTGCGTGAACATCCGCACCAGTTGCCGATGCTCATCGAACATCAACGTATCCGTTTCACTCCCGTGTCGGGAGGTTCGTCGAGCGTCACGCAGCGGCTCACGCTCGACGACGGTACCGACGTGTTCGCCAAACTCAACGAGACCGGTCCCCGGGGTCTCTTGGTGGCCGAGAGCCGCGGTCTCGAATGGCTCGCGGCTGCGGACGCACCCGTTCCGCAGGTGCTGTGTGCCACGGAAGAGCTCCTCGTCACCGACTGGGTTATGCCAGGCACACCAAGCCCAGAGGGCGCGCGCGAGTTCGGCCGTGACCTGGCAGAACTGCATCGGGTCGGCGCCGACGGCTTCGGCGCCGACTGGGCCGGTTTCGTCGGTCTGCTGCCGATGGACAACGCCGCCGACGAGGAAACCTGGCCGCATTGGTTCGCGCGGCGGCGCCTCGAGCCGTATCTGCGCGCTTCGCGCGACAACGGGGCGCTCGACGCTTCGGATGGCGCCAAGGTCGAAGCGGCCATGGCGAAACTGGAAGAGATACACGATCCGGCCGAACCGGTGGCGCGGCTGCACGGCGACCTGTGGCCCGGAAACGTCCATTTCGGTTCCGATGGCAAGGGCTGGCTCATCGATCCGGCCGCGCACGGCGGGCACCGGGAGACCGATATCGCCAACCTGCACCTGTGGGGCGGTGTGCCGCACCTCAATGAGGTCATCGCCGGCTACCAGCAACAATGGCCGCTGACCGAGGGGTGGCGCGAACGCATGCCGCTGCATCAGCTGTTCCTGCTGCTCGTGCATACCGCGTTGTTCGGTAGCGGGTATCGCGGGCAAGTGCTGGCGGCGGCACGCGCGTTCGCGTGACGGCGACAGTGACGGCAACGTGCGTCACTGCAGCGACGCACGTTGCCTGCGGCAGCAGCACACTCCCACGACGGTGAAAGCAGCCACGGCAGCGGTGACGCCGCACGTTCCCATGACGGTGACGGCCAGCGCACAGGTTCACGGAACGCCGGCAGCGACAACAGTGCAGGCGTTCTTGCCGCAGTGACGGCGTGTGTCGTATTCACGCGACGGTGAGGGTAGCGGCAACGGTTGCACGTTTTCGGGATAGCCGGCAGCCGCAACCGTGACGGCGGTCAGCGCACGCGTTCGCTGGCATAGGCGGCGGTAGGCCCCCGCAACGACGAGGGCGCCATACGTTCACTGGACATCAGCAGCGGGAACGGCAGCAGCGAAGGCGACATCGCGCCCCTACGACGATGACTCACTCGGCAGCGACAACCACCACGCCGGCCGGCCAGCGACAGACCCGCGACGGCAGCAGCAACGGCAACAACGAGAACAGCGGACACAAACAAAACACGGACTTTCGTCATGTTCGTAACATGCACGACCACCCCCCGCACGCACCCACGCAACCCCAGCGCAAGACGGTAATCACTCGACCACCAAACCGAACTAAAACGACATAGATCAATGCGCAGCGGGCGCCGATATCAGACCATATGGTGCACACACGACCCGCTGGAATCTTCGGCGTGTCGAACACGGAATCGTCGATCCAGCCTGGGCCGGTAGCCCTTGACATCGACCGCTGCGAGGTGCCTATTCGTACCGTCGGTCCCTTCAAGAAATCTGTCCGCCGCCGCATGTCCGCGGGCACGCTGGTCCTGATTGGGCTCATCCAGCTTCTCGTCGTCGTGTCCGCGGTCAACGCCTCCAGCCAACTGACACCCAGACAGCGGGAGGAACCGCCGCAGCAGCAGCCGCAACAGAACCTGGCCGCGGCCGGCAACTACACCACTGCGGAACGCCAACAGGCCCTCGCCGAAGCGATCGACGAGTTCCGCACCGAAAACGGCGACATCGACGTCTCGCTGGCCATATCGATCGCCGGAACCGAACTCACCTACGGCGACGACGCTGCGATGGAGACCGCCAGCGCGGTCAAGCTCGAGATCCTGGTGAGGTGGTTGGCGCTACGCCAAGACGGCGCGCTGCCACAAGACGAACTCGGTCTGGCCCGCGACATGATCACCAACAGCAGTAATGACGCCACTAACGCGTTGTGCACGAAGATCGCGGGCATCGGGCACGAGGTCACGGTCCCGGGCGGCACCAACGCCTGCGTCGACGACAGCTTGTGGGGCATGGACGAAACGACGGCTTCGGATGCGCTTCGTGTCGTCGATGCCGCGTTTGGTGACGAACTCCTCACTCGCGAGTCGCGTGGCCTGGTGCGGGAACTCACCGGTTCGATCACCCCCGAGCAGGCGTGGGGTGTCTCGTCGGCCGCCAACGAGGACGAGGCCGTGTATTTGAAGAACGGCTGGGATGCCCGCGACAACGGTTGGGTCGCACACAGTGTCGGACTGATCCAAGACGACCAGCCCCTGCGGATCGCGGTCTTGACCGACCGCAATGACGACTTCGACAGCGGCGTTACGCATGTCGAACGTCTCGCGGAGTTGGCCCGGCAGGCGGCACAGGGCACCCCGCAGTGACCGCCTCGGTCACAGCCGAATCGGCGGGCGGAGCCGCTGCATGTTCCAGCGTCGGTGCCGCATCACGACCCAGCTCGACGCCGCCAGGAAGACGATCGTCAGCACGAGCAGCACGAGCACGGCACGCCACACGTTGGCCTCGGCACCACCGGATACGGTCACGCGGAGCCCGTCGACGACGTACGTCAACGGCATCAGCGGGTGCAGTACCCGGAAGAAGGACGGCATGACTTCCGGAGGAAAAATGCCGCCCGACGAGACCAGCTGCAGCATGATCCCCAGCAGCAGGATGCCTTGGCCGAGGTAGCCGAAAGCCTTCCGCAGGAACTGCGCTACCGCGGTTGTCGAAGCCGCCCCCAACGTGCAGATGAGCAGCAAACCGAGCGGGTCGATGGCGTGCAGCCCGAGCCCGAGCTCGGCGACGAGGTACAAAACCAGCATCGCGACGACGCCGATTCCGAACGCGGGCAGCCATCCGGCGATGGCGACTGTGACGGCGTTGAGTTTCCCCGCCAGCGCGCGCGTGTTCGCGGGGCGCAGCAGCGCGTAGGCGGCGAGCCCGAATACCCACAGGGCGAGCGCGAACATCATCGGCGCGAGTCCGCGGCCGTATCCGCCGGCGGCGTTTTCGGTCGTGTCGTGGATTGTGACGGGCGTACCGAAACCGGCCGCGCGCTCGGCGTTGTAGCGGATGTCGTTGTGAGGGATGCCGTTGGCGAGGGCAGTGGCGGTGTTGGCGAGGAGTTCGCTGCCTTCGCGCAGGGCATGCGTGTTGTCGGACAGGTCGCCGACTTCATCGACGGCGCCGTTGTCCCCGTTGAGCCCGTCAGCCATCTGATTGACGGTGTCGGTGAGGTTTTGCAGGTCTTGAGCGTCGCTGATGGCATTGGAGGAGTCGAGTCCCTGCACCGTGTCGTTGAGGCTCGTCATCGATGACTCATTCGTGCGGGCATCCTGCACCATCGTGTTCAGCTGGGAGCAGGGCTGCGTTTCGAAACCTTGCGGGCACAGTTCACGCAGCTGCGCGTCGCTGATCCCGGCCGCTGTGGTCATGACCTGGTTGCCCGCGTCGGCGCCGGCCTGCATCGTGTCGAGCGAGCCCATGAGCGCGTCCCGGTTGTCGTGCAGGGTCTCGTTCAGTTCCTCGACTTGTTCGGCGATCTGCGACATGTCGTCCCCCGCGGTCGTCAGCGACTGTTCGAGGTTTTGCATTTCGGCGTCCAGTTGGGTTGCCGTGTCGTTGACGGACGCTGACTCGGGTGCCGCGTTTTCCAAACCCGCGTGCAGCTCCTGCAGGTCGCCGAAGAGTGTTTTCGCGAAGGTCACGTAGGCGGCGGTGTTGACTTGTTCTTGCAGTGTCCGCGCGTAGGTGTCTGCCATGATGCTGGCGACGAAACCGTTGCCGTCGTTGCGTGTCACGTCGAGCGATGCCAGCTGCGATTGGTCTCCGGTGACGCTGGCGAGGCGTTCGGAGAAGTTTTCTCCGACGGACACGGTGAAGTAGTAGGTGCCGTCTTCCAGTCCTCGGCTTGCTTCTTGCGGGGAGACGAAATGCCAGTCGAGGTCGCCTGCGGCGCGCAGTTGTGCCTCGAACTCGTCGCCGGCGTTCACTTCTTTGCCGTTGATCTGGGTTCCGGTGTCTTCGTTGACGACCGCGACCGGAAGCCGATCCAGCTTGCCGAACGGGTCCCAAAACGCCGCCAGGTAAGACAGGCCGTACACCAGCGGGACGACGATCAATATGACCAGGGCGAGCCGGCGTAGGGAACCTCCTCGGAAACGCTGCAGCTCGAGAAGAGCGAGGCGAAAAGCGGTCACTGGTCATCCCTTCCCATCACACCGATCGGCGCTGCGACGCGCGCGGCCGCTGCCCGTTTTTCTCTCGTCAGGCGCACTATCTGGTCGGCGGTGCGGTCGGCGCGCAACGCCGTCACTACGAGGAGACGCCCGAGTTCGCTGAGTTGACGCATCGCCGCCCATTGCCGGGTCATCCCGGCCGCATCGGTGTCGGCGTCGACGTTGTCGATGACGATGACCGGGGTACGTTGCGCGGCCGCCAGGGCCAAGGCCAAGATGTTCTGCTCCAACGCCGGTAGGCGCACGTAGGTGTCGCCGCTGTCGGCACGCACCGACAGGGTTTGACACATTCGCCAGACGTCGCGTTCCTTCACGGCACCGACCAGCGCCGTCTCGGTCACGAGCTGAGCGACTGTCAGATACGGCTCAATCTCTACCACCGGCGAGGCGGCGGCTATCGTGGACAGTCGCCGGAGCTCTGCGGGGTCCCCGTGCCCGTCGATCGTGAGGTAGCCGCCGGTGTGGCGGAAACGCCCGGCCAAGGTCAGGAGCGCGCTGGTGCGTCCACTGGCTTTGTCTCCCGCGATGAGTACGATCTCGCCTCGAGCCGCCGAAAAGGTGAGACCAGAGAAGATCTCGCCTTCCGGTCCGCGGGCGCTCAGGTTCTTCGCCACGAGGAAGTCGCCACTGCGGGGTTTCGGCTCCTGCGTTTCGCACGATTCGGACCGGTGCGACGGTCGCGCGTCTTCGCCCGGGCCATGCAGTGCCGTGTCCGGTTCGCCGCTTTCGTCTGGTCGTGTCACAAGGCTCATCATCACAGAAACGGGCCTGCACAAATGGTTAAAGACTCAACGCGCGTGGGCGTTTCGTCTCATTCATCCTCCCTTGTGCCGCTAATGGAGGTAACGGGATCGCTCCCGCGGAAGGGGTGCCGTAGGCAGCAAAACGGCGCAGGCGTGAAGCCGAAGCCCACAGCCTGCGCCGTTGGCGCGCGGATGTCACGTGCCGGGTCGTTGACCGAAGAGGTGGATCGTGTCGCCGACATCCAGCATCTCGTACAGTTTGGCGGCATCGTTGGGCAGCAGGTTCACGCAGCCGTGGGAGCCCGCACCGGGCCCCATGTTGTGGAGGTAGGTCGTGGTCTGGTGCAGGCCCTGACCACCGTAGAAGCGCTGCCACTGAGGCAGCCAGACTTTATACGGCTTCGACCATTCCTTCGGGGACTTGTTCTTGATGGTGTGGACGCCCGGCTGCGTCTGGTATCCGGCCATGCCTGTGCGCACGGCCGTCGGTCCCAGGACGATCTCGCCGTCGTCGACGACCCACAGCGTCTGATGCGTCATGTCGATACACACCTGCCGGCCTTCGTCGGCTTTGCAATCGTCGAGGTCGCTGGCGACGAGCCGTGTCAGCACGCTGTGTGTCACTTCGCCCGCGTAGCCTTCCGCGGGTTGGATACCCATGCGTTTTTGGAACTTGGTGATCGCGTCGCAGTCTTCTTGGGATTGCTCGCCGTCGACGAAGAGCGGGCCGTATCCGCCTAGTTCATCGAGGTTTTCTTCGACTTCCTGCTGTTTTTCGCCGGTGTCACCGCAGTTGTGGTCGGTGGTCGGCTGCGGCGGGGTTTCGACTACGGCGGATGCGTCGCGGGCGGTGGCCTGTGCGGCTTCGGTGAAGTTACCGGTCTGGTGGCTTCCGCCCGCGTAAGCGTTGACCCCGATCGACGCAAACGTGCATATGGCCACGACAGCGACGAGTAGTACTCGGCGGTATCTCATACCAGGCCCCTCCAATATTCGCCTTCATGAATACGACGTCTCGAAGCCGCCGACTGGTTGCCGCCGTTTCGAAATCGTGACATTCGCAAGCTTCACTCGTCGCCTCCTCAGCCTGCCGTCTTCGTCGAGGGCGCGACTCACCAACTCGTGCCACACTTGGATCTGACCTTCCGTGGTTCCCGCCGCACATATGGAGACACAGCCTTGCCCGATGGACCGTTGATCGTCCAAAGCGATAAATCGCTGCTGCTGGAAGCCGAACATCCGGACGCGGCGCGATGCCGCATCGCGATCGCTCCCTTCGCGGAACTGGAACGCGCCCCGGAACACATCCACACCTACCGGTTGACCCCGCTGGGCCTGTGGAACGCCCGCGCGGCCGGCCACGACGCGGAAAGCGTCGTGAACGCGCTGCTCACCTACGCGCGCTACCCGGTCCCGCATTCGCTGCTGCTGGACCTGACCGAGACGATGGACCGCTACGGCCGGTTGCGGCTGGAGAAACACCCGACGCACGGGCTCGTCCTGCACGCCAGCGACCGCGCGGTCCTGACCGAAGTGTCCCGGTCGAAGAAGCTCACCGGCATGATCGGCGAACACGTCGACGACGACACCGTCATCGTGCACGCCTCCGAACGCGGCCGACTGAAACAGGCCCTGCTCAAACTCGGCTGGCCCGCCGAGGACCATGCCGGCTACGTCGACGGCGAAGCCCACCCGATCGACCTCAACGAGGACGGCTGGCAGCTGCGGCCGTACCAGAAGGAAGCGGTCGAGGCGTTTTGGTCGGGCGGTTCCGGCGTCGTCGTGTTGCCGTGCGGGGCAGGCAAGACGCTCGTGGGGGCCGCCGCGATGGCGCAGGCGCGCGCAACGACACTGATCCTCGCCACCAACACGGTCTCGGTGCACCAGTGGCGTCAAGAACTGTTGGCGCGCACCAATTTGACGGAATCACAGATCGGTGAGTATTCGGGCGAACGCAAAGAGATCCGTCCCGTCACGATCGCGACCTACCAGGTGTTGACGTCGAGGACCAAGGGCCGATTCCGGCACCTGGACGTGTTCGACGCCCGCGACTGGGGTCTGGTGATCTACGACGAAGTGCACCTGCTTCCGGCCCCGATCTTCCGGTTCTCCGCCGACCTGCAGGCCCGACGGCGTCTCGGTTTGACGGCGACGCTGGTGCGCGAGGACGGCTGCGAAGCCGACGTGTTCTCCCTGATCGGCCCGAAACGGTACGACGCTCCGTGGCGCGACATCGAAACGCAAGGCTGGATCGCGCCGGCGACCTGCATCGAGGTCCGCGTCACCCTGCCGGATGCCGAACGCATGGAGTACGCGCTGTGCGAAGAGTCGGAGCGTTACCGCACGGCCGCGACCAGCACGAGCAAGCTCGGCGCGGTCGACGAGATCGTGAGACGCCACCCGGACGACCAGGTGCTCATCATCGGCTCCTACCTCGACCAGCTGGAAGATTTGGCGCAGCATTTGGACGCACCCGTCATTCAGGGTTCGACGCGGACGAAACAGCGGGAAGAGCTGTTCGCGGCGTTCCGTTCCGGCGAGCTGCGCACCCTGATCATGTCGCGAGTCGGTAATTTCTCGGTCGACTTGCCGCAGGCCGGGGTCGCCGTCCAGGTGTCGGGCACGTTCGGTTCGCGGCAGGAAGAAGCACAACGTCTCGGCCGCATCCTCCGCCCCAAAAGCGACGGGCGACAGTCGTTCTTCTACACGGTCGTGGCACGAGACACTGTCGACACCGAGTACGCCTCGCATCGGCAACGGTTCCTCGCCGAACAGGGCTACGCCTACCGCATCGTCGACGCCGAAGACTTCGTGTGACGCCGTTACAGCTTCTGGATCGGTGCGTGCCGCACGACGAGCCATTTCGGTTGTTCACCGAAGTCGATACAGGCTTGGGCGCGAGGTCCCGTGCCTTTGATCTCGACGACACGGCCGAGCCCGAACCTGTCGTGCGTCACCCGGTCGCCGACGCTCAACGCCGGCACGTCACGCGCGGGCTTGGGCGCGCGCGCATGCAGGTCGGAGCCGGGGATGCTGGTGCGCGGCCCCATGGAACCTCGCGCTGACGGCGTGGCCCGTTCGATTTCGAGCAGTTCACCGGGGATCTCCTGCAGGAACTGGCTCGGCGGATGGAACTGTGGTTGCCCCCATGCGCTCCTGGTTTCGGCGCGTGAGACGTGAAGCCATTTGCGGGCCCTAGTGATGCCGACATACGCCAAGCGACGTTCCTCCGCCATCTCGGCCGGGTCGCCGAGCGAACGTTCGTGCGGGAAAACGCCCTGATCCATGCCTGTAAGGAACACGACATCGAATTCGAGGCCTTTCGCCGTATGCAGGGTCATGAGCGTCACGACCCCGTCTTCGCCGGCTTCCGGGTCCGGGATCTGGTCGGCGTCGGCCACGAGCGACACCTGTTCGAGGAAACCGGCGACGCTGGGTTCTTCGTCGTCGTCGGTGGCCGCCACCCGTTCGGTGTATTCGCGCGCCACCGACACCAGTTCCTGCAGGTTGTCGACGCGTGCCTCGTCCTGTGGGTCGCGGGAGGCTTCCAGTTCCGCCAACAGCCCGCTGTCGTTGAGCAAGGTTTCGAGGACGACTTCGGGTGGTTCGCCGGCATCGGTTTTGGCTTGGGCGGCGTCGAGCACGGCGCAGAACTTGGTGATGCCGCTTTGAGCCCGGCTGGAGATCCCGATCGCCTCGTCGTGCCGCCGCAGCGCGGCCGGGAACGAAATGTTCGCGCGGTTGGCGAGCGCGTCGACGCAGGCCACGGCCCGGTCCCCGACGCCGCGTTTCGGTACGTTGACGACGCGCCGAGCCGAGACGGTGTCATCGTTGTTGGTGGTCAGACGCAGGTACGCCAACGCATCCCGGACTTCTTTGCGTTCGTAGAAACGCACGCCGCCGACGACTTTATAGGGCAGGCCACGCCGGATGAACGCGTCTTCGAACACCCGCGACTGGGCGTTGGTGCGGTAGAACACCGCCACGTCGCAGGGCCGTACGCCGTCGGAATCGGCTAGCGCGTCGATGCGTTCGGCGACCCACAGGGCCTCGTCGTGTTCGTTGTCGGCGTCGTAACGGTTGATCTTGGCGCCGAGCCCGGTCTGGGTCCACAGTTTCTTTTCTTTGCGGTCCGGGTTTTGACGGATGACGCCGTTGGCGGCGTCCAAAATCGTCTGGGTCGAGCGGTAGTTCTGTTCGAGCAGCACGGTCCGCGCGTCGGGGAAGTCGCGTTCGAATTCGAGGATGTTGCGAATCGTCGCGCCACGAAACGCATAGATGGATTGGTCGGCGTCGCCGACGACGCACAGCGATGACGGGGGGACGTCCGTGTCCGGGTCGTCTTCGGTGCCGACGAGCGCGCGGATGAGCTCGTACTGCGCGTGGTTCGTGTCCTGGTATTCGTCGACCATCACGTGCCGGAACCGGCGCCGGTACTCGGCCGCTACCTGGGGGAATGCCCGGAACAGGTGAACCGTGTGGGCGATGATGTCGTCGAAGTCGAGCGCGTGGGCCGCCCGCAGCCGCTCGTCGTAACGGCGGTAGGCCTCCGCCACTGTCGTCTCGCGGTGGCTGTCGGCCTGCGAGACCGCGGCTTCTACGTCGACGAGTTCGTTCTTCAGGCGCGATACCGCGGCCAACAGGCCTCTCGCCGAGGTGCGTTTATCGAGATCCATTTCGCGCGCCACCTGCTGCATGAGACGCCGCGAATCGTCCGAGTCGTAGATGCTGAACGTCGATTTGAGCCCGAGACGGTGATGTTCGCGGCGGAGAATACGCATGCATGCCGCGTGAAACGTCAATACCCACATCATGCGGGCGCGGTTGCCGACGACCGCGGCGACACGGTCGCGCATTTCGGCCGCAGCCTTATTCGTGAAAGTGATCGCCAGGATCTGGCCGGGATGCGCGTCGCGGGCCGCGACCAGGTGCGCGATACGCGCCGTGAGGACGCGCGTCTTACCAGACCCCGCGCCGGCGACGATCAGCAACGGCGGACCGTCGTGCAGCACGGCTTCGCGTTGCTGCTCGTTGAGGCCTTCGAGAAGTTCGGCCGCGCGATCGGGCGCCCCCGTACCGGACTCATGCCCTGCCGTGGCCGTCATCGGGGAGCTATCGAACAGCGAATCCATTACCTGCCTGGTCCATGCGCGAGACTGCTATGACTGTCGAGACACGACCCCCGCCGGGTCCGACGCGGCTCGGCACGCCGCCCCTTTTTTCGCGAGGCGCGCGGCGCGTCCAGCTCGACTTCCCTCGAGTCTAAGCCAGCCTTACGACAGCGCCGGAAAGCGCCGTCGTCGCAGTGCCTACAGCTTGCCGCGACCGGCCCGTAGCAGCAGCATCGCCAGCGCGGTGCCGTCTTCGCCGAGGGCGGTGCTGAACCGTTCGCAGATTTGGCGTTCGCGTTCCAACGCGAGTCGGGTGCCACCGGCGTCCATCCGCATTTTCCCGACCTGTTTCGACACCTGTGAGCGTTCCCGCCACAGTTCGATGATCGCGTCGTCGATGGTGTTGATCCGATCGCGCAGTTCGGTCAGGTCGCCGGCCGGTGTGGGTTCGATGGTCGTTTCGGTGGTCATTGTGTGCTCCGTTCGTGGCTTCTTCGGTGATGGATCAGCCCGAGCACAAAAAAGGCCTCGGGCTTGATGCCCGAGGCGGTAGGTCTGTGGCAGCTCAGCGCGACCTACGGCCCGGACATCCGGTGCCGTAGTAGCCATAAAATCGCTTGTTGCTGTTCACGGGGGCAAGTATGCCACGTGCCGTGCGCGAATACCAGTGTTGATTCGCGAAAGCTTCGGCGCCCCGCACGCGGACCGGCCCGCGTGCGGGGCCGGCCGCATGGTGCGCACTCCTGATCCCGCAACCGCGGACCGTTCGACGTTGTCGCGCGGAGCCGCGCGCACGTCTCGTTTCCTCGGCGGACGCATCGGGAGCGGGGGCGGCCGTCGGTTCGGTTCACACATGGCCTCGGTCGGTGGGGCAATAAGCGGTCCGCCACGGCGCGAGCGCGAAACACGCTGCCCCGAGGCGGACCGGTCGACATTCCGTGGCCGCAGAAAGAGGCGGACCACTGCCACGATTCAGCTCATGTCGTAGCGGTAGTTGGCGAAGACGCGTTCCTCGATCGGTTGAGCCAGGATCATCAGCTCCGGCCCGTCTTCTCCGTCGAGTTCGTACAGTTTCCCGACCGGCATGACGCCTTCGGCGTAGGTTTCGATGACGACCTCGTCGGCGTCCTCATCCGGATTCACGTAGAACTCTTCTCCGCTGTCGACGCGCGCGATCTCGTCGCCGTCGCCGTTCACGGCCTCGCCACCGACCACATCGACGGTCACTGTCGTGGCGTCGGGGAAAGTGTCCAGCCGGAACGGGTCTTCCGGTTTCACGATGTCAGGGCCGGTGATCTCGATGCCGTGCCACGGCTGGTGTTCCTTCCCGGCGTTTTCGAGCATGTGGTCGTAGATGCCGAGCACTACGTCGTTGTATGTCTCGTCGTGCGGGGTCGGTTCGCTCCGGTCGAGGTCGAATTCGTGCGCGTAGTTCCACACGGCCGACTGGGTCGCGATCGCCGCGGCGTCTTTTTCCTGCTCGTCGTCGAGCGCACCGTTGACTCCGGCTTCTTCGGCGAGCGTGTCGGCTTCCACGCTGGGGTATCCGTTCAGCATGAGCCATTGAATGTATTCCAGGTTGTCGACGGAGACGTCTTTCCAGTAACGCTCCTCGTAAACCATGTCGGGGAAATACTCGGTGTCCATGTCGATGCTGTAGCCCATGGCCTCGTCGCCACCGGAGCCTTCCTCGGGGCTCAAGACGCTGTTCGCGACGTCCCATTGGCCCTTTTCGCCGTCGACTGTGCCGTTGACCGACGACAGCGCCTCCATGAACAGAGACTGCCGCGACGGGTTCGGGTTTTCGAACACCGGATTATCCTGTGCGGCGGCGTCCGGGTTCGGCTGCGCGGCGGCAGCTCCGACAAGGCCTGCGGTGACGGCGGCGACAGCTGCGGTAGCGATGGCGGCGCGCGTCCACGATGTCTTCATCGCGACAGTTCCCTTCACTTCATTCCTGGTTACCGCGCCAAAGTACTTCGACGGCCGCCACCCATTTGCGTCTTTCGCCCGATAAGGAACGTATTCGCCCGCGACTGTTTAGCTGGAATTTAGGTTCCCATTTCACGGCAACGGATCGGACGCAGCACCCACGTAAAAGGACGACACCCGCTGAGCGGGTGTCGTCCTTTTTGCATCAGCTTGCGTGCAAGCTATCTGCACGTGTTACGCGGCGTCACCCCAGGTGGCGGCCACGCGACGACGCTTGAAGATAACCAGCGCGGCAGCACCAGCCAGCAGCAGACCAGCGCCCACCATGAGCGAGTTGGTCAGCGACATACCGGTCACCGGCAGCGTGTCTTCGGTTTCCGTCTTGTAGGTCTGCGTGACCTCGACTTCACCCTCGAGGGATGCGGCCAGGATCAGGCGTTGCGACTCGGCCTTCGACAGCTTGCTCTCTTTGGTGGCGTGCGGCTCGTTGTTGCCTTCGATCGCCATGAACACGGAACCGGTCGGCTGCGCGACCTGGCTCTTGGCGTCCACGGTGATCTCAGCCGCGTCGTCGTCCGGAATGATCCAGAACTCGCCACCGTCAGCGACGGTTTCCAGTTCTTCGTCGTTCTCGTCGACGATCTTGCCGCCCTTGATCTCCACGGCAGCTTCGCCGCCCGGAGTGTTAACGGTGAACGGGCCGGCCTTTTCCGCGGTGTTGATGACTTCGGGGCCGTCGATCGTGATTTCGGTCGAAGGCTCCGGCATCTTCTCGGCGTTGTCGACGAGGTAGTTGTTGACGGCCAGGACGGCTTTGTCAACGTTCTCGTCAGCCTCGGTGGCGTCCTTTTCCGACAGCTTGAACTCGTCGGTCAGGGTCCACACTGCGGTCTGCGTAGCGGTGTAGGCGATGTCGTCGAGGGTCTCGTCGCCGAGGCCTTCCACGTCAGCGCCGGCCGCTTCAGCCAGGTCGGCTCCCGACATGCTCGGGTAACCGTTGTGCAGCACCCACTGGACCAGTTCCAGGTTCGCGACACCGGAGTCGTCCCAGGTGGATTCCTCGTAGGTGTACTGCGGCTTGAGCTGGGTGTGAATGTCGATGCAGTAGGTCTCGAGCGGGTCGCCGCCTTCTTCGGGCTGCAACCAAATGTGCGAGGCCCGCACCTTGTCCACTGAGCTTCCTTCCGCTCCGTGGACGGTCCAGCCCGATTCGGTGACAACTTCACCGCGAGTCGGGTTTGGGGCTTCGGGCTCATCGGCGCTGGCGGTACCCACCATGCCGATGCCTAGTGCGCCGACGGCCGCTGCGGCAACGCCCGCCCGCATCCAGGTTTTTTTCATTGAGTGTCCCTCCCGAGGGAACTATGGGGTAGGAAACTGTTTCCGAATGCACACGTTAGCGGATGGGCTCTGGTTGCAGTTGAGGCCAAAGAGGCGAAAACTAGACAATGTCCAATATGTGAAAATTCGTGCACGTCATTTTGACGACACGGCACGGAAACAGTGAGGTAGAAGCGCGATACCGGGCGTGACAACGGATCAGACGATGCGTCGTTCGGCGGCCCAACGCGACAACTCGTACCGGTTCGACATCTGCAATTTACGCAACACGTTCGAGACGTGAGTCTCGACGGTCTTGATTGAGATGAACAGTTCCTTGGCGATCTCCTTATAGGCGTAGCCGCGCGCCAACAACCTCAAGACTTCGCGTTCGCGCTGAGTGAGGTGATCCAGTTCCGGGTTGCTGTCCGGCTGGGAAACGTTGGACGCGAACGCGTCCAGGACGAAGCCGGCCAGGCGCGGCGAGAACACGGCGTCGCCTTCAGCCACCCGCGAGATTGCGGCCACTAGCTCGTCGGCGGCAATCGTTTTCGTGACGTAGCCGCGCGCGCCCGCGCGGATCAACCCGATGACGTCTTCGGCCGCGTCCGACACTGACAGGGCCAGGAATTTGGTGTCGCAACCGTGTTGCCGGGCCTTTTCGATCACTGCCCGGCCGCCCCCGTCGGGCATGTGCACATCCAGGAGCACGACGTCGGGGGCGAGACTGCGTATGTCGGCTACCGCTTGTGTGACGCTGCCGGCTTCACCGACGACGTCGACCGCGCCACCGAGTTCGCTGCGCACGCCGGCCCGAAACATCGCGTGGTCGTCAACGAGGAACACCCGCAGGCGCTGCGTGTCCGGATCGGTCATTTCTTCGTCTCCTCAATGTTGTGTGACGCCGACGTGCTCGACTCCGTGCGGGGCAGACTCAGCCGCACCTCTGTACCTTCCCCGACCGTACTGAGCACCTCCGCCGTGCCCCCGTGGCGCCGCATGCGTTCCACTATGGATCCGCGGACGCCGTGACGATCGGCGTCTATATCTTCTGGATCGAAACCGGTGCCTCGGTCCCGCACGAACACGCTCAACAGCTGCGGTTCGACCTCCGCATACAGCGAGATCGTTTCGACGCCGGCGTGTTTGGCCGCGTTCACCATCGCTTCGCGGCTCGCCGCCACGAGGGCCGCGACCTGCGAATCCATATCGCAGTCGCCAACGACGACACTGTCGACGGTCACCGCGAACGAGTCTTCCACTTCCGCGGCAGCCTCTTCGACGGCCGCCTGCAGTTTCTCTGCGGCCGTGGCCTGCGGCTTGTACAGCCAGTTGCGCAGCGACCGTTCCTGCCCCCGCGCCAACCGCGTCACTTCCCGGGCATCGGTGCTGCGGCGCTGGATGAGGGCCAGCGTGTGCAGGACTTGGTCATGCACCATGGCGGCGACGTCGGCGCGTTCTTGTTGACGCACGCGCGCTTCGCGCTCCTCGCGCAGCTGCAGGATCGTCCTCCAAGCGAGCGGACCGAACACCATCGCGGAACCCGCCAGCGCGATGAGGGTGAACGCGATCGAGTTGGCGACTTCGGCCGCGCCTTCACCGGACAGGCCCACGAAGATCGCGAGCATCCCGATGACCCCGATGACGACGAGGACCCCGCCGATGATGAGCCGCACGATGGCGTAGCTGCGTCCGTTGCTGCCGAAGAACGAGTCGATCCAGTCGGCGTCCGGTTTGATCTGGTGCCAGATGACGCCAGCGCCCAAGGCAACGACCGCCGCCACCCAGCCGAACAGCATGCCTTTGCCGTCGAGGCCGATGATCGCCGAGAACGCGAGTAGACCGATACCGAGCATCAGGAAGATCGGCCATTGCCGCCTGTCCCGCCACGGACGTTCGCCGCGTTCGCTGGGCAGCACGGCCCACAGAGCCACGTACAGCAGCACCCCGACCCCTGCGAACACCGGCATCGCCAACACGACGAACGCGACCCGCAGATACACGGGCTTGACTTGAAGATGCTCGGCGACTCCACACGCCACGCCCGTCAGCAAACGGCCCGCCTGCTGACGGATCAGCGGCGGCCGCTTGGGGCCGATCGCGGTGCCTTGAGTGTTGATGACGTCGCTCCTGTCGAGAGTGCGCCGGCGACGCGGTCGGCGCCGTTCGGCTGTGGAGGTTGAGACGCTTAAATCGTCACATGACGGCAGGGGCCGCGGCTATATTCGGCGCCCCTGAACGGTCCCGCATATTTCGGGTTCAGGGTTATTTCAGGGATCGCCCCGGTGTGATTCCGCGTGCACTGTTGACAGGATCGGGGAATGAGTTCGACACACACGCCACCGGATGCTGGGGTCGACGGCGGATTTTTCGCGTCCAGGGGTCTGGTGCGCACGCCGTATGACCGCAAGATCGCGGGCGTGTGCGCCTGTCTGGCGCGGGTCAGTGGATTCTCGCCGCTGCTGTGGCGCGTCATCTTCTCGGTTTTCGTGTTGTCCAACGGCGTCGGTGTGGCGTTGTATGTGTTGTGTTGGCTGTTTATTCCGTCGCGTCAATCGACACAAACGAAACGCGTGATTCTTGGGGTCATCGGTGTCCTGGTCATGGGCATGGTTTTGATCATGACGGACATGTGGTCGTGGCTGGTTTTCTGCGCGATTGGCGGCTGCCTGTTCGCGTTGGCTCACCATCAGGGGACCGCGAATTTCACGCCGTCCGCAGTGCCGGGGCCCGGGGAGGGGCCTGGGTCGGCAGGGCCTGGGGCGAGGCCAGCGCCGGGTGCGTCGCAGGGCCCGTCGCAGAGCCCGTTCGGTGACCGGACGAGTTCGCTGTCGGAGGACGCGGACCTTGCGCGTTTTGACACGGCGACGATGCCGACGGTCGCCTACCCTGCGGCGTCCGGGCCGGGCTCGGGGACCGTGACGGCGCGGATCCCGCATGTTACGGACATGGCTAGCCAGCCGCACTCGGACAGCACGGGCGAACAAGAGGCACAAGTTACTGACTTGCCTGAGGGGACAGCTAATCCCGGCCCACAAGTTACTGACTTGCCCGAAGGGCCGACCGACCCCACCGCAGAAGTTACGAACATGCCGGGTTTGCCGGGTCACCCACACCCGGGCAGCACGGGCGACCCTGACGCAGAAGTTACGGACATGCCGGCCGGTACAACCCGTCAGGAACCGGCCTCGCCGTCCATGTGGGATGGATCGACGACCACGCCGTACCCCGAAGACTCGGTCGAGCCGTACCCCGAAGACCAAGTCGAGACGTACACCGGAGTCCCGGTCGCGCCGCCAGACGCCGAGGCACCTACCGCCAACGCGTCAACCGCCGAACCATCCGCCGCCGACACACCTTCCTACGCCCCGACCGCCGCCGACGCACCTGCCGCCGTGCCCTTCGGCGATCCGTGGCGCACCACCGAAGAACTTCAGCCGGTCGCCGTACCCGAATCACCGGGATCGAAGAAGGTCAAATCAAAGAAATCCAAGGCGTCGAAACGCGATAAGCGCGACCGGGACCGCCCCGCTTCGACGACCCCGAGTCAACAGGAGAACAAGAGGAAAGGTCGCAACGCGGGCTCCCCGCACCAGCAGCGCCGACGTACGTCGGCGCTGGCCGCGGTCACGTTCAGCTTGATCGTGATCGCGATGTCGATCATGGCCATCGTGTCGCTAGCGGGACCGACGGTGCCGTTCGGTGCGTTCGTCGGGGTTGCGTTGGTGCTGTGCGGGTGTGGTCTCGTGATCGGCACCTGGGCCGGGCGTTCGGCGTCGCTGTATGTGGCGGCCGTGTTCTTGGCCGCGATCATGACCGCGAACATCGCGGTCGCGGGCGCGGGCGTGACCGGTTTTCCGCTCGGCACGCGCTACGTGAACCCGAGCTCGGTGGAGGACGTCGCGTCCGTGGTGGAGGCGAACCTGTCCTCGGTCGAGATGGATCTGCGGGAGGTGCCGATGGATTCCGAGAACAATGTCGGTTTCGACGCCTACATCAGGGGCGGCGCGATGCTCGTGCAGGTACCGGAGGACGTGACCGTCGTCGTGCATTCGCGCGAACAGGTCGCGGCGGACGTGCAGGTCGAAGACGGCGTGTGGGAGGACGGCAATTACATCGTCTCGCAGGGCGTGGAAGGTTCCGGCGAGGTCGCGATCGACGCATTCGCGGGCTTTGGTTCTTTGGAGGTCGTCCGTGGCTAAACGTCAGGTGAGTTTCGTTTCCCTGCTCACGGGCCTGTTGTGCATCACTTTGGGCGTGGTGGGGCTGGTGAACTCGTGGGTGCCGATGTCCTGGTCAACGCTCGGCATCATTTTCGCCAGCGCGTGCACGCTCGGCGGTTTGGTGGGCGTGGTGGTCTCGCTGTCACCAAAAAGACGTTGATTCGAGACGAAAAACGCTCGCCACCTGGGACAACACTCAGGTACACTCGGTGTTACCGCGAAGGTACGGTGAGATATACTTGGTGCTGATAGGAACGTTGTTCCTTTCTTTTGGGGGTAATGCCCTCGGGTTGGTTTTCAATCAACCCGAGGGCGTTCTTTTTGTTTCAAGCCTGTGACGTGCCGGAACGTCACTGCCCGAAGTTTTGAATGCCGCGGCGGTGCCGGCTGCGGCGGTGTCGCCCATCGTTTCCGGCTTCGTAGGTTGTTTCCTCGGTTTC
>DXIM01000188.1 GCA_019112895.1 Candidatus Stackebrandtia faecavium
ACTACGACTTCGATGTGGACGAACCGTTCCAGCCCGAGGATCTCAAGCAGATCGAAAAGCGCATGCAGCAGATCGTCAAATCCGGGCAACGGTTCGCGCGTCGCGACTTCTCCTCCAAAGAGGAAGCCCGCCGCGAACTGTCCGCGGAGCCCTTCAAACTTCTGCTGGTGGACCTCAAATCCAGCGACGACGTCGACGCCGACGAAGTAATGGAGGTCGGTTCCGGCGGTGACCTGACGATCTACGACAACGTCGATGCGAAAAGCGACGAGACCGTGTGGTCGGATTTGTGCCGCGGCCCGCACCTGCCCTCGACGAAACACATTCCCGCGTTCAAACTCATGCGCAGCGCGGCGGCATACTGGATGGGTTCGGAAAAGAATCCCCAGCTCCAGCGCATCTACGGCACCGCCTGGCCGTCGAAGGACGCCCAGAAAGAACACCTGCGGCTGCTAGAGGAAGCGGCCAAGCGTGACCACCGCAAGCTGGGTGCGCAACTCGACCTGTTCAGCTTCCCCGAAGAACTCGGCTCCGGCCTCCCGGTGTTCCATCCCAAGGGCGCGATCGTGCGGCAGGAAATGGAGTCGTACCTGAGACAGCGTCAGGCGTCCGCCAACTACGAGATCGTCAACACTCCGCATCTTGCGAAGGCGAAACTGTTCGAGACCTCCGGTCACCTGCCGTACTACCGCGAATCGATGTTCCCTCCCATGGAGATGGAGGGCGCCGAGTACTACGTCAAGGGTATGAACTGCCCGATGCACAACCTGATATACCGCTCCCGAGGGCGGTCGTACCGTGACCTGCCGCTGCGTCTGTCCGAATTCGGCAGTGTCTACCGGTACGAGAAGTCCGGCGTGGTGCACGGTTTGACCCGTGTGCGCGGTATGACTCAAGACGACGCGCACATCTACTGCGCGAAGGAGCAGATGGGTGATGAGCTCAAGAACCTGCTGAACTTCGTCCTGGAACTGTTGCGCGACTACGGACTCGACGATTTCTATCTCGAACTGTCGACGAAGGACGACTCGCCCAAGTTCATGGGAGAGGATTCACAGTGGCAGGTCGCCACCGCGGCCCTGCGTGAGGCCGCCGAGGAATCCGGCCTGGACCTGGTGCCGGACCCCGGCGGGGCCGCCTTCTACGGCCCCAAGATTTCCGTCCAGGCCAAGGACGCGATCGGCCGCAGCTGGCAGATGTCGACCATCCAGATCGACTTCAACCAGCCCGCCCGTTTCGGTCTCGAATATGTTGCCAGCGACGGATCCCGGCAGCAACCGGTGATGATCCACCGCGCATTGTTCGGATCGCTCGAGCGCTTCTTCGGCGTGCTGACCGAGCATTACGCTGGTGCGTTCCCGGCTTGGCTCGCGCCGGTACAGGCAGTGGGCATCCCAATCCGTGACGAGAATGTGCCGTACCTGGAGGAGTTCTTCGCCCGGCTTCGTGCCGAAGGTATTCGCGGTGAAGTCGACAGCTCCGACGAACGCATGCAGAAAAAGGTGCGCAACGCACAGCTGCAGAAGGTGCCGTTCATGGTGCTGGTGGGTGACCAGGATCAGGAAGCTTCGACCGTATCGTTCCGCTACCGCGACGGTTCGCAGCGCAATGGCGTGCCGCTCGAGGAGGCCGTTTCGCACATCACCGACGTGGTGCGGTCTCGTACGAACAGTGGTCCGTCGGCGCAGTGAGTTTCCGCAGCCGCCGAGTGGGTTTCGTCGGGATGACGGATTCGCTGCCGGGGCAGTAGGATTGTCGCCCAACGATCCCGCCTCGGCGGCTGCATGAAAGCTGTGACGGACCCGCATTTATGTACACCCTCGGTCGTAGCGTGACGCACTGCGCTTTTTGTGGCGCCTCCTATGACGGTCAGCAGTCGTGGCCCCGGCATTGCCCCCGATGCCACGAAACGACATGGGCCAACCCGCTGCCCGTTGGGGTCGCGCTGCTTCCCGTTGTCGACGACGACGGGACGAATGCCCTGGTGATCGTGCGACGTACCATCGCGCCCGGCTACGGGAAGCGCGCGTTGCCGGGCGGCTACATCGAGATCGGCGAGACCTGGCAGGACGCGGTCGTGCGGGAGCTTCGTGAAGAGACCGGGATCGTGCAGGAGGCTACGGACGTCACATTGTTCTGCGTGGGTAACGGCGGTGGCACGATCCAGCTGTTCGGGCTCCTGCCAGCAGTGTCGCGTGCCGACCTGCCTCCTTCGCGTCCGACCGAGGAAAGCGATGGGTGGCTCTTGTTGGCCGGGCCCGAGGAACTGGTGTTCGATACGCACACCGACGCCGTCGTCGAATACTTCGCGTCCTGACGGTGCTCCCACGCATCATTGGACCCGGGCCCGATGATGCGCAATGCAGGTGTTGCCGCTGACGGAATAGGATCATGATTGTGAGTGACGCGATACAACCTCCCCAGCCTGGTGTCGGCACCCCGGACCACCTCGAACGCCTGTGGACCCCCCATCGCATGGCGTATATCCAGGGCGAAGGAAAACCCACCAGCACCGACGACGACCCGGTGGGCTGCCCTTTTTGTGAAATGCCGAAACTCAGCGACGAAGAGGGCCTGATCGTTGCCCGTGGGGTGAGCGTTTTCGCGGTGTTGAACCTGTACCCGTACAACGCGGGGCATCTGATGGTCTGCCCTTACCGGCACGTCGCGGACTACACCGATCTTGACGCCGAAGAGGTGGCTGAGGTCGGTGCTTTCACGCAACGCGCCATGAGGGTGATCCGCCGCGTCAGTTCAGCGCACGGCTTCAACATCGGCATGAACCAGGGCGCCGTCGCGGGAGCCGGTATCGCCGGTCACCTGCACCAACATCTGGTACCGCGTTGGGGCGGCGACGCGAACTTCATGCCGACGATCGGCCGCACGCGTGTCCTTCCCGAAGTTTTGGGTAGTACACGCACGATGCTGGCCGACGCGTGGGACACGGTGGACTAAGTCCACGGATTCACACCTCGCCGTCAGGTATAGCGGCCGGTGCGTACCGGCCGAATTCGCGGTAAAAACGGCCGGATCCGGCTGTCAGGCTGCGCAACTTCGGCGCATATGCCGTCAGTTTCGCCGCGGCGAGGTCGACGGTGATCGTGGTGAGCCCGTCGCCGTTGTCCGTGCTGTCGCGCACGTGCCCGTCCTGTGTTTTCATGTCGTCCAGGACGGGGCGCGCATATTCGTTCGGCACCGTGATCGTTGCGGTGTCGATCGGGTCGAGCACGGCAATGGAGGCTCCTGTCGCCGCGTCGGATAGCGCGTGGTGCGCGGCGGACTCGAACGGTTCGGCACCATGCGGTTCACCTTCCACCGTGATCGCTTCGACATGTACATGCACGTCGGTGATGGGGTTGGTGTCGGCTACGCCGCGCGATAGTGCCGCACGCAACGCGGCCCGCATGCGATCCATGTGCGGGGAAACGTTGTCGGCGGCGTCACTGATCTTGATCCCTTCGCCGGCCATCCGGGGTGCAAACACGACCGCGCATTCGATCGCGTCGACGCCGCTGCGATACCTGCCGGTGCCGTGCGCGACCTCGGTGAAGGTCTCGCGCCGCGGCGATGCGGGCTCGTGCATCTCGATCACGGTCCCGTGCGCTGCAGCACGCGCCACGACCGCCTCGGCGTGCACCTCGCCGAGGCCCCATAGGAGCAGTTGTCCGGTATCGCGGTCTTCCTCAAGCCGGGCGCAAGGGTCTGCGGACACGTGCCGCGACAGCGCCCAGCGCGTGGCAGGGTCGTTTGTCACCGCGACCGGGAACTGAGGCTGAGGCACCGTCCATCGGGCGAGTCGTACGGCCGCTTCGGGATCCGAGATGGTGTCTGCCGGGCGAAGATCCGGCGATACGATCGTGCACATGTCGCCGGCGCCGCAGTGTGACAACGGTGAGCCGGACGGCGTGCGCAGTTGTGTTATGCGTCCATCGGTGTGCGAGCCGTCGGGGCGGCTGAAACGTACCGTCGCTCCGTCGGCGATGGTGCCTGCGAACACCCTCACCAGACCCACAGTGTCGCCATCGGAGTCGACGTGTGCGCTGACAACCTGCGCGACAGCCGGTTCGTCGGGATCCACCGACAATACGGTGGC
>DXIM01000189.1 GCA_019112895.1 Candidatus Stackebrandtia faecavium
CACCGGTGCTGCGCAGATGGACGGTGCCATCCTGGTCGTTTCGGCCACGGACGGCCCGATGCCGCAGACCCGTGAGCACGTTCTGCTGGCCCGCCAGGTCGGCGTGCCGTACATCGTTGTCGCTTTGAACAAGTCGGACATGGTCGACGACGACGAGATCATCGAACTGGTCGAGATGGAAGTCCGTGAACTTCTGTCCGAGAACGAGTTCCCGGGCGACGACCTCCCGGTCGTCAAGGTCTCGGCGCTGAAGGCGCTCGAGGGCGACGAAGCCTGGGCCGAGAAGATTCTCGAGCTCATGACCGCCGTCGACGAGAGCGTTCCCGACCCCGAGCGTGAGATGGACAAGCCGTTCCTCATGCCGGTCGAAGACGTGTTCACCATCACCGGCCGCGGCACCGTTGTCACCGGCCGTGTCGAGCGCGGTGTGCTTCTCCCGAACGAAGAGGTCGACATCGTCGGCATCAAGGAGAAGGGCCTCTCGACCAAGGTCACCGCGATCGAGATGTTCCGCAAGACCCTGGACGACGCGCGTGCAGGAGAGAACGTCGGCCTGCTGCTGCGTGGTACCAAGCGCGAAGAGGTCGAGCGTGGACAGGTTGTCATCAAGCCGGGCACCACGACTCCGCACACGGAGTTCGAGGGCCAGGTTTACGTCCTGAGCAAGGACGAGGGAGGACGGCACACCCCGTTCTTCAACAACTACCGTCCTCAGTTCTACTTCCGTACGACTGACGTGACCGGTGTCGTGACCCTCCCCGAGGGCACCGACATGGTTATGCCTGGAGACAACACCTCCATGTCGGTTGAGCTGATTCAGCCGGTCGCCATGGAAGAGGGCCTGCTCTTCGCGATCCGCGAAGGTGGCCGCACCGTTGGTTCCGGCCGAGTCACCAAGGTCGTCAAGTAAAGATGGTTTTGAAGCGGCAGCCCGCACTTGCGGGCTGCCGCTCTTACCTGAACAAATTGGTTCGAATTAGTACCACCGCCCCCGCGTTAAAGGGGCGCGAGCGGTACGGCATAATGAACAGGTTGCGTATGTGGGGGTCGGTCAGCGCTGTGTCCTTAGGGCACGCATGACTTCCCACCCGCGCCCAGCCACACACTTGAGTGGTGTATAGGCGGGCGATCGGCGATAGAGCCAATCCTTCCCATATTTCCGTGGGACGGGGCTGGCCAAAGTTCGCGACACGCCCGACAGCGGGGCGCGGAGAAAGCGCCCGACAATCAGTGGGATTGAGAGTAGAAGGAACCATGGCGGGACAGAAGATCCGCATTCGGCTTAAGGCCTATGACCACGAAGTCGTGGACTCCTCGGCCCGCAAGATCGTCGAGACGGTAAACCGTACCGGCGCCAACATTGCGGGGCCAGTGCCGTTGCCGACTGAACTCAACCGTTTTTGCGTGATCCGGTCACCACACAAGTACAAGGACTCGCGCGAGCACTTCGAGATGCGCACACACAAGCGCCTCATCGACATCCTCGACCCGACGCCCAAAACGGTGGATTCGCTCATGCGGCTCGACCTGCCGGCCGGTGTCGACATCGAGATCAAGCTGTAGGGATTCCACGAAATGGACAGGCAAGTCAACGGGATCCTGGGTACCAAACTCGGTATGACCCAGGTCTGGGACGAAAACAACCGCGTTGTCCCGGTGACCGTGGTACAAGCAGGACCTTGCGTCGTGACGCAGGTCCGCACCGCGGACACCGACGGCTACTCGGCGGTGCAGCTCGCGTTCGGTCAAATCGACCCGCGGAAAGTGAATAAGCCGCTGAGCGGTCACTTCGCGAAAGCCGATGTGGCCCCACGTCGCCACACGGTCGAGCTGCGCACGACCGACGCGTCCGAGTACGGCATCGGTGACGAGATCACCGTCGACCGGTTCGAGAGCGGCAGCGTCGTCGATGTCACCGGCAAGACCAAAGGCAAGGGCTACGCCGGTGTCATGAAGCGACACGGCTTTTCCGGGCTCGGCGCCGGTCACGGTGTGCACCGCAAGCACCGTTCACCCGGCTCCATCGGTGGCTGCGCCACCCCTGGACGTGTCTTCAAAGGCATGCGTATGGCCGGCCGGATGGGTGGCGTGCGTCAGACCACGCAGAACCTGACTGTGCACTCGGTCGATGCGGACAACAACTTGCTTCTCATCAAAGGCGCAGTTCCGGGAGCCACCGGCAGCCTGGTGCTCGTGCGCAATGGTGTGAAAGCCAAAGCACAGAAGGGCGGTGCCGCATGAGCCTCGAGGTATCGGTTACCGACGCAGCCGGGAAGAAGACGAGCTCCGTCACACTGCCGGCCGAGATATTCGACTGCCCGGTGAACATCCCCCTGATGCACCAGGTCGTCAACGCTCAGTTGGCCGCGGCACGTCAGGGGACGCACGCGACCAAGACGCGTAGCCAGGTTGCCGGTGGTGGCAAGAAGCCTTACCGCCAGAAGGGAACGGGTCGCGCCCGTCAGGGTTCGATCCGCGCGCCGCAGTACGCCGGTGGTGGCGTTGTCCACGGCCCGCAGCCGCGCGACTACACGCAGCGGACCCCGAAGAAGATGAAGGCCGCCGCCCTGCGTAGCGCCTTGTCGGACCGGGCCGCCAACAAGGTCGTGCACATCATCACTGAGCTGATCGATGGCGACACGCCGAAGACCAAAACGGCCCTCAGCGCTCTCCGCAACACGACGGAGCAGCGCCGGGTGCTGGTCGTATTGACTGGCGACGAGAACGTGGCATGGCGCAGCCTTCGCAACGAGCAGGCCGTCCACTTGCTGCGCCCGGACCAGCTCAACACGCACGACGTCTTGATCAACGACGCGTTGGTGTTCAGCAAGGCCGCCTACGACGCGTTCGTCAGCGGCAATAAAGCCAATGAGGCAGTGGAGGCTACGGCGTGAGCACTGTGAGCATTCCTGACCCGCGCGATGTGATCATCAAGCCGGTCATCTCGGAGAAGAGCTACGGCCTTCTCGAGTACAACAAGTACACCTTCGAGGTCCACCCGGACGCGAACAAGACGCATATCAAAATTGCCGTGCAGCAGATCTTTGATGTCACGGTGGCAAGCGTCAACACGCTGAACCGGGCGGGCAAGCGCCGTCGCACCCGCCAGGGATGGGGCAAGCGCAAGGACGTCAAGCACGCGATCGTGACGGTAGACGGCGACGCGTCCCGGCTGAGCGAAATCTTCGGCGGCACGGTCGCGTAGCGGCCGCGAGACGGGATAGGAACTATGAGTATCCGTAAACATAAGCCAACGACTCCGGGCCGTCGTGGTTCAAGTGGCGCCGACTTCGTCGAGGTCACCCGCGACACTCCTGAGAAATCGTTGATGCGTCCGCTGAGCAAATCCGGCGGCCGTAACTCGCGCGGCAAGATCACGTCGCGTCACCGCGGTGGAGGGCACAAGCGCTCCTACCGAGTGATCGACTTCCGTCGCGCCGACAAAGATGGCGTTCCGGCCAAGGTCGCCCACATCGAGTACGACCCGAACCGGACTTCGCGTATCGCTCTGCTGCACTACGTGGACGGCGAGAAGCGTTACATCGTGTGCCCGAAGGGCCTGAAGCAGGGCGCGAAGGTCGAGAACGGCCCGAACGCCGACATCAAGCCCGGCAACAACCTCCCGCTGCGGAACATCCCCGTGGGTACCGTCGTTCACGCGGTCGAGCTGCGGCCGGGTGGCGGCGCGAAGCTGGGACGTTCGGCCGGTTCCGGGATCCAGTTGCTGGCTCGCGAAGGCAAGCACGCGCACCTGCGCATGCCGTCGGGCGAGATCCGGCTGGTCGAGGTCCGTTGCCGCGCCACCGTCGGTGAAGTCGGTAACGCCGAACAGATCAACATCAACTGGGGCAAGGCTGGCCGTTCGCGCTGGAAGGGACGTCGTCCCCACGTGCGTGGTGTCGTGATGAACCCGGTTGACCACCCACATGGTGGTGGTGAAGGTCGGACCTCTGGTGGACGTCACCCGGTGAGCCCGCAGGGTCGTCCCGAAGGTCGGACACGTAATAAGAGCAAGCCAAGCGATCGGTTGATCGTCCGGCGCCGTTACGCCAACCGGAAGCGGAGTTAATCGATATGCCACGCAGTTTGAAAAAGGGCCCCTTCGTCGACGACCACCTTCAAAAGAAGGTGGACAAGGCGGTCGAAACGAAGAGCCGCAATGTGATCAAGACGTGGTCGCGTCGTTCGACCATCACTCCGGACATGCTGAACCTGACGATCGCGGTGCACGACGGCCGCAAACACGTTCCGGTTTTCATTTCGGAAAACATGGTTGGACACAAGCTGGGCGAGTTCGCGCTCACCCGCACGTTCCGCAGCCATGACAAGGATGACCGTAAAAGCCGCCGGCGTTAGCCGTGCTCCCCGTAGTCGGGGATGATCCAGCAAGTTAGGACAAACGATGGCAAGCATCGAGGCCGTAGCGGCCCCGGGCGCGCGGGCGGTGGCGCGGTACGTACGCGTTTCGCCTATGAAGGCGCGCCGTGTCGTCAACCTCGTTCGTGGCCTGCCCGCGAGTGAGGCCTTGACGGTGCTTCAGTTCGCTCCGCAGTCGGCCAGTGAGCCGGTGTACAAAGTGGTTGCGTCGGCGATCGCGAACGCTGAGAACAACGAAAAGCTCGATCGTGAGTCGCTTTTGGTTGCCGAAGCGTACGTGGACGAAGGCCCGACGATGAAGCGTTACCGCCCGCGGGCGCACGGACGCGCATACCGGATTCGCAAGCGCACGAGTCACATCACGGTGGTCTTGGAAAGCGTGCAGGGCGACTCCTCGTCGGCGACGCCGAAGATGCGTCGTCCGAAGCGCCGTGCGGAGAAACCGGAGCAGGCGGAAGCCAAGACTGAGACCGCCGAGAAGGAGACCGAGTAATGGGTCAAAAGATTCACCCACACGGGTACCGGCTCGGCGTTAGCGCTGGCTGGACCTCGCGTTGGTACGCCGACAAGAGCTACTCCGAGTATGTCGGCGAGGACGTCAAGATCCGTAACCTCATGTCGAAGGGCATGGAGCGTGCCGGCATCGCCGAGGTGGATATCGAACGCACCCGTGACCGGGTTCGCGTCGACATTCACACCGCCCGTCCCGGGATCGTGATTGGTCGTAAGGGCGCCGAGGCGGAGCGTCTGCGCGGGAAGCTGGAGAAGCTGACCGGCAAGCAGGTGCAGTTCAACATCATCGAGGTCAAGAACCCCGAATCGAACGCACAGCTTGTGGCGCAGGGCATCGCAGAGCAGCTCGCGAGCCGCGTGAACTTCCGTCGCGCGATGCGTAAGTCGATCCAGTCGGCGATGCGCAACCCGACCGTCAAGGGAATCAAGGTTGCTTGCAGCGGCCGTCTCGGTGGTGCCGAGATGTCCCGCTCCGAGTTCTACCTCGAGGGTCAGGTCCCGCTGCACACGCTGCGTTCCAACATCGACTACGGCCTGTTTGAGGCCCGCACCTCCTTCGGCCGTATCGGCGTGAAGGTGTGGATCCACCTCGACGAGCAGCGCGCGTCGCGTCAACCGCAGGAGAACGTGCAGCGTCGTCGCGAAGGTGGCGGCCGTGGCGGTCGTGGCCGCGTTCGTTCAGGTTCGTCCGGAACCACTGGTACTGGTACCGAAGCCGGGCGCGCCGCTTCGAGCGGTGCGACCCAAAAAACTGGTCAGGAGGGCTGAGCAAAATGCTTATGCCACGTAAGCCTCCGAAGGGCTTCCGTAAGCCACACTCGCCGAGCCGTAGCGGCCGGGCGAAGGGTGGCACTCGGGTGACATTTGGTGAATTCGGTATCCAGGCTTTGGAGCCGGCCTACGTCACCAACCGCCAGATCGAGGCGGCCCGTATTGCCATGACTCGTCACATTAAGCGTGGCGGTAAGGTGTGGATCAACATCTTCCCCGACCAGGCACTGACGAAGAAGCCCGCTGAAACGCGGATGGGATCCGGTAAGGGTTCGCCTGAATGGTGGATCGCCAACGTCAAGCCGGGCCGTGTGATGTTTGAGCTGTCGTTCCCTAACGAGACGACTGCCAAGGAAGCGATGCGTCGCGCGATTCACAAGCTCCCGATGAAGTGCCGGATTGTGACACGTGAAATGGGTGAGATGTGATGGCCGCGGGTATCGATTCCCCCGAGCTGCGCGAACTTTCCGATAAAGAACTGCGTACGCGGCTTCGGGAAAGCAAAGAAGAACTGTTTAATCTTCGGGTGCAGTCGGCAACAGGTCAACTCGACAACAATCGTCGTTTGAGGACTGTCCGTCGTGACATCGCCCGGATCTACACGATCATGCGTGAGCGCGAGTTGGGTCTGTCCGCCGCGCCGACGGAGGTGGCCTCATGAGCGCGCAGGTGCGCACCACGACGCGCAAGGTCCGTGAAGGCCTTGTCGTCAGCGACAAAATGGACAAAACCGCGGTGGTCGAGGTCGAGGACCGGGTGAAGCACCCGCTCTACGGCAAGGTCATGCGTCGGACGAAGAAGTACAAGGTCCACGACGAAAGCAACGACTGCGGTGTCGGCGACCGGGTGCAGATCATGGAGACCCGACCGCTGTCAGCGACGAAACGCTGGCGGATCGTCGAGATCCTCGAGAAAGCCAAGTAAGGAGATCGCGACGTGATTCAGCAGGAGTCCCGGCTGCGAGTCGCCGACAACACCGGAGCACGTGAAGTGTTGTGCGTCCGGGTGCTGGGTGGCTCCGGTCGGCGTTATGCAGGCATTGGGGACACCTTCGTAGGGGCCGTTAAAGAGGCCATCCCCGGCGCCAACATCAAAAAAGGCGACATTGTGAGGGCCGTGGTCGTGCGTGCCGCTAAGGAACGTCGTCGGCCGGACGGTTCGTACATCAAGTTCGACGAGAACGCTGCCGTGCTGATCAAGGACGATGGCGAACCACGCGGCACCCGCATCTTCGGCCCGGTGGGCCGCGAGCTGCGCGACAAGCGGTACATGAAGATCATCTCCCTTGCGCCGGAGGTGTTGTAACTAATGAAGATCAAGAAGAACGACCGCGTCCGGGTCATCGCCGGCAAGGACAAGGGTTCAGAAGGCAAGGTCATCGAGACCTACCCCCTGAACGACCGTGTCCTCGTCGAAGGCGTTAACCGGATCACGAAACACACGAAGGTCGGTCAGAGCAATCGGGGATCGCAGACGGGCGGAATCGTGACGCAAGAAGCGCCGATTCACGTTTCGAACGTGATGGTGCTCGATGCGGACAACCAGCCCGCTCGGGTTGGCTACAACCGCGATGACGACGGCCGGAAGGTGCGGGTCTCGCGGCGTACAGGTAAGGAACTGTGATGGCGACTGCGACCGAAACCAAAGTGACGCCGCGGCTCAAGGAGCGCTACCGCTCCGAGATCAAATCCGCCCTGAGCGAGCAGTTCAAGTACCCGAACACCATGCAGGTCCCGACGATTCACAAGGTCGTCGTGAACATGGGTATGGGTGACGCTGCTCGCGACTCGAAGCTGATGAACGGCGCAATGAGCGACCTGGCGACCATCACCGGTCAAAAGCCGCAAATGCGCCGGGCACGCAAGTCGATCGCCCAGTTCAAACTGCGCGAAGGCATGCCCATCGGTGCGAAGGTGACCCTGCGCAACGACCGGATGTGGGAATTCCTCGACCGGCTGTTGTCGATCGCGTTGCCGCGTATTCGCGACTTTCGTGGCTTGTCCGACCGTCAGTTCGACGGCGCCGGCAACTACACGTTCGGTCTGACCGAACAGTCGGTGTTCCACGAGATCGACCAGGACAAGATCGACCGTGTCCGCGGTATGGACATCACGGTCGTGACCTCCGCGAAGACCGATGAGGAGGGCCGCGCTCTCCTTAAGCTGCTGGGCTTCCCATTTAAGGAGCAGTGAGATGGCCAAGAAAGCGCTGATTCACAAGGCACAGCAGAAGCCGAAGTTTTCGACTCGTGCCTACACCCGTTGCCAGAAGTGCGGGCGGCCGAAAGCGGTTTACCGCAAGTTCGGTCTGTGCCGTGTGTGCATCCGCTCGATGGCGCACCGGGGCGAGCTTCCCGGCGTCACCAAAGCTTCCTGGTAAAGATCTGTGGCGGCCGCGTCGAATCCACTCGGGTCCGGCGCGGCGCTTTAACGGATCACCTTTTTAATTCCATCTTTCGCCACAGGCCCGAGCACGCTCGGGAACCGGGGCGAGAAGGGTAATGCATAAGCAATGACAATGACCGACCCGATCGCGGACATGTTGACGCGCCTGCGGAACGCCAACCGGGCTTTCCACGAGGTCGTCGAAATGCCGCATTCGAAACTGAAGGCGAGCATCGCCGAAGTTTTGAAGCAAGAGGGTTACCTCGCGAACTGGCGGACGCTCGAGCCTGCGGAAGGCGAAGTTTCGAAGCGTCTCGTCATCGATCTGAAATTCGGTGATAACCGGGAGCGCAGCCTTGCGGGCGTGCGCCGGGTGTCGAAGCCGGGTCTTCGGGTGTATGCCAAGTCGACCGAACTGCCTCGCGTTCTGGGAGGCCTGGGTGTGGCGATCGTTTCGACCTCTCAGGGCCTTTTGACTGATCGTCAGGCCCGCAAACGTGGAGTTGGCGGGGAAGTCCTCGCCTACGTCTGGTAAGGGAGGTAAGAAAACATGTCTCGTATCGGACACAAAGTCATTCCCGTTCCCAGCGGCGTCGATGTCTCGATCGCCGGCAGCGACGTGACCGTGAAGGGCCCCAAGGGCGAGCTCAAGCAGACCCTGATCGACCCGATCTCGATCACGAAGCACGACGACGGCACGCTCGAACTGGTTCGTGGGGACGATGAACGTCGTTCCCGCGCGATGCACGGCCTGTGCCGTTCCCTGGTCGCGAACATGGTTCAGGGCGTCAGCGACGGATACAAGGTGAGCCTTGAGATCGCCGGCACCGGTTACCGCGTGCAGCAGAAGGGCTCGAACCTGGAGTTCGCGCTCGGCTTCTCGCACCCTGTCGTGATCGAGCCGCCGGAGGGCGTCACTTTCACCGTGGAAAAGCCGACGCTCTTCCACGTCGAAGGCATAGACAAGCAGGTTGTCGGCGAAATCGCCGCCAACATCCGCAAGCTTCGTCCGCCGGAGCCCTATAAGGGCAAGGGCGTCAAGTATGTGGGAGAGCAGATCCGTCGCAAGGCGGGGAAGGCAGGTAAGTAAATGTCGGCCACGCTTTCCAAACGGCGTAAGTCTGCGAACCCGAGCGAAGCCCGCCGGGTCGCACGGGGTCGTCGTCACTACCGCGTGCGTAAGGCGCTGCACGGTACCGCGCAGCGTCCGCGCCTGGTCGTGACCCGCTCCCTGAAGCATGTCGTTGCGCAGGTCATCGACGACGATAAGGGCCACACGCTCGCGTCGGCCTCGTCGATGGACGCCTCGATCCGCAATAACGATGGTGACAAGAAAGCCGCCGCCACCGCGGTCGGCAAGCTCGTCGCGGAGCGGGCGAAAGCCGCCGGTGTCGAGACCGTAGTCTTCGACCGTGGCGGTAGCGCCTACCACGGCCGCGTCGCTTGCTTGGCGGACGCGGCCCGCGAAGGCGGACTGTCGTTCTAGAACACGTCGTGAATGGGCGGCCCATTTCGTGGCCGCCCATCTGCGGCGCCCAAGGCACTTGGGAACGCAATTTCCGATAAGACGAATTCTCATCGGCGATGCAGGTGCGGTTTCGCCCGTACCACCCTTCTACGGGAGGGGAAGCGAGTCGGCATATGCCGGCGTTATAGCAAACAGATAGGAAGGTACGCCTCATGGCAGCTGAGAAGCGCCAGAGCGGTTCGGGCGGCGACGGTCGTCGTCGGGACCGCCGTGACGGTGGCCGCGGCAAGGACGCGGACAAGACACCGCACATTGAAAAAGTCGTCAGCATCAACCGGGTGGCCAAGGTCGTCAAGGGTGGTCGTCGCTTCAGCTTCACCGCTCTCGTCGTCGTCGGAGACGGCAACGGCCAGGTCGGTGTCGGATACGGCAAGGCCAAAGAGGTGCCTGCAGCCATCGCCAAGGGTGTGGAAGAAGGCAAGAAGAACTTCTTCACCGTGCCCCGCATCGCCGGCACCATCCCGCACCCGGTGTTGGGCGAGGACGCCGCCGGCGTCGTACTGCTGAAGCCGGCCAGCGCCGGTACCGGTGTTATCGCCGGTGGTTCCGTGCGCGCCGTGCTGGAATGCGCAGGCATCCAGGACGTGCTCAGCAAGAGCCTCGGCTCCGGTAACGCGATCAACATCGTTCACGCCACGGTTGCGGCGCTGAAGATGCTCGAGTCGCCTGAGATGGTTGCGGCGCGCCGTGGCCTCCCGATCGAAGACGTCGCGCCTGCCGCCATGCTGCGTGCTCGCGCCGGCGTCGACGCGTAAGGGGGTTTGCACGTCATGGCACGTTTGCAAGTTACTCAGAAGCGTTCGAAAATCGGCGTCAAGCCGAACCAGCGCCAAACACTTCGGTCGCTGGGCCTGAAAAGGATCAACGACGTTGTCGTCAAGGACGACCGCCCGGAGATCCGCGGCATGATCAAAACCGTGACTCATCTCGTCGCGGTTGAGGAGGTCGAGTAGACGATGACGATCAAACTTCATCACCTGCGTCCGGCCCCGGGTTCGAATAAGGCGAAGACCCGTGTTGGCCGCGGTGAAGCATCCAAGGGTAAAACCGCGGGGCGAGGCACCAAAGGTACGCGCGCTCGCAAGAACGTACCCGCATACTTCGAAAGCGGTCATGTGCCGTTGCACATGCGGCTGCCGAAGTTGCGTGGCTTCAAAAACCGGTTCAAGGTCCCGTACCAGGTCGTGAACCTGGACAAGCTGGGCAAGCTGTTCCCTGAGGGCGGCACTGTCGGCCCGCAGGATCTGGTGAAGGCCGGTGCAGTGCGCAAGGGCCAGCCCGTGAAGGTGTTGGGTTCCGGAGACCTGTCGATCAAACTCGAGATCTCTGCTCACGCATTTTCCGGTTCTGCAAAGGACAAGATCATTGCCGCCGGTGGCTCCGCCGCCGTTGTAGGCAAGAAAAACTAGTCAATGAGGGCCCGCTGCCAGATCGGTGGGCCCTCTTGTCATCGCAAAACCGCCCGATATCGCTGCTTATCTATAGAAGGTGGCACCGGGTGCTGACTAAACCCACGTAGGGCTGTTAAAGTCCCCAAGTCGGCTCGTATTGAGCCCGGACCGCTCACGCCCATCGCCACTGACCCCGGTGGCGACAGTTGCTGGAGGAACCTGAGTTGCTCACCGCATTCTTCAGCGCATTTCGGACGCCCGATCTGCGCAAGAAGATCCTCTTTACTCTGTTCATCCTGGGCCTGTATCGGTTTGGTGCTCAGATCCCGAGCCCGGGCGTTTCGTACGCGAATGTTCAGGCGTGTCTGCCTGACTCCGATGGTGGCGCGGGCGTTTTCACACTGTTGAACATGTTCTCCGGTGGCGCGCTGCTGCAGCTTTCGGTGTTCGCGCTCGGAATCATGCCGTACATTACGGCGAGCATTATCTTGCAACTGTTGACCGTCGTGATCCCGCGACTGGAGCAGTTGAAGAAGGAGGGCCCGGCCGGCCAAGCCAAGATCACGCAATACACGCGTTACTTGACTCTTGGGCTCGCTGTGCTGCAGGCCTCCGGCTACATCGCTTTGGCCCGTTCCGGGCAGTTGTTCGGAGATAACCCGAAGCCGGTGTGTAAAGACATTATTGCGGACACGGCCGGCAATGAGACTGCTGGCGTGCCGATGTGGATGACCTTGACGGTCGTGGTATCGGTCATGACCGCCGGTACCGCGGTGATCATGTGGTTCGGTGAGCTGATCACCGACCGCGGCGTCGGTAACGGTATGTCTGTGCTGATCTTCGCTTCGATCGCGGCACAGATGCCGGGACAGATCTGGGCGATCCAACAGACCGAGCAGAACTGGTTCCTGTTCGGCGGCATTATCGCGATCGGTATCGTGATCATCGCGCTCGTTGTCTTCATTGAACAGTCGCAGCGGCGGATTCCGGTCCAATATGCGAAACGTATGGTCGGGCGTCGCATGTACGGCGGTACGTCGACATACATCCCGCTGAAGGTCAACCAGGCCGGCGTTATTCCGCTGATCTTCGGTTCCGCGTTGCTGTACATCCCGATGTTGATCTCGCAGTTCTACCAGAACTCTTCGGAGCCGCCCGCCTGGGTGCGCTGGACCAACGAGTACATGCAGCCCGGTAACCCGGTCTACATCATCGCGTACTTCCTGTTGATCATCTTCTTCACGTACTTCTACGTGTCGATCAACTTCAACCCGAACGATGTCGCAGATAACATGAAGAAGGCTGGCGGCTTCGTCCCGGGCGTGCGCCCAGGTAAACCGACGGCGCAGTACCTGGACCGGATCCTGTCGCGCCTGACTTTCCCCGGCTCGATTTACTTGGCAATCATTTCGATCCTGCCCAACATCGCGATTGTTGTGTTCGGTGGTTCGCAAGTGTTCCAGCAGTTCCCGTTCGGCGGCGCGGCCGTGCTGATCATGGTGGGCGTTGGTCTGGAAAGCGTTAAACAGATCGAAAGCCAGCTGATGCAGCGGAACTACGAAGGATTCCTTCGCTAAAGGGGGCAGCGTATGAGGCTGGTATTGGTCGGACCACCGGGTGCCGGTAAAGGCACACAGGCTGAGTTCGTGGCTACGCAGCTGTCGGTGCCCAAGATTTCGACTGGCGACATCTTCCGCGCGAACGTCACCGGCGGTACCGAGCTGGGGATCGAAGCGAAGCGGTACATGGATGCTGGCGACCTGGTCCCCGATGAAGTAACCATCAACATGGTGCGTGATCGGCTCGGCGAAGCCGACGCCGCCGACGGTTTTCTGTTGGATGGGTTCCCCAGGACCGTGCCGCAAGCACAGGCGCTCGACAAGCTCCTGGCTGACATGGGCACGGGTCTGGACCTGGTACTGGAGCTGGTCGTCGACGACGACGAGGTCATCCGCCGGCTCTCGGGCCGTAGGACGTGCCGTGGTTGCGGCAAGATCTGGCATGTCGAATTCGATCAGCCGCAGGTCGAGGACGTGTGCGACCGCTGCGGTAGCGAGCTCTACCAGCGCGACGACGACAAGCCGGACACGGTCGCGAATCGCCTGCGTGTCTACGCGCGCGACACCGCCCCGTTGATCGGTTTCTACGGCAAGGCCGGAAAGCTGGTTGGTCTCGACGCGACCGGGCCGGTCGAGGATGTCACCGCCCGTGCGATGGCGATCTTGTCGTCATACGAGGCGTAGTTCGCGGGATGTTTGGCAGACAAGACGTGATCGAGTACAAGACAACTGAACAGTTCGTCAAGATGCGCCGAGCTGGGCTCGTGGTGGCGGCCGTACATGAGGCGATGCGTGAGGCGGTTCGCCCGGGCGTCAACACCAAAGAGTTGGATGAAATAGCTGAAGATGTCATCCGTTCGCGCGGCGGGGTCCCGTCGTTCCTCGGCTACGACATCGGCATGGGGCCGTATCCGGCCTCGATTTGCACTTCGGTGAACGCCCAGGTGGTTCATGCGATTCCGTCGAAACGGCAGTCCCTGGCGAAGGGCGACCTGATCTCGATCGACGTGGGCGCGATCGTGGATGGCTGGCACGGCGACGCGGCCATCACTTTGCCCGTCGGTGAGGTTTCCGCGGAGCTGCAGACTTTGACCTCGGTGTGCGAGGACGCGATGTGGGCGGGAATCGCCGCCGCCGGTACTGGGAAACGTCTCGGCGACGTGTCTAACGCGATCCAGCGCTGCGTCGAAAACGCTCCACGTGAATACGGAATCGTGACTGGATTCGGTGGTCACGGTATCGGCACCCAGATGCATCAGGACCCGCACATTCTGAACTATGGTCGTGCCGGCAAGGGCGTCAAGTTGAAACGCGGTATGGCTTTGGCGATCGAGCCAATGATCACGCTCGGCAGCGACGACACGGTCGAGGAATCCGACGGCTGGACCGTCGTGACTGACGATGGTTCGATCGCGGCCCATGTTGAGCATTCGATCGCGTTGTGCGGGGACGGTCTGTGGGTGTTGACCGCGCCCGATGGGGGCGTTGGCCGTCTCGGCGAAGCGGCTATATCGCAACTGGCCTTGGAGTAAGCCGTATTGCGCATTAACTGCGCTCTATCCGATACCGCGGTAGTGGCAGAATAGGTGTAGGCCCTGCTGATTTGAGGAGAGTGCGGTGCAACGTCGGGACTTGCGAGCGGCCGATTCCGACCGGCAAGCCATCAGTGACCGTCTACGAATAGCTGCCCAGGACGGCCGGCTCGACGTGCACGAGTACGACGAACGCTTGCAGATGGCCTTGGCTGCGAAAACTTTCGGAGAACTCGATGACCTGGTGGCGGATCTTCCGGACGTGCGTCCCGAAGACAAATCCCGGGTATCGAGAGTCGACAACGACACGGTCGATTCCGTCGATGACGACGATGATGAGGACGACGACTCCAACGACATCCGCAACGTGTGGGTGAGTCTGGGTGGGGCCGCCGTTTTCTTCACCGGGCTTTGGGTCCTTGGCTGGATCGGCAGTGGTGGCGCGCCGCCGTTCTACTGGCCGCTGTGGATACTCGGGTTCTGGACTATCGGGGCGGTCGTGACCACTATGCACCGCACGCTGAAGCGGTGACACGAAGACGGAGTCGCCGTGATGTGCTTGTCCTGTCGGTGATGTGAGGTTGGGTCCCGTTGCTGCGTAAGTAATCTGACTACCTGTATCCCGCGACGACTGTGAGACCGGTGCTCGATGGCGAACGATAAAGACGACCTGCGTATCGGCGATTCCGATCGCGAATTGGTGTCGCGACTGCTCAAATCCGCGGTGGAGGAGGGGCGGTTGACTCTCGTCGAATATGACGGACGTCTGCAACGGATTCACAGCGCTAAAACGGTCGGCGATCTTACGCCGATATTTCAAGACCTGGTCGCGTCGGGTAACCGGCGGAACTTCAGCGAGCACGGGTCCGCGCCGTCGAAATCGTACGCGGCCAAGAGTCGCGCGAAGACCGGGACTCCTGCGTGGATCAAATGGATGTGGTTCGGCTGGGCCGTGCCGGTAACGTTGTGCGTGGTCATCTGGTTGATCCTCGTGGTGACTGAACTCGAGCTCCAATATTTCTGGCCGATCTGGGTGGCGGGGCCGTTGGGCGCAGTCATCGGTTCGGTGACGGTGATGGAGCGGTGGATGATTCGACCCGTTTTGCTTGAACGTGACGCGCGTCGCAACGATGGTGAAGAATTTTCTCGAAGCTGATGGCGTAGACACTAACTGTGGACTTTTTGGCAGAGAACGGTTTTACGGTATTCGGGCAACACGTCGCTTGGACCGAGTTCATTGGTCAGGTTGCCGCGATCGCCGTGGTGTTCTTGGCCGCTAAACGCACCTTGTGGGTGTGGCCGGTGCAGATCTTGGCCACTGCCATGCTGTTCATCGTCTATACCCAGGCCGATCTTGGCGGAATGCGGGACCGTCAGGTCGCGATCTTCTTGATTTCGGCTTACGGCTGGTGGATGTGGTCTCGGCACCGCAAGAGCGTTTTCGGGGTGCCGGTACGACGAGCGCGCCCGAAGGAGTGGTGGGGCCTCGGGGCAGCAATGGTGCTCGGCACCGCAGGCTTCGCCGGGTACCTGTTTTGGGCCGGAACGTCGTGGGCGCCCATTCCTGACGCGTGGATTTTTGTCGGCTCGATCGTCGCTTTCGCGGCGCAAGGCCGTGGCCTCGTCGAGTTCTGGTTTGTGTGGCTGGCGGTCGACGCGGTCGGGGTGCCGCTGCAGTTGGCTTCCGGGCTGTACTTTTCTGCACTGGTGTACACGATCTTCGCGGTCCTGGTGGTCCGAGGCTATTTGACCTGGGTCAAAGCTGCGCGGCAGCTCGTCGCAGACGAGTCCGTGGACGCATCAAAACCCGGAACGTGAATGCCGGGTTGGACGATCAAGTGTGTCGGAGGTATCACGTAAAGTCGCTGGTCATTCGGTCGTCGAATCCTGCCAGAGCGGCCATGGTGTGCCGGGTCACGTTCCCGTACTCTCATGCAGGATGAATGCGAATTCAAGTTCGAATCCTTCGAATAACTATCTCCGTGATTCAGCGGCCTTTCTGCGTTCGTGGCTGAAAGCTCCCGGACGGGTAGGCAGCGTATGGCCGTCGTCGCGGTTTCTCGCGCGCGCGGCAACCAAATCGATATTCGACTATGACTCACCGACCGTCGTCGAGCTCGGCCCCGGCACGGGTCCGATGACGGACGTGATCCAAAAGCACATGGAGTCCACCGGCAAAGGTAAGCACATCGCGGTCGAACTCAACGACGACTTCGTGCAGCGCTTGGGGGAGCGCTTCCCGAAGCTCGATCTCGTGAATGAGTCGGCGGTGGAACTGCCGCGCATCTTGAAGGAACGCGACCTGGCGCACGCCGACGTCATCATCAGCGGTTTGCCGTTCGGCGCGTTCCCTGAGCAATTGCAGACCGACATCATGGACGCCGTCGTCGCCTGCCTCGAACCGGAGCGGGGCACGTTCTCGTCGTTCAACTTCGTCGGTTCGCTGTGGGCGCCGATCGGGCGCCGCTACCACCGGATGCTGAAGGAACGTTTCCAGGACGTCTCGCTGGGAGCGCCGGTCATCCTCAACGTTCCCCCGGCTCAAGTGATCACCACGCACCGACCACAGCTGTGACACGCCCGACCCCGGGGCGGGTGTTGGGTCGAAATCGCGACGAGTAAACTCGTCAGGCGGTGCTGTAAATCTGGTACGTCATGCCTATGCGCGCTTCCATCGGGTGACGTCCGCGGCTGAAAGACGAACAGCGCTTTTTAAGTATCGGATCCGATAAGTCACGGTAGCGGAGGACATGCCGAAAAAAGACGGCGCGATTGAGATTGAAGGCAAGGTCATCGAACCTCTGCCGAACGCAATGTTTCGGGTGGAGTTGACCAACGGCCACAAGGTCTTGGCGCACATCAGCGGCAAGATGCGTCAGCACTATATTCGTATCCTCCCTGAGGACAAAGTCGTCGTGGAGCTGTCTCCTTACGACCTGTCCCGCGGGAGAATCGTCTACCGCTATCGCTGATTGAGACTACGACAAGTAGGGGCTCGTGAAAGTACAACCGAGCGTCAAGAAGATATGCAACCGTTGTCGCACCATTCGCCGCCACGGCCGGGTCATGGTCATTTGCTCTGACCCCCGCCACAAGCAGCGTCAGGGCTAACGGTCACGCACATCATTCTGTCGAACGCACAGAAAAGACAACGCTTCTTGCCATGTACATGCGTGCATGACACCCCCGGTCCACCAGGCCGGGGCCACGCCAGGGCTGGCGTGGCAGCAAGAGGCGCAGACCTGGTGGATATTCGAGGAGAAAAGCCCACATATGGCACGTTTGCTTGGGGTCGATATCCCGCGCGAAAAGCGCGTCGAAATCGCCCTTACCTACATTTTCGGTGTCGGCCGCACTCTCGCGGCTGAGACCTGCGCGGGAACAGGCATCGACCCGAACACGCGCGTCTACGACCTCACTGACGCTCAGCTGGTGCAGTTGCGGGACTGGATCGACAGCAACTACCAGGTCGAAGGTGACCTTCGCCGTGAAGTTGCCGCCGACATCCGTCGCAAGGTCGAAATCGGTTGCTACCAGGGAATCCGGCACCGCCGCGGCTTGCCGGTCCATGGGCAACGTACCCGCACTAATGCGCGCAGCCGTAAAGGCTCGAAGCGCACAGTCGCCGGCAAGAAGAAGCGGTAATCAAGGACGCATAGGAGCGCAATAATCAATGGCTGGTGGTAAGCCACGCGGCGGCGGGAAACTGCGCCGTAAAGAAAAAAAGAACGTAGCAGCGGGTAACGCACATATCCGCAGCACGTTCAACAACACAATCGTTTCCATTACCGACCCCAGCGGAGCCGTCATCTCCTGGTCCTCGTCTGGCCAGGTGGGCTTCAAGGGCTCGCGTAAGTCGACCCCATTCGCCGCGCAGATGGCTGCCGAGGCTGCCGCCCGGCGCGCCATGGAACACGGCATGCGCAAGGTCGATGTTTTCGTGAAGGGCCCCGGCTCGGGGCGTGAAACAGCGATCCGTTCGCTGCAGGCGGCCGGCCTCGAAGTCGGCTCCATTTCTGATGTCACGCCGCAGCCGCACAACGGCTGCCGTCCGCCCAAGCGGCGCCGAGTTTGAGGTTGGGGGAGTAATACACAATGGCTCGTTATACAGGAGCGGACTGCCGTCGGTGCCGTCGCGAGAAGATGAAGCTTTTCCTGAAGGGCAGCAAGTGCGAGAGCGCGAAATGCCCGCTGGAAACTCGCCCGTTCCCTCCGGGACAGCACGGCCGCGGCCGCCCGAAGGAAACCGAGTACCTGCTGCAGATGCGTGAAACCCAGAAGGTGAAGCGCACCTACGGCGTTCTCGAACGGCAGTTCCGTAACTACTTCGAAGAGGCCAACAAGGTTGGCGGCAAGACCGGTGAAGTCCTGCTGCGCATCCTCGAGTCCCGGCTCGACAACGTCGTCTACCGCGCGGGCTTTGCCAAGTCCCGCGACATGGCGCGTCAGCTGGTCACGCACGGCCACTTCAAGGTGAACGGACGCAAAGTCAACATCCCGTCGTACCGCGTGCGCGCCAAGGACATCGTCGAAGTCGCACCGCGGTCCGCGGAGATGACCCCGTTCGTCGTGGCTCGCGCTGAAGCCGGCGAGAAGACCATCCCGGCGTGGCTGGAACCGATTCCTTCCAAGATGAAGGTGCTGGTTCACTCCTTGCCTGAGCGTCAGGTCATCGACACCCAGGTGCAAGAGCAGCTGGTCGTCGAGTTCTACTCCAAGTGACCCATCCGCGATCCAGGTTCGCCGCGCTGCTGTGCGGTGCCTGGTCGCGGGGTTTCGCTCGTGTGGGCGCGACGTGTTCGCGCCTACGCTAAAAATCCATTGTTTGTGACGTCATATAGCGGACGTCCGACGAAAAGGAAATTAACAGTGCTGATCACTCAACGACCAAATCTGTCCGAGGAAAAGATCTCGGAGACTCGTTCCCGGTTCGCGATCGAGCCGTTGGAGCCGGGCTTCGGTTACACCCTCGGCAACTCGCTGCGCCGTACGCTGCTGTCGTCCATCCCGGGCGCGGCCGTGACGTCGATCAAGATCGACGGCGTGCTGCACGAGTTCACCACCATTCCCGGCGCCAAGGAAGACGTCGTCGAGCTGGTGTTGAACGTGAAACAACTGTGTGTGAGCACCGACCACGACGAACCCGTCACCATGTACCTGCGTAAGCAGGGCCCGGGCGACGTGACCGCCGGCGACATTCAACCGCCGTCCGGCGTCACGGTCCACAACCCGGACCTCAAACTGGCCACGCTGAACGCGAAGGGCCGGCTTGACATGGAACTGACGGTGGAGCGTGGCCGCGGCTACGTATCCGCTGCGCAGAACAAGCAGGCGGGCGCTGGTATCGGACGCATCCCCGTCGACTCGATCTATTCGCCGGTGATGAAGGTCAGCTACCGCGTGGAAGCGACGCGTGTCGAGCAGCGTACCGACTTCGACAAGCTGATCATCGACGTCGAGACGAAGCCGTCGACTGGTCCGCGTACCGCGTTGGCCTCGGCCGGATCCACGTTGGTGGAGCTGTTCGGTCTGTACCGCGAGCTTGACTCGCGGGCAGAAGGCATCGACGTCGGCCCATCGCCGGCCGATGCGCAGCTCGCCGCGGACCTGGCGCTGCCGATCGAGGAGTTGGAGCTGACCGTTCGGTCCTACAACTGCCTCAAGCGTGAAGGCGTGGACTCGGTTGGTGAGTTGATCAACCGCACTGAAGCCGACTTGCTTGACATCCGTAACTTCGGTCAAAAGTCCATTGACGAGGTAAAGATGAAGCTTGCCGGCCTTGGCTTGGCATTGAAGGATTCGCCGGGAACGTTCGACCCCGCCGAAGCCGCCGCCGCATATGACGACGGAGACTTCGAGGACTACGACGACGGCGAGGACCTTCGCGAGACCGAGCAGCTGTAAGAGGCCGGCGCTAAAAGGTCTGGTATTGGCCACCGGCCGACCAGCCCCTCAAGGCGGCGAGTCAACGAGGGCTTTAGTACATAAAAGGAGCAAACAATGCCACAGCCGACCAAGGGCGCACGCCTGGGTGGCTCCCCGGCACACCAACAACTCATGATCGCGAACATGGCGACTTCGCTGTTCATGCACGGCAAGATCACCACGACCGAAGCGAAAGCTCGCCGGTTGCGTCCGTACGCGGAGCGCCTGGTGACTTACGCCAAGCGTGGCGACCTTGCTTCGCGCCGCCGTGCGATCGCCAAGATGACCGACGTCGACGTGACCAACGATCTCTTTGAGACGATCGCGCCGCGCTACACCAACCGCGACGGCGGCTACACCCGCATCGTCAAGATCGGCCCGCGCAAGGGCGACAACGCTCCGATGGCGGTCATCGAACTGGTCGAGGAGCTTGCCGCGGCCGCGCCGAAGAAGCGCAAGTCGCGCAAGGAGAACAAGGCCGAAGCTGTTGAGGCTCTGGCCGGCGGCGACGACGAGAAGTCGGACGACTAACGTCTTCGTCTCTGCCGCGCGCTTTCGCGTGCGGCATGCGACGTCAGACCGCGTGCGTAGACCCGAGACGGGATGCGCACGCGGTCTTTTGTGTCGACACCGAAAGGTTTCACTGTGGAGTCCGAGGACATAGCGACCGTACGCGTGCGTATCGATCTCAGCTACGACGGAACCCGGTTCGTCGGCTGGGCTTTTCAGCCCGGTCAACGGACCGTTGCCGGAGTGCTGGATCAGGCCCTGCTGCGCCTGTTCACGGGCCCACTGCGTTTGACGGTGGCGGGACGTACCGATTCCGGGGTTCATGCGGTCGGTCAAGTCGCGCACGTCGATGTCCACGAACACGAATGGCGCAGGCATGAACGCCGTGTCTTGTGGCGGTTGCGCGGCATCCTGCCGGAGGATGTGCGCGTGCGTGGTGCATATGTGGTGCCGCCGGAGTTCAACGCGCGGTTTTCGGCCTTGGGGCGCCGCTACGAGTACCGCGTGGCCGACGCGGAATGGGGTGTCGACCCTTTGCGCCGGCATGACACCTTGGCTTATTCGCGCCGATTGGATGTCGACGCTATGAACGAGGCGGCGACTTACCTACTCGGCGAGCATGACTTCGCGGCGTTTTGCAAGCGCCGCGAAGGAGCCACCACGATTCGTGCGCTGCGGCATGTCGGCTGGCGCCGAGAGCCGGACGGCGTCGCTGTCGCGACCGTTATCGCCGACGCGTTCTGCCACTCGATGGTTCGTAGCCTGGTAGGCGCAATGCTGGCTGTCGGTGAGGGCCAGCAGGAGCCGGCGTGGCTGGGCCAGCTGCTACGGCTGCGGCAACGCGCCGGGAACGTGAAGGTCGCCGCGGCGCATGGGCTCACACTCGCCGGGGTCGAGTATCCGCGCGACGCGGAGGCGCTAGCGGCGCGCCAAGCCGAGACCCGCCGGATCCGCACGTTGAGCGGCTCGGACGCGCCCTAGTTGTATTGGTCCTGCAGTCGTTCCACAAGGTAGTCGTCGACGAGTTCGGACACGATCGGCTGGACTTGTTCTTGCGAGTTGGATTCGGGTTGTTCTTGAGCGTCAGCCACTACCGCATACAGCAAGAAATGGCCGGACGTGTTGAATCCGAGCACAGTGTCGCCGTGGCTGCGAGGCGGTGGGGCGATAGCGGAATGGAACGCGGTCTCGTGGCTGGTCTCAATGTTCGAATGTGCCTGCTCGGCGGACTGTGAGCTATCGAGGTTTACCACGCCGATCGTGACCAGGTGTGGACTGTTGTTGCTGGACAGCACGGCTCGGACGACCTGGCTGCAGCCCGACGATTCCAACAGCGGTGCGATGTCCTCGCTCGCGGCGTCTTCGCACCGGTCCAGTTGCTGCGTTTTCGTCAGCGTGTAGCCGTCGGGGATCGATCCGGCGGCGAATAGTTCGTTGTGGAGCAGTGGTGTGTCGCCGTCTTTCCGCTGATCCGGGACCGATTCGGCGGTCTCACTCGGTTGCGGCGATTGCGTGTCGGCGGGTTTGTCGGCATTGTTCCACGATCGCAGTCCGAACCCGACGGAGAGACAGGCCGCGAGCGTCAGCACGAAAGCCACGATCCGGCCGACCCGGCGTCGTCGCCGAGGCCGCGGTGGCGGTTCGGGCGCGGGCGCGCGTTCCGGTGTGGGCTCACGGGTGACGTGACGCCCGTGGTCGGGAGCGTGCGGTATGGCCGCGACCTGTCCCGGCGCCTCGCGGGTGCTGATGGGCGGCTCGAAGACTGGAGGGCTCGCGGGTGGGGTACCGAAAGGAGATTGGCTATTGGCCACGTCGACGAAATTAACGCCGATCGTGTTGCAGCGAAGCCAATTGTCGGATCCATCCCACCAAATGATGAAGTCGTGCCAGCACCCGTAACCCGCCTGCACGGTGTGGCTTCACCGGCGCGGGATTGTGCGGCGGGTCGCGCATTCGTCGGCGCCCAACTCCGGTGGATCATGGCGTGCCACCGATTGTGCTTCGTATGGAGTTGATGAAGGAATGACGCCAGAATCGGCTTGCAGGAAAGCGCGAACCAACAGAGGAAAACGCTGCGACTGTCGCAAATGCTTTTACTGCGAAACAGATCTTCGTTTCCGTCATGAGCATGACCATTTACCGGTTTCAAAAGCTCAAGGCGGTGCGGCGGTTGTCCCTTCATTCCTTGACTGCCATGACCTGAAAGACAGGTACCCCCTCTTGGTCACTGGCCCCCAGATTCTGTAATAAGGGGTTTGATCCGGCTGCTACTTGACGCGCTTACGAAAAACCCGCGCTCCATGTCAACGATTCCAGCGGTGCCGATTCGCCATCCGATGTTGTTGGACGAAACCATTGCCGAAAGGTGGCCTCGACTAGCCTGGGAATCGAGGATGGTGTACGGAAAAATTCGCCGACTTGCGGACCGAAATGGATGCCCGAATGGCGCGGGTTCATCCACGATCAGCCATCTGCTCTCAATTGTCATTGAGCGTGACGGGCAGGGACCATGATGTCGCCCGGATCGGCATCCGTCGAAAAGGTCGAGGTGTTGAGATCAGTGCATCCTGTTTGGTGTCTGTTGAGTGCTTGAATGACGGGCCGGTGTTGCGCAGCGCGCTCGGATGCGGACACTTTTGAAGTGGTACGAAGGCGCATTCGGCGCTGCGCGGCCGGCGTGGGCACTATTGAGCCCCGCGTATCGCCGCCGCATCTGCCCTTTTACCGGGTGTGAGACTGGCGTTGGTACCCCCTAGCGGCTCTTCCGGCAGGCTCGCAAGCATCATCCACACACCTGTGGCGGCGGAATCGTGATGGCGAGCCTCCCGGTGCGCGTCGCCATGCTGCACCCGGTGTCGGACAATGATCCTGTGGACGAACCCGATCATTACTTCACTGCCGAACCTAGCGGCGACAGCAAACCGCGCACGGTCGAATTCGAGCTTTCCGGTCGCCGGTTCGAATTGAAATCGTCGAGTGGCGTCTTCTCGTCAAGCCGTCTCGACCCCGGCACGGCAGCGCTACTGGCTAAAGCGCCGTTCCCCGATCCCGGCCGCACGGTGCTCGACCTCGGCTGCGGTTACGGTCCGATCGCGCTCGCCTTGGCGGAATTGGCGTCGGCGACCGTGTACGCGGTCGACGTGAACTCTCGCGCCCTCGAACTGGCTCGGCACAACGCGGATATGCGCGGGCTCACGGACCGGGTGACAGTGCTCGCGTCGGACGAAGTACCGGACGACCTGCAGTTCGACGAAATCTGGTCGAACCCGCCGATCCGTGTCGGTAAACAATCCCTGCATAACTTGCTATCGCATTGGCTCCCGCGCCTGCGTCCGGGCGGGACCGCGTGGCTGGTGGTGGCGCGGCATAAAGGCGGCGACTCGGTGATCACCTGGCTCAATGAGCAGGGATACGAAGCTGGCAAGTATGCCAGTAAGAAGGGGTACCGCGTGGTTCGCGTCGTCCGGCCCGCATAAAACGATTGGACCGGCCGTCGTCCGTGACGCACGATGGCAGCCATGGGGTATGTCGATGTGTCCGGGGTTTCGTATCAGCTTCCCGACGGGAGGACGTTGTTCTCGGACGTGTCCTTTCGGGTCGGAGAAGGCGCCAAGGTCGCGCTGATCGGGGCCAACGGTACCGGGAAGACCACTTTGGTTCGTATGATCGCCGGAGACATCCCCGTCCCTCAAGGCGCCATCGTGCGCAGCGGCGGCTTGGGAATCATGCGCCAGATGGTCGGCATGCGTGACGCCGAAAACCCCCTGAATTCGCTGGCGATATCGCTTGCGCCACCGAAGTTGAGGCGGCTGGGCGCCCGCCTCGACGAAGCGACTCGGCATCTAGAGAAGGCGGAAGCGCGAGGCAAGTTCGCCAACGAGGCGCGTAAAGCACAGGTGGCCTATGCCGACGTCCTGACCGAATGGGGCGATGCCGGCGGGTACGAATTCGAGGTCCAATGCGACACCGTCAGTGTCGGGGTGTTGAAGGAGCCGTGGGACACGGCCCGTCACCGCCCGTTGGCGACGCTGTCGGGCGGGGAACAGAAACGATTCGCGCTCGAACTGTTGTTGCACGGACCGGAAGAGGTTCTGCTTTTGGACGAGCCCGACAACTTCCTGGATGTGCCAGCGAAACGCGAGCTGGAGGCGCGGATCAACGAGTCGGCGAAAACGATCCTGTTCGTGTCGCACGACCGCGAAGTCCTCGCCAACACTGCGCAACGAATCGTGACGCTTGAGGCCCAAGACGTGTGGATACACGGCGGAGGTTTCGCTGGTTGGCACGATGCTCGTGTCGCCCGGCACGAACGTTTCGAGGAACGCCGACGACGGTGGGACGAGGAGCATCGCAAGCTCAAAGAACTGGTGTCGATGTATCGCCAGAAAGCTTCGTACAACTCCGATATGGCCTCCCGACTGCGCGCAGCCGAAACCCGCCTCGACAGGTTCGTGAAGATCGGCCCTCCGCCGATACCGCCACGCCCGCAAAACGTCTCGATGCAGTTGAAAGGCGGACGCACCGGCAAACGCGCGGTCGTGTGCGAGCAACTCGAATTGGAGGATTTGACGTTTCCGTTCGATCTTGAAATCTGGTACGGCGACCGGGTCGCGATCCTCGGCGGCAACGGGACTGGGAAGTCGCATTTCCTGCGTCTGTTGGCCCAGCTGGGTGACGGTGCGGTCAGCGGTGCGCGCGACTCGGTACCGGTCCGCCACGACGGCATCGCCAGGCTGGGGGCGCGGGTGGTCCCGGGACATTTCTCGCAGACCCACGACCGCGCCGACTTGCACGGCCGTAGCCTGCGACAGATCTTGTGGGAGGGCGGTAAGAACCGCGACAGTCTCGAACGGTCCCACGCCATGAACGTCCTGAACCGCTACGAGCTGGCGCAACAGTCGGAACAGAATTTCGAGACATTGTCGGGAGGGCAGCAGGCCCGGTTCCTGGTCCTGCTGCTGGAGCTGTCCGGAGCGACATGCTTGCTGCTGGATGAGCCGACCGACAACCTCGACCTCGATAGCGCGCAAGCCCTCGAACGCGGCCTGGCTGCGTTCGAGGGCACCGTCCTCGCCGTGACTCACGACCGCTGGTTCACGCGCGGCTTCGACCGTTTCGTCGTGTTCAGCGAGGACGGGGAAGTGGTGGAACGTGACGAACCGAGCTGGGAAGGCACGTAACCGGTCACGAAGCTGAACTGATCCCACCGATCTGCAACGCCCGGGCGACGTCGACAGCACGTCGAGTCTGAAAACGTATCGCGCGTTGCTGCGTCGGTCCCGGAAGCGGCTGGTTCGGGGTCCCGCTGACGTGGCTCGTGCCGTACGGGTTACCGGATTCGAACTGCGATTGCGTGACGTACCCGGGCGGGACAATGATGCAGCCCCAGTGGTAGAAGGCGTTGTTCATCGCCAGGATGGTCGATTCCTGCCCGCCGTGAAGCGTTGCGCTGGCGGTGAACGAGGTCGCGACCTTGTTCACGAGCTGCCCGGCTTCCCACATCGGTCCTGTGATGTCGATGAATTGTTTGAGTTGCGATGTCGGCAGACCGTATCGAGTCGGCGAGCCCAACATCACGACATCCGCCCAGCCGAGGTCTTCGAGGCTCGCTTCGCGGATGTCACTGGTCGCGTCAACGTGCGCAGCCCACGCTTCGTTCGATTTGATGGCGGCTGCCGGCGCGAGTTCCTCGACTTTGCGCAGCCGTACCTCGACGTCATCCATCGCTGCGGCTTCGTCGCGCGCGCTTGTGGCGAGCGAATGCACGGTTCCGGTCGCCGAATAGTAAATGATGGAAACCTTGATCAATCTGGACATTCGAATCTCCCCCGTTAGGTTGTGTGACCGAGTTACTCGCCACAGAGTAAGCACACCGAAGCGGGGGAAGCCTCGATTTGGGCACTTGCAGGGCGCTCACGGGGACGAAACGTGGAGCCTGTGTTGAAGCTGCAGTTTTGCACCGAGTAAACTCGCCACCTGTTGTGCGAGCCGGTGCCGCTGCGAATTCATGCAGTAGGGCCGAGCTGACCATCGGAGGCCAGCGCTGGAGAAGCGTGGGCATCCAGGCGACGTCTTAGGTCGTGTACATCAAGACGTTCGTTTCCAGACCGACAACGAGAGCAAGGAATACCTGTGGGTACATTCAACCCCAAACCGGCGGACATCGATCGTCAATGGCACGTTATCGATGCCACCGACATCGTGCTCGGCCGTTTGGCCAGCCAGACCGCGCAGCTGTTGCGCGGTAAGCACAAGCCGACGTTCGCGCCTAACGTCGACATCGGTGACTTCGTCATCGTCGTCAACGCTGAAAAGGTTGCGTTGACCGGTAATAAGCGCACTCAGAAAATCGCGTACCGGCACTCGGGTTACCCAGGCGGTCTCAAGAAGACGCCGTACTCCACGCTGTTGGACAACAAGCCCGAACGTGCGATCCAATTGGCAGTGCGTGGCATGCTGCCGCACACCAAGTTGGGACGCAAGATGTTGACCAAGCTGAAGGTGTACGCGGGGCCTGAGCACCCACACGCCGCCCAGCAGCCAAAGCCATTCGAGATCACCCAGATCGCGCAGTAGGCGCGGGCGGAAAAGGAACAAGAACTCATGAGTGAACTCACACCACAAACTCCGACCACGACCGCGCCGGTCGCGCCTCCGGTTGCGCCGATAGTCCCCGCTGACCGTCCGACGCAGACAGTGGGCCGCCGTAAGCGCGCCGTCGTGCGCGCACGCCTGGTGCCCGGCACCGGGAAGTTCGTCCTCAACGGTCGCGAACTGGCCGAATACTTCCCGTCGAAGGTGCACCAGCAGGTCGTTGCCGACCCACTGGTCACCGCGGACCGCGCCGAGTCGTTCGACGTGATCGCCAACCTCACCGGTGGCGGCATCTCGGGCCAGGCCGACGCGCTGCGCATGGCTGTCGCTCGTGGGCTCGTCGAGATCGAACCCGAAACTCGCGGAGCCCTCAAGAAGGCCGGCTACCTGACACGTGACCCGCGTGAGAAGGAAAGCAAGAAGTACGGTCTGAAGAAGTCGCGTAAGGCGCCGCAATACTCGAAGCGTTAACGGCCGTGACGGTGTGTCCCGCCTCGAGGCGGGACGGCCGGCGCGACCTCTGACCAAAGCAGGGCTAGGGGGTGATGTACCCCCTAGCCCTGCTTATTTCACCGGAGCCGGAGGAGCAACGTGGGACGACTGTTTGGTACCGACGGAGTACGTGGCTTGGCCAACGGCCAGCTCACCCCGGAGCTGGCGTTGTCGTTGTCTCAGGCGGCCGTCCACGTCTTGGCGCCGAATAAGGAAAGCGTCACTGTTGTCGTGGGCCGTGACCCCCGCGCGTCCGGAGAAATGCTGGAAGCCGCCGTGTGTGCGGGGCTGACCAGCGTCGGGGCCAATGTGCAGCGGGTCGGTGTCCTACCGACCCCGGCTGTCGCGTTCCTCACGAGCCATATCGGCGCCGATTTCGGCATCATGTTGTCGGCGAGCCACAACCCGATGCCGGACAACGGGATCAAGATTTTCGCTGCGGGCGGTAAGAAATTGCCCGATCGTGTCGAGGACGAGATCGAGCTGGCGCTGGAGATTCCGCATTCTCGTCCGACCGGTGCAAAGATCGGTCGTGTCGTCGATTACCGCAACGGTGCCAGGCACTACATCGATCATCTTCAGGGCACGATCACGGGAACCCTCTCCGGGCTGCACGTGGTCGTCGACTGCGCCAACGGCGCGGCTTCCGCCGTCGCACCGCAGACGTATGAACGGGCGGGCGCGCGTGTGACGGCGATCTGCGCGAACCCGGACGGCATCAACATCAATGACCGGTGCGGCTCGACCCACCTCGACGTGGTGAAGGACGCCGTGGTCGAACACGGCGCCGACATCGGTATCAGTCACGACGGCGACGCCGACCGTTGCTTGGCCGTGTGCGCTGACGGCACGGTCGTCGACGGGGACCAGATCATGGCGATCCTCGCAACGGCCATGCACAACACCGGCGATCTGGCCGGGAACACCTTGGTCGCCACTGTGATGAGCAACCTGGGCCTGCACCAGGCGATGGCGACCGCAGGTATCGCACTCACGACTACGGCAGTCGGCGACCGTTACGTTCTCGAAGCGTTGAACGAGGGTGGGTACAGCCTGGGGGGTGAGCAGAGCGGTCACATCGTGATGCCGCAGTACGCGACCACCGGCGACGGCCTACTCACGGCATTGCAGCTGATGGCGGTGATGGCGAAGACGGGGCAGTCGCTCGCGCAGCTCGCGGCGACAATGGTCCACGCACCGCAGGTGTTGATCAACGTCTCCGTGGCGGATAAAGGCGTCGTGACAAGCGATGCGATTCAGTCGTGCGTCAAGGAGCATGAGGAAGCGCTGGGGGAGTCCGGGCGGATTCTGTTGCGCCCGTCGGGAACCGAACCGATCGTGCGGGTCATGGTCGAGGCCACGACGGCGCAGCGCGCCGGAGAAGTGGCTGAGGAGATCGCCGCGTTGGTGAAAGCCACAACCTACCCATAGCCTCCCGCGACACCCGCGCTCCTCGAGCCACACCACAACGGGGCTGGCCCTTGCACATCGGCATCCGCTGTAGGGGACAATCACCAGCGTGGAACATCTACCAATTAACCACCGGATGCGGCCGTTTTGGCGGACGCTGGCTTTCTTCACCGGTGTCTTCGTGCTCGTATTCGGAATTATCGGTTTCGTCAAGTCGACCGCTGCGGGCCTGGAATGGTTCGCGCAAGATGACTTGCCCACTGCCATCTTCATGCAGGCAAACCCCGCTTTCTCGCTGCTGTCGATCGTGGTCGGCGGAATCATCACGCTCGGTGTGATCATCGGACGCAACGTTGACCGTTGGATCAACCTGGCCGCCTCGGTTGTCTTCCTTCTGGTCGGAATGGGGATGCTCGCTGTCCTTCGCACCGACCTGAACTATTTCGGTTTCACTATGGCGACCTGTATCACCTCTTTCCTGGTCGGCACCCTGCTGGGTACCGCCGGACTTTACGGAAAAGTCGGTTCAGAGGCCGAGGCCGCGGCCGAAGAGGAGTTCCGGCACGCCACGGTTCCCGAGGAGCAGGGCACCGCAATCGGAAAAATCCAAGAAGAGTCCTGAAACGAAAAAGGTGTGGCAACCCGTACGGGTTGCCACACCTTTTTGCGTTGAGAGCCGACTAACGTGCCCTGAGTTTTACGTGGTCGGCGGACGTCAATTTCTTTTCGAGGCGCTGCCGCTTCGGCCAGCGCACGTCGTAGACCCAGCCGAACTTCTCGAACAACCAGATCATTCGTGCCGAGGAGTCGATCTGTCCCCGCATGACGCCGTGTCGCGCGCAGGTCGGGTCGGCGTGGTGCAGGTTGTGCCAGCTTTCGCCCATCGACAGGATCGCTAGCGGCCAGAAGTTCGCCGCCTTATCACCGTCGCGGGTGTCGAACGGACGTTCACCGAAGACGTGGCACACCGAGTTGATCGCCCAGGTCGTATGCAACAGCAGCCCCATGCGGACCAGACCGGCCCAGATGAACCCGGTCAGCGCGCCCTGCCACGACCAGGTGACGAGGCCGCCGATGAGCGCGGGCGTACCGAGTGAGATGAGAACGAGCAGGCCGAAAATCTTTTCGACACGTGCGAGATCCTTATCGGCCAGAAGGTCGGGGGTGAAACGTTCCTGGTTCGACAGGTCGCGGTCGAACAGCCAACCGAAGTGCGAATGCACGAGCCCTTTCGTGAGTCCCCAGAAGCCGTTGCCGAAACGCCACGGCGAATGCGGGTCGCCTTCGACGTCGGTGAACGCGTGGTGGCGCCGGTGATCGGCGACCCATTGAATGACGGAGCCTTGAGCTGCGAACGACCCCGCCACTGCCAGCGTGACCCGGAACCATCGTTTCGCTTTGAAACTGCCGTGCGTCAGGTACCGGTGGTAGCCGATCGTGACGCCGAAACCTGAAATCAGATACAGGACGATGGCCATGCCTGCGTCGAGCCAGGACAAGCCCCATCCCCAGGTCAGCGGGATGGCGGCGGCTAGCGCGACGAATGGCGCGATAACGATGAACCACACGCCGAAGTAGGTTGCTTTACTTTGTTTGCCCATTGTCAGTGGCTTGCGTTGGCGTTGACCCGGCGCCGACGGAGCCGAAACCGAAGGCCCAGCAGTGGCTTGTGTGCTCATCGCTTCCTCGAATCGAAATGGTTTTCGCAGTTGACTGCGCTGTATGACGGGGTTGACCTCAACGTATCCAGCGCGGTGAAGGAAGTAAGTAGGGAAATCCCCCGTTTTTGCGGTATTTGCTTGACTCGCCCGGGTTCGCGACCCCGGGGCGCGTCCGCGCCGCGCCCGGTGAGGGGGCCGTGCGGTCCGTGTCCGCGAAGGGGTAACCTATGCGGGACTGTGGCCCGGGTGTTGCGACATCACGGGGCCATTCCCGGGTCGTCTAATGGCAAGACTGTGGCTTTTGGTGCCATCTATGGGGGTTCGAATCCTCCCCCGGGAGCCGATTCGATCTGCGAGCTGTCGGTGCCGCGTGCACTACTCCCACGTGATGTGTTCTTGTCTTAAACATGACCGCCGTCCATCGCACGTGCCATGAAGGAGTCGTCCAGTGAGCGAAGCGCGCACCGTTATTGTCTTGGCCGCGGGCAAGGGAACCCGCATGAAATCTTCGCTACCGAAGGTGCTCATGCCCATGCTCGGACGCACGCTGCTGGGACATGTCTTGGAGGCGGCGCATCCGCTGCAGGCGGATCAGACGATGGTCGTCATCGGCCACGAGGCCGAGAAGATGAAGCAGCACTTGGCTCAGGTTGCGCCGTATGCGCAAACGGCGACGCAGGAGCAGCAGCTGGGAACGGGTCACGCGGTCCGAGTCGCCATGGACTCCGCACCTGAGGCTTCCGGGACGGTCGTGGTCTTGTACGGCGACACGCCGCTGCTGCGGGCCGAAACGTTGTCGGCATTCATGTCGGCCCATGAATCCTCAGGAAACACCGCCACTGTGTTGTCCGCAGTCGTGGACGACCCGACCGGTCTGGGCCGTATTTTGCGTGACAGCGAAGGTGCCGTGACCGGGATCGTGGAGCACCGCGACGCCAGTGCCGACGAACTGGCGATCAACGAGATCAATTCGGGAATGTATGCGTTCGACGCCGCGTCTTTGCGTCAAACGTTGGGCATGTTGAAGGGCAACAACGATCAGGGGGAGGAGTACCTCACCGACGTGCTGGGCTTGCTGCATCAAGCAGGCAAACGCATCGGTACCTTCCACGCTCCTGAGGTCGAAGACACCTACGGCTGTAATGACCGTGCGCAGATGGCCGACCTTCAGGCGATCATGCAGGGCCGCATCAACACCGAGGTCATGCGTTCCGGTGTGACGCTGGACGACCCGTCGTCGACCTGGATCGACGTGACGGTAAGGGTCGAACCGGACGTCACGATCCGTCCGGGGGTGCAGCTTCGCGGCGACACTGTGATCGGTGCGCACAGCGAGATAGGGCCCGATTCGACGTTGATCGACACGTCGGTCGGGGCGGAGGCTTCCGTGACGCGGGCGCATTGCGTGTCGGCCCGCATCGACGACGAATGCCAGGTCGGCCCGTTCGCGTATCTGCGGCCCGGCACCGTGTTGGCTCAGCGCGCCAAGGCAGGCACCTATGTCGAGCTGAAGAATTCGTTGGTGGAGGCAGGAGCTAAAGTGCCGCACCTGTCGTATGTGGGTGACACGGATATCGGTCCCGACGCGAACGTCGGCGCGGGCACGATTGTGGCTAATTACGACGGGGTCGACAAGCATCGCACCAAGATTGGTGAGGCCGTGTTCGTCGGTTCGAACTCCGTACTGATCGCGCCGGTGTCCATCGCCGACGGTTCGTACGTGGCCGCCGGCAGCGCGATCGCATCCGATGTCGAGGCCGGCGAGTTGGCGGTCGCGCGTGGACGGCAGCACAACGCGTCCGGTTGGGTGAGTAAGCGACGCAGCGGCACGAAGACTGACCGAGCCGCGCGAAACGCGGCCAAGGACTGATTCGCGCATCCCGCCTTTGAGCGGGGGTCCCGCCTGCATTCGTTGCGCGGCGTTGGTGAGACTGGACGTGTTGACCACGCGAGTCTTAGGGGGAAAGCGATGGGCAGTCTGTCAACGCAGAATTCGAAGAACCTGATGCTGTTTTCCGGTCGTGCCTACCCGGAATTGGCCGACGAGATCGGCAAACACCTGGGGGTGGCACCGACCGCGGCGGACGCTTTCGAGTTCGCCAACGGCGAATTGTTCGTCCGGTATAAGGAATCGGTCCGAGGCTGTGACGCTTTCGTTGTCCAGTCGATGACGGAGCCGATCAACCGCTGGATGATGGAAACGCTGATCATGATCGATGCTTTGAAGCGCGGGTCGGCGAAGCGGGTCACGGTCGTGCTTCCGTTCTATCCGTATTCGCGTCAGGACAAGAAGCATCAGGGGCGTGAACCGATTTCGGCGCGGTTGATGGCGGACCTTCTGCGTACTGCCGGGGCAAACCGCGTCTTGACGGTCGATCTGCATACCGCGCAGATCCAGGGTTTCTTCGACGGCCCCGTGGACCATCTTTTTGCGATGGAGACGCTGGCGTCCTATATCGACCAGCGTTACGGCGGTCGTCCGTTGGCGATCGTCGCCCCGGATTCCGGGAGGGTGCGGGTCGCGGAACGCTGGACGGACCGCATGGGCGGCTGCCCGTTGGCGTTCATTCACAAGTCCCGGGATCCTCAGCGCCCCAACGAGGTCGTGGCGAATCGGGTTGTCGGCGATGTCGCTGGGCGCGTATGTCTCGTCGTCGATGACATGATCGACACGGGCGGCACGGTCTGCAGTGCAGCGCAGATGTTGATGGAGGCGGATGCTGCCGATGTCGTTGTGGCAGCGACTCACCCGATTTTTTCGGATCCTGCGACGCAACGCCTTGAGGAGGCGCCGTGCAGCGAGGTCATCGTGACGAACACGTTGCCGTTCGATCCCGACACCTTGGAGAAACTGACGGTGTTGTCGATCGCCCCGCTGATCGCGAAAGCCATTTACGAGGTCTTCAACGACGGTTCCGTCACGACCCTGTTCGGCGGATTGTCGTAGCGTTGGCGAACGTACCTGCTGAGTAACCGGCCGCGCTGCCGTGCGTTACACGTGTAGAGGTGCCGAACCTGGGCGAGGTCGCCCAGTCTCGACGGTGTACGCTACTTCGGTTGCCACGGCGAGGGCGCAAGATATGGTGCGCCGTTATCGACGCAGGTTCTGGGTTGTCGGCCTTCCGGCGCCGCGCGAACGTGTCGAGCGCCAGTCATCTTTTACACAAAGTTATTGGAGCATTTCCGTGTCCGAGGTACGTATCAGCGCCGAGCCCCGTACTGAGTTCGGCAAGGGTGGCGCGCGCCGTACGCGCCGGGCGGGGAAGATCCCTGCCGTTCTTTACGGTCATGGTGAAAAGCCGAAGCATGTGACACTTCCGACGCTGGAATTTTCCGCGCTCATCCGCCGCGGCGGTATGAACCAGTTGATCACTATCGAAATCTCCGACGGCACCCGCGAGCTGGCGCTGCCGAAGGCGCTGCAGCGTGACGCGATCAAGGACACGATCGACCATGTTGACTTGCTGCTTGTGCGCCGCGGCGAGAAGGTCACCGTTGACGTGTACGTCGAGGTGACAGGCGAACCCGAGAAGGGTGGTCTGCTCGTCAACGAGCACGACTCCGTCACGGTCGAGGCGGACGCGACCGCGATGCCGGAAAGCTTCGAGCTGTCGGTTGAGGGCCTCGCCATCGGCGACAACTTGACGGCCGCCGCGCTTCAAATGCCGAAGGGCGTCGAGTTGCTCTCCGACCCCGAGACCGTCCTGGTCACTCACTCGCAGCCACGCGGCGAAGCCTCTGACGAGGACGAGGAAGCCGAGGGCGAGGAAGCAGCCGAGAGCGGCGAATAGCTTATCGCCATGTCGGATTCGCCTTTTTTGATCGTGGGGCTCGGGAACCCCGGGGCCAAGTATGCGCAGAACCGACACAACGTTGGATTTATGGTCGCCGACCTGCTCACTTCGCAGGTCGGCGCCGCCGTTGGCGGGGACCCGTCGAAAGCCTGGAAACGGAACTCGCGGGTCCGCGCGCACGTATGTCAGGGCCGCATCCCGCCCACAGGTGTTTCGTCTTCGACGGTACTGCTGGCGAAACCGATGACGTACATGAACCTTTCGGGCCAGGTCGCGGGACCGTTGGCCGTCTACTACAAGATCCCGAACGAGCGCGTGATCGCGATTCATGACGAACTCGATCTGCCGTACGGGGTTGTCCGTTTGAAGTCCGGTGGCGGTGAGGGCGGACATAACGGGTTGAAGTCGTTGACGCAGGCGCTCGGCGGCCGTGACTATGTGCGGGTGCGGGTCGGGATCGGCCGTCCTCCGGGCCGCATGGATGCCGCCAGTTATGTGTTGCGAGATTTTTCGCGGGACGAACATGCACAGCTGCCGCTGGTGGTGGATTTGGCCGCTGATGCCGCGGTCGAGGTCGTCACGTCGGGTCTGAGTCACGCCCAGAATAAGTTCCACGCATTGTCGTGAATCTTGCAGTACGGGGTGTTTTTCTCGCGTTGTGGGACATGGGGATCAACGTTTCGACCCCCGCTCGGTTACATTCAAAACTATGTCGTATTCGCTCGCCGCGGACGCCGCTTTGGCACGGCATCTGTGTGCCGACGCCGGCCGCGAGCTTTTGATGCTGCGGGACAAATTGGGGTTCGGCGATGCCGATGCGTTGCGGCGTGAAGGCGACGCGCGTGCCCATGAGCTTTTGATGACGGGCCTCGCCGAGTCCCGACCGGGTGACTCCGTCATGAGCGAGGAAGGCGAGGGGGAGCAGGGACGCGTCGGCGTATCCCGACTGAACGCCGACCGAGTGTGGATTGTGGACCCGCTCGATGGTACGAAGGAATACGGACTGGCCGGCCGCGAGGACTGGGCCGTTCATGTCGCATTGTGGTCGAACGGCGATCTGCGCGTTGGCGCGGTCGCGTTGCCGGCGCATAATCGGGTTCTGAGCAGTGACGATCCGCCGGTCATGTCGTGGCCGAAGCGCCGGCTGCAGATTGCGGTGAGTAGAACGCGGCAGCCCGCGATTATGGCCGACGTGGCGAGGACTCTTGACGCGGATCTGGTTCCTATGGGTTCGGCGGGAGCGAAGGTGTCAGCCGTTGCCCTGGGGGATGTGGACGCGTATGTGCACACCGGTGGCCAATACGAATGGGATTCGGCTGCACCGGTAGCGGTTGCGCGGGCCGCAGGGCTGCACACTTCGCGCATAGATGGTTCGGAATTGACGTACAACAACACGGACCCGAAACTGCCCGATGTGGTTGTGTGTCGGCCGGACCTCGCCGGGGAATTGTTGGCGGCTATCACCCAAGCGCGGGCCGCATAATATGTAGAGCACCTGGCCGTTCGGCGGATAAGTGTTAGGAATGTTTGCGTTCCCGCGTTCTCGTTCGGTTGTGTTCCGTTGGCCGTTAGGGCTGAAAATCCTGGCCACGTTCGGTGTGGAAACTGTGGCGCGGTGAGTGCGAAGTGGCTCAAGACGTGTATTGATGCAGCGTGTTGCCGTAGTCTCGGCGCTCAGGTCCACTGAGGATGGTGTGTTCATCGCCTCAGCTTGCTGGTCAGAGGCGATTGGTCCCCGTTTTTGTCGAGTATCGTCGGGGTTGGCGATCGGTGGTTATGTCGGTCGGTAGGGATGGATCATCTGGGGCAAATGAGCATCCCCGGGACGGTTAAACCGTCCGTGGCTCGGTGGACACGTGTGTGAGGGCGCGTGTCCACCGATTTTTTTTATTTCCAGTCCTATCGAGGATGTCGTTGTGGCGGACTGATACCTTGGTGATATCACTTCAATATCCCTCGGAGGATCTCGTGGAACGACGCGCTATTCAACTGCCCGGATTCGTCATGCTGCTTCTCACGGTCGCTGTGGCGGCAATTTTCACGATCGGGGCCCTCATGTTGCCTCCGGTCGGTGCGATCGCCGCGCTGGTCGTGGGGTCCTTGATCGTCCTGGTCCTGATTTCCGGTCTCGTCGTCAACAACCCGAACGAGGCGAAGGTCGTCCAATTCTTCGGTAAGTACGTTGGCAGTATTCGGGACGCCGGTTTCTGGTGGACGATGCCACTGGCGAGCCGTCGCACAGTCGGCATGAGAGTCCGAAACTTCGAAACAGCACAGTCGAAAGTCAATGACGCCAACGGAAACCCCGTCGAGATCGCTGCGGTCGTCGTATGGCGGGTCACGGACAGCGCGAAAGCCATCTTCTCCGTCGACAGTTTCTTGTCCTACGTCTCGATACAGTCCGAGACCGCGCTGCGCCACCTGGCCACGTGCTACCCGTACGATTCCCACGGCAGCGACCGCATGAGCTTGCGTGACGGGGCCCAAGTCGCGGAGGAGCTCACTCTCGAACTGCGCGAACGCATCGCGGTCGCGGGCGTAGAGGTGATCGAATCGCGCATCACGCACCTGGCGTATGCGCCTGAAATTGCGCAGGCGATGCTGCGTCGGCAACAGGCGAGCGCCGTCGTGGCCGCGCGTCAACAGATCGTCGAGGGCGCGGTCGGTATGGTCCAGACCGCTCTGGAGACGATCGCCGAGCAAGAGGTGGTTGAGCTCGACGAGGAGAGGAAGTCCGCAATGGTCTCGAACCTCTTGGTGGTGTTGTGTTCGGACCAGTCGACACAACCGGTCGTCAACACGGGCTCGCTGTACACCTGATGGCCGAACGTAAACACGTCCTGGTGCGGCTGGACCCGGCCGTCCATGATGCGGTTGCGAAATGGGCCGCGGACGACCTGCGCAGCGTGAACGCGCAGATCGAGTTCGCGCTGCGTCTGGCCCTCAAACAGGTCGGGCGCAGCCCCAAGGCATAGCCCACGCTTCCGCTGCACAGTGGCGCGAAGCCCGCGGTGCCGGTCGAGTCCGCCTAGACTCGGCATCGTGGTGGACTTCGTTTCTCATCCGGTGACGGTGTGCGTGCCGGCGAGCTCGGCGAACTTGGGCGCGGGCTTCGACAGTATGGGTCTGGCGCTGGCGCTGTATGACCACGTCCGCGCACGTGTCGTCGATGGCCCCACGGCCGTGCGAGTCAGCGGCGAGTCGGCGCAACAGTTGCCCCGAGACGAATCGCACCTGATCGTGCGCAGCATGCGCGCGGCCTTCGCCGCTGCCGGGATCGACGCGCCCGACGTGGAACTCGAATGCCGCAACGAGATTCCGCATGCGCGTGGGTTGGGATCGTCGTCTGCGGCCATTGTGGCGGGAATCCTGATTGCCGATGCACTCGTCGATGGCCACATGATGGACGAATCCGAAATATTGGCATTGGCGTCGCAACTCGAGGGACATCCCGATAATGTCGCGCCTTGTCTCCTTGGTGGTTTCACGGTCGCCTGGATGGACGGTTCGCGCGCCCGGGCAGTCACGCGTGAACCGGCAGCAAGTCTGTCGCCAGTGGTGTACATCCCTGATCACTATGGTCTTACCGAGCAGGCGCGGGCAGTGATGCCGGAACTAGTTGCCTTGTCGGACGCCGTTTATAACCTTTCGCGCGCCGCTCTTGGCGTCCTCGCATTCACACACGACACCGATTTGCTCTTCGACGCCACCGACGATCGTCTCCATCAAAGACACCGCGCACCGACCATGCCAGAGTCTGTGCAGTTGGTGAAGCGTTTGCGGCGGGATTCTATACCGGCCATGGTGTCGGGAGCGGGGCCGAGCGTGCTGGCGTTTACGCAGGATCCCCCGTCGCAGCAACATTTCAGGGCGCGTACCCTGAATGTCGGTGCGGCAGCCTGTCAGATCCGCGACACAGGCCCCCAGGTGTTGCCGTCGACATGATCATTGATTATGCTGTTACGTACAGCCGCGGTGCAACCAGTGCGCGTCTGATCTCTTCCGGGGTAAGTGCAGCTCCGATCCGATTATCATGTCGAGACCGTGGGATTACTTCAGAGTCTTTCTGCCTGGCCCGTCTGTTTACGCGCAGCAGGCCAAATAATCACGAACCTGATATCGGGACACTGTTCTTCTTCATCATGATCACGCGTGCCGCACGCAGCTAAACCCGAAGCCGCGCAAAGGATCCGCGGCAGTTTATGGGAAGGAATCAATTGAGCGACACCACCGGCACCACGTCGGAACAAGCCACCGGTGCTGACGCGACGGCGGGCACCCGGCGGCGGCGCGGCGGCACTGGCTTGGCAGCAATGCTGATGCCAGAATTGCAGCAATTGGCCAACTCACTCGGCATTGCCAGTATCGGCCGAATGCGCAAAAGCGAATTGATCACGGCAATTCAGTCGCATCAATCAAGCAACGCTGCTGCCCAACCGACTTTGCCCGAATCGAAAGCCAAAGAAACGACAAAAGCTCGCACAAAGGGGGAGGCAGCCACGGCCTCGGCAGACGACTCGTCGCCCGCCGAAAACGGGCGTGTGAGCAGGCCGGCCGGACCGCCGCAGCCCCGTCGTTCCGCCGTCGTTGCCGAAGACAGCGGCAATACGTCGACGGCCACGAAGGTTGCTGTGGCTGATAAGAGCGATTCGTCGAGCGACAATGCGGACGACCGGTCCCGCTCGTCGAACCGTTCGCAGAACCCGGAACGCCGCGATCGTCGTCAACGCAACCGTCAGCAGCCCTCTTCGAAGTCCGAGCGGGGCAACGACGAGGCACGTAATGACCGCCAGAACAACGGCGGTGGCGGCGACAAGCAAGCGAATTCGCGAAACGGTGACGACGAAGGTCGACGCCGCAATCGCCGGCACCGGGACCGCAACCGTCAACGTGGACGGGAACGTACTAATGAACCGCAGATGAACGAGGACGACGTGTTGGTCCCGGTTGCGGGAATCGTCGACATTCTCGACAACTACGCGTTCCTACGTACAACCGGATATCTCGCCGGAGCCACCGACGTTTACGTCTCGATGTCGCAGGTGCGCAAGCACGGCCTGCGCCGCGGCGACGCCGTCACCGGAATGGTGAAGGCACCCCGCGAGGACGACAACGGCGGTAACAACAACGGTGGCAATAAGCGCCGCGAGAAGTACAACCCGCTGATGCGTTTGGACACCATCAATGGCGCGGAACCGGATCAGGCGCGTAAACGTCCCGACTTCTATAAGCTGACGCCGCTTTACCCGCAGCAGCGGCTTCGCCTGGAGACAGAACCTCACCTGCTCACCACGCGAGTCATCGACCTGGTCACGCCGATCGGTAAAGGGCAGCGCGCATTGATCGTGTCGCCACCGAAAGCCGGTAAGACCATGGTCCTGCAGGCCATAGCGAACGCGATCACCGCCAACAACCCCGAGTGCCATCTCATGGTTGTCCTGGTCGATGAGCGTCCGGAAGAAGTTACGGACATGCAGCGTTCCGTCAAGGGCGAGGTCATCTCCTCGACCTTCGACCGGCACCCGTCGGACCACACGACCGTTGCGGAGCTGTCGATCGAGCGCGCGAAGCGTCTCGTCGAACTCGGCCACGACGTCGTCGTGTTGCTCGACTCGATCACCCGCCTGGGCCGCGCGTACAACAACGCGACGCCCGCCAGCGGACGCATCCTGTCTGGCGGCATCGACTCGACTGCCCTGTACCCGCCGAAGAAATTCCTGGGTGCAGCCCGCAATATCGAAAACGGCGGTTCGCTTACGATCATCGCCACCGCTTTGGTGGAGACCGGGTCGATGGGTGACACCGTGATCTTCGAGGAGTTCAAGGGCACCGGCAACTCGGAACTGCGTCTGGACCGCAAGATCGCTGACAAACGCACCTACCCGGCCGTCGATGTTCACCAGTCGTCCACGCGCAAGGATGACCTGATGATGAACTCCGACGAGGCTGCGATCATGGTGAAGCTGCGTCGGGTTCTGTCTTCCCTGGAATCTCAGCAGGCCATCGAGTTGTTGCTGGACCAGATGAAGAAGAACAAGAGCAACGCCGAGTTCTTGATGCAGATCGCTCAATCAAGGCAAGGCGGTAACGACTAGCACGACTTGACGTGGTGCGTTTCGCTCCGGCGAACGCACCACGTTTTCGTTGCTCAAGTGCCGGCGGTCCGGCTCGGGACTGGTGCGTCACAAGCGCGGTCCTGAACGCGTCGTCTGCGGAATGACCCGTTAAAATAGTCTGTTGGCTGCGATAGCCATATCTTGCACACCCGGTACCGGTTCACGTCGACGTTTCGCGTCGGCGACCCGGCGACCGAGAAAAGAGGATGACATGAAACCCGAAATTCACCCGAACTACGTGACCACCGAAGTCACGTGCACCTGTGGCAGCGTATTCACCACTCGCAGCACGGCTGCGGACGGGAAGATCAGCGTGGAGACCTGCAACGTGTGCCACCCGTTCTACACCGGTAAGCAGCGCATCCTCGACAGCGGCGGCCGCGTGGCGCGCTTCCAGCGCAAGTACGCCAAGGTTCAGTCAGCTAAAAAGGACAAATAGCTTCGCGGAACGGCACGCAAGCCATGCCCTGTTTGGGGTGGCTTGGGTGCCGTTTTCGGTTTATACCCCCGTGCCCGTCCTGACGCGAAAGAAGTCCGATCATGAGCGACACCACCGATTCCAACCGGCTTTCGGTTCTGCTGGCCGAACATTCCGAACTAGAACAACAGCTGGCGGATCCGTCGATCCATGCCGATGCCGGTGTGGCCAGGCGTGTCGGGCGCCGCTACGCGGAACTGTCACCGATCGCGGCAACCCACGGGCAGCTCACCCAGGTGCAGTCGGATCTTGAGGCCGCGGAGGAACTGGCGGGCGAGGACCCGGACTTCGCGGACGAGGCGGCGAAACTGCGGGAACGGATACCGGAGTTGGAGGAGAAGCTGGCGGAGCTGCTGCTCCCACGGGACCCGGACGATTCGCGCGACGTCATTGTGGAGATCAAGGCGGGCGAAGGTGGCGAGGAGTCGGCGCTGTTCGCCGGTGACTTGCTGCGCATGTATATGCGGTACGCCGAGAAGTACGGCTGGGTCACCGAGGTGATGGACTCCCAGGATTCCGACATGGGCGGGGTCAAGAACGTATCGCTCGCGGTTAAGACAAAAGGCAACCCCGAAGGTGGTCACGGGGTGTGGTCTCGCCTGAAGTTCGAGGGCGGTGTCCACCGGGTGCAGCGTGTTCCCGCGACGGAGTCGCAGGGGCGTATTCACACATCAGCGGCGGGTGTCCTGGTTCTGCCGGAGGCCGAAGACGTCGATGTCGAGATCAACATGCACGAACTGCGGATCGACGTGTACCGGTCCTCCGGACCGGGCGGTCAGTCTGTCAACACGACCGACTCGGCCGTGCGCATCACGCATGAACCGACCGGGATCGTCGTGTCGTGCCAGAACGAAAAATCGCAGCTGCAGAACAAGGAACAGGCGCTGCGTATTCTGCGTGCGCGGCTGTTGGCGGCTAAGCAGGAAGAGGCCGACGCGGCAGCGGGCGAGGCCCGGCGGCTGCAGGTGCGCACTGTTGACCGCTCGGAACGGGTCCGTACCTACAACTTCCCGCAGAACCGCATCACGGACCACCGCATTGGCTTCACCGCGCATAACCTCGACCAGGTGATGCAAGGCGACTTGGATGCGGTGCTTGACGCCTTGTCGGCGGCGGAGCGCGCTGCCCGGCTCGAAGGTAGCGACGAAGGTCTACAGCGGGCCTGAGACAGTTATCGGTGCCCGAACTGTTTAGGTGGCGGCCGCCTGTTTAGCGGTGCGGATCGCGTGATCGGTCATGTTGAATGTGCCGACGACACCGTCTCCGCCACCGTCGGTGTGGAGCACTGCCCAGCCAACGCGCGCGTCGATCGGGGTGCCGGGGATGAGGGCCTCCCAGTCTTCGGCTTCGAACGCGTCGGTGATCCGACGACCGATCTCGGTCGTGCGATCGATCGGTGTCGACTGCAGCACGAGCACGAATTCATCTCCGCCGCAGCGGGCGACGAAGTCACCGCGCCGCATGACCCGCATGAGGATGCCTGCGGCCCGTTGGAGCACCGTGTCGCCCGTGAGGTGACCGTGCTCGATGTTGACTCGCGAGAACCCGCCGAGGTTGAGGACACCGCAGATGCTGCTTTGTGCCCTTTCCGCGAGTTCGTCGACGAGCTTCTGTAGCTGGCGGCGGTTCGGGAGGCCGGTAAGCGCGTCCGTCATCGCGTTGCTCGAGTAACTGTCTACAGTGCGCCTAAGGTTTTCGTGATCGAGCCGGGCGGCGACACTGTCGACGAACAGGCGCCGCAACTGGTCGTTGGTGCGCGCATGGATTGCGAATGCTTCCCGGTCGCTGCTCCACGCCTGTTGCGTGTCTTTATCGACCATGTGGCTCAAGGCGCGCAGGCGCGCGGGCTCAGCCGGACCGAGAACGGCCGCGGTCGATGTCGGCTGTGCCAAGCCGCGTCGGGCTTTGTCTGTGGACTCGCCGGCAATAGCCAAACAGATGCGCCCGAAATGACGAAGGTCGGCGGTCCACGCGTCGTTACCTCCCGCCGCCAAACACCGCCGTGCATCGATCTCGGGTTGTTCGCCGAGCGCCCGCAGCCTCGCCGCTGCATAGCCCAGCCAGGGCAGGTCGATCCAGTCCGCGCCGGGAAGCCCGTCGTCGTACGGTTTCAGCCGTTTCGTCTGCGCCAGGAGTGCGCGCAGAATACGGATGCAGCCGTCGGTGTCGCCCCGATGGTCCAGGGACAGTGCATGACGTACCTGGACTTCGGGAGCCGACAGCGTGCGGTTGAGCTTCGCGGCGAGCGCAGTCTCGCGGGCCCGAGCCGCCGCCTGAGCGGCGTGTTCGTGGAAGCCGATGTAGGAATAGACGACCGCGAGGTTGTGCCACGCAACCCACGCCTGCCAGTCAGGGGTTTCGATCTTGGACAGTTCGCGGGTGCTGCGGACCAGATGCGTGACGCAGCGCTCTACCGAGCCATCGGCGTTTGAAGTGAACGCCGCTAGCGCATGGAAACAACCCAGGGCCGTATGGTCGCCGTAGGCGCGTACCGCCGAAAAAGCACAGTCCACATTGGCTGCGTATTCACTGGAACGTTCGAGATTGATGACGGCCGACAACCGCAACAGGGAGGCCCATGCCCGCTCGGCCGCATCCGGCGGATTCGTTGCGTCCGTCATAATGGCGTCGGTAGCCGCAATAGCGTCGAGGACTTCGCCCACGCTGAGGAAATGCCGCGCTTTAGTGAGTCGGTCAGTCGCAACGTAGGCGGACACGTATTCACCTCACTATGCTTTCTTCGCCGACACTCGGTCGGTGCCAGCGTATCGACGCGGCGGCGTTTGTTAAAGGATGCCCTATTCACGCGCGCCCGGGCAATGCGGGACCGTGAGCCATGCAACGAAAGGTGATTGTATGACCGACGGTTGGCGAAGCCTGTTGGCGCAAGGGGCAGGTCTGCTTGCTGAGGCTGGTGTGGACTCGCCGCGGGCGGATGCGGAATGGTTGGCCTGCGGCGTGACCGGAGTTTCGCGTGGTGCGTTGCTGTTGGAGGACCCACCGAATGACGACATGGTGAGCCGATATCGACGTTGGTTGGAACGTCGCGCTCGTCGTGAACCCCTACAACACATTCTCGGTAACGCCGCGTTTTGGCGCGGTGAGCTCGCCGTCGGGCCGGGTGTTTTCGTGCCGCGCCCCGAGACGGAGTTGCTTGTGGAATGGACGCTGCGCAATCTGTCCGATATCGCCGCGCCCCTCATCGTGGACGCGTGCGCCGGTTCCGGGGCGATCGGGCACGCCTTGGCTTCCGAGCTGCCCAAGGCGCGGATCGTCTCGGTCGAGAAACACGATCGCGCTTATGAATGGTTGCGTCGCAATATGAGCGGGCTCAATGCGCAGGCGGTGCAGGCCGACATCACGGACCCTGAAAGTCTGGGCGATTTGGATGGACGTTGCGACGCGGTGGTGTCCAATCCGCCTTACGTGCCGCAGGAGACATCGGTGTCGGTCGAGGCGGCCGCGGACCCGGAATCGGCGCTGTTCGCCGGCCGCGACGGCTTGGGCGTCATCCGCCCCCTCGTCCTGCGTTCCCTTCGGTTGCTTAAGCCGGGCGGCATCTTCGTCGTCGAACACGACGAGACGCACAGCGGACAGGTCGTGGAGTTGATACTCGATGCCGGATTCCACAACGCACATTCACACGAGGACCTTGCGGGACGGCCGCGGTTCGCGACGGCCGCGAAACCGATGTGATCACGAACCGCACACGGACACGACGGTGGGCCGAATTTGTCTGCCGGGCATTCAACGCCATCGCCCGGACCGCTAGCCTTATGTGCCGTGAGGCTTTATGACTGTCGTAGAACCAGCGAACGCGATTCGGCCGTTAAAGCCGCGGTTTCCGCGGTGCGGTCGGGAGACCTAGTGGTCATGCCGACTGACACGGTTTACGGGATCGGTGCTGACGCATTCAAGACTTGGTCCGTCGAGGCGTTGTTGCGCGCCAAGGAACGCGGGCGCGACATGGCCCCGCCAGTCCTAGTGGGCAATCGCAAGGTGCTGGACGGTCTGACCATCTCGGTGCCGGAATCGGTGAAGGAACTGGCCGGCGCGTTTTGGCCCGGGCCGTTGACGCTGATCATGCACTACTCGCCAACCCTGAGCTGGGACCTGGGCGACACGGACGGCACGGTCGCGGTGCGGATGCCGATGCACCCGGTCGCTTTGGAAGTGCTGTCGGAGACCGGGCCGATGGCGGTGTCGTCGGCGAATAAGTCGGGCCAGCCGCCCGCGGCGACCGCAGCCGATGCGAAGGAACAGATGGGCTATTCGGTGCAGGTGTACCTGGAGGCCGGCCCGTCGATGGACAACGCCCCGAGCTCGATAGTCGACTGCACGGGAGAGACTCCACAATTGCTGCGTGCCGGTGCGTTGCCACTTGAACGCATCCGCAGCATCATACCGGGCACTTTGGATATTCCTGGCGCGGAGGATAACTGATGCCACCGTTTTGTGTCCTGCACGTGTGCATGGGCAATATTTGTCGCTCGCCGATGGCCGAACGCATTTTGGCTCATCGGGTCGCCCAGCGTGCCGGAGACGACGCCGACGATCTCCTCATGAGTCATTCGTGCGGCGTCGGTTCGTGGCATGCCGGCCAGAGAATGGATTCTTCGGCCGCGCGGGAACTGCGGAACCGTCAGATTGGGTCGGAAGGTTTTTCGGCGCGGCAAATCGAGCGCGCCCACATCGAAATCTCGGATCTGATTTTGACCGCGACTACAGAACAATATGACTACGTTTCGATAACGTTTCCCGAAGCGCGTGAACGCACATTCCTCATTCGCCATTTCGGCGCGATTGTTGCGGGCATGGACGCGTCGAAGTTGCCGGAAAGTGACGGTTCCGCACAAGCCGTTCACGCCCGCGGGAAGGCAATCGTGAATGAGGCGAACGAACATCGGGATGAGTTCGAGGCGCAGTCACTCGATGACCCGTGGGGCAGTAGCGGAGCGACGTTTACACGTGTCGCCGAAGAAATTGATACCGCGTTGGCGCCGTTCGTTACGAAACTGTTGAGCTGAATCGGTTTGTTCGGTTTTGCGGATGCCGATGTCGAAAGCACACCGATGAGGTGTGTGAGCGGCTTCGCGTACGTGACACGATTGGGCCGTGACCAATAAGCTTCGACACATGCCGCCCGCGCTTTACGCGTGCGGCATCGTGTTGCTTCCTGCATTGACGATCGGGCTCATCACGCATGGTTGGGCTGGCCTTGCGGGTGCCGGCACCGGCGTCGTGCTGACCGCCGTCGGTTTCGCCGCGTCGTGGTACTTCGTCGTGTGGACCGAGCCTTTGGGGTTGAAGTTGGTCCTGCCCGCGGGGCTTATGGGGCTAGTGGCCAAGATCATTTTGTTTTCTTTCGCATTCTTGATGGCGAAACGTTACGAGTGGTCAGGGATGATGCCGATGGCGGCCGCCGCGTTCGTGTCTATTGTGGCGGTTCTAATTGCGTTGATGCTGTGGGGTTTGCGAACGAAACTGCCGCCGATCGAGCCCCTGGATGACTGATAGTGATCGCGTCGATGAGTCGATGGCAGTGCTTTCTGTCGGCCTTAGGGCCGGGTCAGTATGAACGTTGTCGGCTGATAGTCTCAGCGCCAACATGACCAACGACCAGACACCAAAGCCCAGTGGGTCTTCTGGTGCCGAACAAGGTTGGGCCGTAATCGGCTATCTCCTCGCAGGAATGCTCGTATGGGGAGGCGCCGGTTGGCTGCTCGACATGTGGCTAGGCATCCCCAAGCACCTTGGCACCTTTTTTGGTGGTGTTCTCGGCGCGGCCGCTGGAATGTACTTGGTGGTCAAAAAACTAGGACAATCCGAAGATTAAGAACCAAGGTGAAGGGCGACAACGGTGACTGGAGCTCCCGCGATACACGCGGCGGAATTCCCCCCGGGTATCCAGAACTTCGAATACCGCGACTGGATTCCCGGACTGCCCGAAGGCACGTTGACCACGATCACCTTCGGCGTATTCCTCGCGGTCGGTTTGATCATCTGTTTCTTCATGTTCACGTATCGCAATCCGCAACTCGTGCCGACGAAGAAACAGTGGATCGCTGAATCTCTCTATGGGTTCGTCCGCAATGGTGTCGCCAAAGAGATTATGGGCCCGCAGGGGGTCCGCTTTGCCCCGTACTTCGCGACGCTTTTCTGTTTTATCGCGCTGACGAACATGTTGGCGATCGTGCCCATGATGCAGATCTCGCCGAACTCCCACATCGCTTTCCCGGCCGTCTTGGGCATGCTTTCGTGGCTTATCTACAACGCGGTCGGCGTCAAACAGCACGGCTTCTTCGGCTACCTCAAGGCAAGCTGTATCCCAACGGGCACCCCCGTCTTGATGTATCCGATCATCATCCCCATCGAGTTCCTGTCGAACTTGGTGCTGCGGCCAGTCACGCTGGCGGTCCGGCTTTTTGCGAACATGTTCGCTGGACACATGATCCTGCTGGTCTTCATCCTCGGCGGCGTTGCCCTGTTTGAGGCCGGTGGCTGGTTTATGGCGGCGTCCCCCATCGCCTTCGTGATGGCAGTCGTCATGACCTTCTTCGAATTCTTCATCCAGATCTTGCAGGCGTACGTCTTCACCCTGTTGACGGCCGTTTACGTGCAGGGCTCGCTGGCTGAAGAACATTAAGACTCCCGTGGCGTAGTGGCCACGAAAGGACAACGTGCGCGTGACGGACACGCCACGCAACCAATGAGGAGAAAGAAACACAATGACTGGAAGCCTTAGCGTTATCGGCTTCGGCCTGTCCGCCATCGGTGGTGCCATTGGTGTGGGCCTGGTCTTCGCGGCCTGGATCCAAGCGACCGGACGTCAGCCTGAAACCGCCGGCCTCACTCGTCCGATGATGTTCGTCGGCGCCGCCCTTGCCGAAGCGCTCGCGCTGTTCGGTCTGCTGTTGGCCTTCATCTACAGCGGCTGATCGAGTTCGTAACCACTTGGAGCAACCATGAATATGGCAGCAGACGACGGCACCGGAATCATCATCCCGGTCTGGTCCGAAGTCATCGTTGGCACGATTTCGTTCGCGTTGTTGTGCTTCGTCTTGATGAAATTTGTCTTCCCCAAAATGGAGGAGATGTACCGTCAGCGCGCTGACGCGATCGAGGGTGGCATTCGGCGTGCCGAAGAGGCCCAGGCCGAGGCTAACCAGCTGCTTGAGGAATACAAGCAGAAGATGGCCGAAGCTCGCTCGGAAGCAGCCAGCATTCGTGACGAGGCTCGTGCGGAAGCTATCGCGGCCAAGGACGAGATCCTGGCTGAGGCCCGCGAGGAGTCGAGTCGCATCATTGCCGCCGGCAACGAGTCGTTGGCGGCATCTCGCCAGCAGTTGATGACCGAGCTGCGCAGTGAGGTCGGCGACATTGCCGTTGACCTGGCAGGACGTATTGTTGGTGAGTCACTCGCCGACGAGGCACGTCGGGCCGGAACGGTCGACCGGTTCCTTACGGAGCTGGACGACAGCCAAGCTGCGGGAGCTCGCTAATGACAACCGCTGGTCACGAAGCATTGCAGGCTGGACGTGAGGCGCTGGCTGCCTATGCCAAGCGCGTCAAGTCCAGCACTCTGCATAAGGTTGCTTCCGAGATGCTCTCGGTCAAACGCACCTTCGCCGACGAACCGCAACTTCGGCGTGCGCTGACGGATCCGGCTCGCAAGGCGGACGACCGCGCCGGCCTGGCCGAGCAGCTCCTTTCGGGGAAAGTCTCGGCCGGAACGTTGAAGGTCATCCTCACGATCGTCAAGGGCCGCTGGTCCACCCCCGGTGAGTTTCTCAACGCTGTCGAGGAAGTCGCCGTGGACGCATTGTTGACCGCGGGTGCGGCCGACGATGTGCTCGCTGACGTCGAGGATGAGCTTTTCCGGTTCGTGCGCTTGGTCGAAGGTGACGACGAGCTTTACGCCGCGTTGAACGACAGCCGCGCTGATGCATCGGCGCGTGCAGGGTTCGTACGGACTCTGTTGTCCGACAAGGCCAACGAGCTGACTGTTCGGCTGACCGAGGTGGCTGCATACGGTTACGGCGGTCGTCGTTTCGACGCGGCCGTGAACAGGCTCGTGGAGCGCGCTGCGGAGAAGCGGGAAGAGCGGGTTGCGTACGTGACGGTGGCACATCCGCTGCCGGATGCGCAAGAGTCCGCACTGGCGCAGAAGCTTTCGCAGATATATCAGCAACCGGTACACACCATGGTCACGGTGGATCCAGAAGCCATCGGTGGCATTAGTGTCCAGATTGGACACGATCTGTACGACGGCACCGTTGCCCGGCGCCTAACCGAAGCCCGAAAGGCGCTGACCGGTCGACGTTAACCGTCCGGTACCAGCACGAAGAAAGAAACTGAGGGATAGACAAAGATGGCAGAGCTGACCATCTCCTCCGAGGAGATACGCAGCGCGCTTGACGCCTACGTCTCGTCGTACCGGCCGGAGATCTCCCGTGAGGAGGTCGGTGTCGTCACCGAGGCCGGCGACGGTATCGCCATCGTGGAAGGCCTGCCTTCCGCGATGTTCAACGAGATTCTCGAATTCGAAAACGGCACCATCGGGATGGCTCAGAACCTGAACGTCCGCGACATCGGTGTCGTCGTTCTCGGCGACTACGCCAAGATCGAAGAGGGCCAGCAGGTCAAGCGCACCGGTAAAGTCCTGTCCGTGCCGGTCGGCGACAAATTCCTGGGCCGCGTTGTCAACGCGCTCGGTGAGCCGATCGACGAACTCGGCGACATCGAAGCTGAGGGCACGCGTGAGCTCGAGCTGCAGGCGCCGGACGTCATGTCGCGCCAAAGCGTGTGCGAGCCGGTCGAGACCGGAATCAAGGCGATCGACTCGATGACGGCCGTCGGCCGCGGTCAGCGTCAGCTGATCATCGGCGACCGCAAGACCGGCAAGACCCAGGTCTGCATCGACACGATCATCAACCAGAAAAAGAACTGGGAATCCGGCGACCCGAACAAGCAGGTGCGCTGCATCTACGTCGCGGTCGGCCAGAAGGCCTCGACCGTGGCCTCGGTCAAAGGCATGCTCGAAGAGCACGGCGCGATGGAATACACCACCATCGTCAGCGCTTCGGCCTCCGACCCCGCCGGTTTGAAATACCTCGCCCCGTACACGGGTTCGTCCATCGGACAGCACTGGATGTACGGCGGAAAGCACGTCTTGATCGTCTTCGACGACCTTTCGAAGCAGGCCGAGGCCTACCGTGCGGTGTCGCTACTGCTGCGTCGCCCGCCGGGCCGTGAAGCCTTCCCCGGTGACGTGTTCTATCTGCACTCCCGCTTGCTGGAACGTTGCGCGAAGCTGTCCGACGAGCTTGGCGGCGGTTCGATGACCGGCCTGCCGATCATCGAGACCAAGGCCGGCGACATTTCGCAGTTCATCCCGACCAACGTCATTTCGATCACCGACGGCCAGGTCTTCCTCGAAGAGGGCCTGTTCAACTCCGGTGTGCGTCCCGCCATCAACGTCGGTACTTCGGTGTCGCGTGTCGGTGGTGCCGCTCAGCCGAAGGGCATGAAGAAGGTCGCTGGTTCGTTGCGTCTGGACTTGGCGCAGTACCGTGAACTGGAAGCGTTCGCGGCGTTCTCGTCGGACCTGGATGCGGCTTCGAAGGCACAGCTCGAGCGCGGGCAGCGCCTGGTCGAGTTGCTGAAGCAGGGTGTGGCCGAACCGTTCCCGATGGAAGAGGAAACCGTTTCGGTGTGGGCCGGTACCTCCGGCCAGCTCGACGACGTCCCCGTCAGCGACATTCGCCGCTTCGAGTCCGAATTCCTGTCCTACCTGCGGCACAACCACCGCGAGGTTCTGGACACCATCGCCAACACCGGAAAGCTCGAGGACGACTCGAAGGCGACGCTGAGCGACGCAGTCGGTCGTTTCAAATCGATGTTCCTGGCCACCGACGAAAGCGGTGCGGCCGAGGAAAAGAAGGGCTAGTCCATGGGTGCGCAGCTACGTGTGCTGCGGCGACGGATCAAGTCAGCCCAGTCCATCAAGAAGATCACCAAGGCTATGGAGCTCGTCGCCACCAGCCGGGTCAGCAAGGCTCAGTCCCGGGTGGCCGCGTCGATGCCCTACGCCGATGCGATCACTAATGTGATGAGCACGCTGTCGTCGAGCGCAAATGTGGCTCACCCATTGCTGGAGCCGCGCAAGACCATTCGGCGTGCCGGTGTCTTCGTCGTGACAAGCGATAAGGGCCAATGCGGTGGCTACAACGCGAATGCGTTGCGCACCGCGGAGCGCCTGATCGCGCAGTTGCGGGACGAAGGCAAAGAGCCGGTGCTGTACATCAGCGGCCGCAAAGGCATCGCCTACTACAAGTTCCGGGACAGGGCGTTGGCCGGCGAATGGTCCGGTTTTTCGGACCAGCCCCGGATCACCGATGCCGCGGAGATTTCGAAGACGCTGCTGCAGGCGTTCACCGAAGGAACCGAGGATGGGAACCAGGGCGTCGACGAGCTGCACATCGTGCACACACGGTTTGTGTCGCTGTTGACGCAGTCGCCGCAGGCGAAGGTTCTTGCGCCGATGAACATCGAAGACATCGAGTCCGAAGAGGAAAAGAACACCCCTCAACCGGCTTATGAATTCGAGCCCGAACCGGATGCGTTGCTGGATGCGTTGCTGCCGAAGTACCTCACGACACGTGTGTATGCGGCATTGATCGATGCATCGGCGGCGGAGTCCGCTTCGCGTCGTCGTGCCATGAAGGCAGCAACGGACAACGCGGAAGAACTGATCAAGACCTTGACGCGGGAGCGTAACGCCGCGCGTCAGGCCGAGATCACTCAAGAGATCAGCGAGATCGTCGGCGGCGCAAGTGCGCTGGCCGCGGCGGGAAGTGAGTAAAGCAATGACGACCGCGGTAAGCCCAGGAACCGGGCGTGTCGTACAGGTCATCGGACCTGTTGTCGACGTCGAGTTTCCGCGTAACGCGATCCCCGACGTCTACTTCGCTCTCAAAGTCGATGTCGAACTGTCGGAAGGCACCAAGACGCTGACGTTGGAAGTTGCCCAGCACTTGGGTAACAACACCATCCGCGCGATCAGCATGCAGCCGACCGACGGCTTGACGCGGGGCAGCGAAGTCCGTAACACCGGGAACACCATTCAGGTGCCCGTCGGTGATGGTGTCAAAGGCCACGTGTTCAACACTGTCGGCGAGTGCCTCAACCTCGAAGAGGGCGAGGAGATCCGCGCCGACGACATGTGGGGCATCCACCGTAAGCCTCCGGCTTTCGCCGAGCTTGAGCCGAAGACCGAGATGCTGGAGACCGGCATCAAGTCGCTGGACCTGCTCGCGCCCTACGTTAAGGGCGGAAAGATCGGTCTGTTTGGTGGCGCCGGTGTGGGTAAGACCGTCTTGATTCAAGAGATGGTTATCCGTGTTGCCCAGAACTTCGGTGGTTCTTCGGTGTTCGCGGGCGTCGGTGAACGTACCCGTGAAGGTAACGACATGGTCACCGAGATGGCCGAGGCCGGCGTTTTGCCGCAGACGGCCCTCGTTTATGGCCAGATGGACGAACCGCCAGGCACGCGTCTGCGGGTCGCCCTGTCGGCGCTGACGATGGCGGAATACTTCCGTGACGTCAAGAACCAGGAAGTGTTGCTGTTCATTGACAACATCTTCCGGTTCACGCAGGCCGGTTCCGAGGTGTCGACCCTGCTGGGCCGCATGCCTTCGGCTGTCGGTTACCAGCCGACCCTGGCCGACGAGATGGGTGAGCTGCAGGAGCGGATCACCTCGGTGCGTGGTAAGGCCATTACGTCGATGCAGGCCGTTTACGTGCCCGCCGACGACTACACCGACCCGGCGCCGTTCTCGGCGTTTACGCACTTGGACGCCACCACCAACCTCGACCGTAAGGTCTCCGACAAGGGTATTTACCCGGCTGTTGACCCGCTGGCTTCGTCGTCGCGGATCTTGGCTCCGGAGGTCGTCGGCGAGGAGCACTACCACGTCGCGTCCGAGGTGAAGCGGATCCTGCAGAAGTACAACGAGCTGCAGGACATCATCGCCATCCTCGGTATGGACGAGCTGTCGGAGGAAGACAAGCTGGTCGTCGGCCGCGCGCGCCGCATCGAGCGTTTCCTGTCGCAGAACACCTTCGCAGCGAAACAGTTCACTGGTGTGGACGGATCGTTCGTTCCGGTCAAGGAGACCGTCGAGGCATTCAAGAAGATCGCCGAGGGAGAGTACGACCACTTCCCCGAGCAGGCTTTCTTCATGTGCGGTGGCCTCGAAGACCTGCACCGGAAAGAAGAAGAGATGCGTACGAGCGCCAAGTAAAGCGCTTCGTCACAGCACAAAACGCTCGGCCGGTCGAAACCGGCCGAGCGTTCTTCGTTTCCGATGCGGCTTGACGCCGGCGCAGTTGTGGCACCGGCGCGGCTGGATCAGCGCGCGGGCCGTTCGGTCGACAGCCCCGCCTCGGTGAGTAGTTTCTTGCGTAGTTTCTTCGGTAGCCGGTCGACGAAGACGATGCCGTTGAGGTGATCGGTTTCGTGCTGCAGGCACCGCGCGACGTAGCCTTCGCCCGTCAGAGTGGTTGGTTTGCCATACATGTCGTATCCGCTCACGGTCGCGGTGTCGACCCGCGCGGTGTCCGTGTACTGTCCGGGCACCGATAGACAGCCTTCGCTGTCGGTTACGAGAGTGCGGGGCGGCGGCTGTTCTTCCAGGACCGGATTCACGATGTGTCCGATGGCGCGACCGCCTTTGCGGTCGTCGATGTCCATGACGAATACGGATAGGTCGACGCCGATCTGGTTCGCGGCGAGGCCGACGCCTTCGGCCTCGTACATGCTCGCGAACATGTCGGCGATGAGGGTGACGAGGTCGTCGTCGAACGTCGTCACTTTCTGGCATGGACGGTGCAGCACCGGATCGCCGTAATGGACGATCGGATGTGCCTTGCCGTTTTCTGGCACGCTCAATGTTCTTCTCCCGGGACTTGCATACGGAGACGACTGTGTGTCGGTTGTTATTTGTGGCAATAAGGATTGCAGACGTGGCATGCGCCCCGCATGGGCGCCCGCGGCCGATCCCGGGCTCGCGCTAATCGTCTTCGTCGGTGGCGTGGTGGTCGAGGTTGACGGTTCCGACCTTCCAGTAACCGTCGAACTCTGCCCGCTCGCGCGGAAGTCCGAGCTCTTTGCGGAAGTAGCGGCGGATGGGACGTAGCATCCCGGCTTCTCCGGCCATCCATACGAAGTATTCGCTGTCGGGAAGTTCGACGGCACGCAGCGCCTGCTCCAGCCGGCTGGGTTTCCCTTCTCGGTAGAGGTACCGGACTTCGATCCCGGCGTCGCCGGTGAGTTCTTGAACTTCTTCGGCGGACGGGACTTCGATGACGGCGACGCCGCGCGCGGAGGCGGGAAGTTCTTCGATCCAGCGGCTGAGCGCGGGTAGGGCGGTCTCGTCGCCGCCGAGGATGTACCACGGATGTGTCGTTGGATAATGTTTCGAACCCCGCGGCCCGAACACCCCGATTTCGTCGCCGGGCTTGGCATCGATGGCCCATCGTCCTGCGACACCGTGTTCGTGCAGCACGAAGTCGATGGTGAGTTCCCCTGTTTTGTTGTTGAAGTCGCGGACCGTGTAGTCGCGGAAGATGGGCGCGGGCTGTTGCGGGTCCATCGCCAGGCGGTTATCGGCGATGTCGGGGACCACGAGTTCGCCCGTCTCCGGGTTCGGGAACATGATCTTGACGTGGTCGGCGATGGCCATGGGGTAGTACGGGAACTCGGGCTCGAGGTCGTTTCCGGTGAGGACGATGCGTCGCATCAGTGGGGTCAGCGTCTCGCAGCGGTCGACTTGGAGCACACGTCGGCGGAGCTGATGGCGGGTGATCTCGATTTCCGGGATCGTAGCTGCGGTATCGGTCATCGGGTGGTCCTTTCGTCCGATGGTCGACGTCGGCGTGGCCGCGCTGGCGCGCCGAGAGGTCCTTCGCAGGTAAGGCTACCCTTAGGTTTCGCTCGTTTCATATGCGCGTCCTCATACTGTCGGTGAAGGTGCCCATCGACTCAGGATTCTCGGCTCGATAAGGTGGCGATTAATTACACCGCGAGTGAAGGTGACTCATGACCCGACGAGAATCCGATGACACCGATGAGCTGGTTGAACATTGGCGTTCAGTAGTTCCGCAGATTGACCCTCAGGTGGAACGCGTCGTTGATCGGATTCTGATCGCTGCACGGTATCTGGACAGGCTGGCCGGGGATATGGCTGCCAAACACGAGCTGCAGCGCGCCGATTATGAGATTCTCGCCCGCCTGTTTTGGGTCGGTCCGCCGTACCGTCTGCGACCGAGTCAGCTCGCGGCCGGCACGATGACGGCCGCGACCACGATCACGAGCCGGTTGGACCGGATGCAGCGGCGCGGGTTGATCACGCGCAGCCGCGATGCGAAGGACCGCCGGGTGCTGGCCGCCGAGTTGACGGATGAGGGACGCGACCTGTTCGAGCGGATCGTTGCGGAGCAGGCTGCGATGGAGCGCGAGATTTTCTCGCAGCTCAGCGGCGGTGAGCTGGACTCCTTGGCCAAGTTGTTGAATTCGTCGATGACCGCGTTGGAGTCGAGGCTGGGGGCTGCTCCGCGGCGCGTGACGTTGGCCCTTTCTGGCGAGTGACGCCACGGAACGTGTCCGTTCGCATATAAATCAGCCATATTTTGAGAAAACTACGATTCGGGACTATCTGAAATTGTAGTACTAAGTGGTAGCTTCACATCTACGAATATATATGTCTTCCTGTTGTTTGCGTCACATCCGATCTATCGCCGGAGCGTGACGCCAGCAGGATCGTAGAGGAGACACCATGCCCAAACGAGTAATCGGATGGTGCGTAGCAGCCACGGCGGCGATCGCGCTGGTGCTGGGAATGACCACCCCAGCCAGCGCATCGATCACCGCGGAAGTGTGGAACACCGATGGTGACCGACTCGTTGTTCGCGCAGAGCCCACCCCCGACAGCGCCGAAATCACGAGGCTGACCGAAGGCACTTCGGTGACCCTCGACTGTCAGACCGAAGGCACCGAGGTCAACGGCACCAAGCTGTGGGATTACCTGCCCGAATATGACGGTTACGTCACCGACGCATACATCTACACCGGACACGACGGTCGCCACCCCGACCTTGGCGAATGCGAAGGTGACGCGTCCGCAATGGTGGAAGGTTTCGACAACTCCAACAACAACCCGGGAACGATGGACTTCGATGCCATTGCCCAGGACTTCGGGTTTGGCATCTTCAAAGCCACCGAAAGCACCGACTTCGTCGATGTCGAATTCAAGGAACGGTTCCAGGCCGCCCAAGGCAAGATCATCACCGGTGCCTACCACTTCTTTGACCCACGCACCGACGGTGTTGCCCAAGCCGAACACAACCTGGCGGTCCTCGACGACGCCGGATACGACGTGTCGGCCGACGACACTCTGCCGATCATGGTGGACGTCGAGCCCAATTACGTCGAAGAGGACACCGGCTTCTGCTTCGATACGGACGCGGCCACGATGAACACCCGACTGTCTGACTACATTGCTCACATCGTTGAAGTGACCGGCGAAAAGCCCATCGTGTACACCAACGGCGAAATGATCAACGACTGCGGTCTCGACACCGCGCCGTTGGTCGACCACCCGCTCGCCGTGCCCGCCTGGTACGAGCACGGCGAAGAGGACCCACAGGCAGCCGCCCAGGCGCTCGGTTGGGACACCTGGACGATTTGGCAGTACCGCGCCTCGATCGACCTGCCCGGTGGTGACGGCGTCGCTGCGCTGGCCGACCGTTTCCACGGCGACGAACAAGCCCTAGCCGAATTGGCGCAGGGATAGCCGCTTTCTCATCCACATCCCCTCAAATCATTGGAGAAACCATGTCCGAAAAACTGAAAGGCCGACTCGACGGCGCGCGCAAGGCGCTCCTGTCTCGCAAGACGCTCGCGGTCGCGGCCGCGGCCGCTACCGCCCTCGGTGGTCTGTTCGCCTTCGGCGGCACCGCCCATGCCGACGCACCGGCCACTGTCGGCAACACCGACGGTCAGGGATTGGTTGTACGCGAGGACCCGAACACCACCAGCGCCGCCAACGACCTCGTCCAGACGGGCGACACGGTGAACATCACCTGTCAGGCGGTCGGTGAGTCCGTCACCAACACGAAGGGTTTTACCTCCGATCTGTGGGACTTCTCGGAGGAGCTCGGCGGTTACCTGGCTGACGCCTACATGGCCACAGGGCACGATGGACGTATCCCGGACGTCCCGGAGTGTGAAGAAAGCGCCCCGCCGCCGCCGTCCGGCGACATCACGCCGATCGTGCAGTATCAGGGCCAGTACACGCAATGGGAGGACTGCGGTCCGACGAGCGTCGTGTCGGTATTGCTGTCGCAGGGGATCACCCCGCACGGCTGGGACGCGGCAAACCCCGTTGAGTCGATCCACCGTGCCCGCGAGGACATGGGCCTGGCCCGGGATGAAAAGACCGGCGGCACGAATGCCGACCAGGTGAACACCGCGTTCGCGACGTACGACATCGACTCCTACACCAGTTACGACCTCGACGCGATTCTCGCGCACATCCGCGACGGCGGTTCCGTTGTGCTCGCGGGCAACACCGTGGCCCTGCCGTGGGAGGTGCGCGTCGCCGACCCCAACGGTGTGGCGCACTTCCTGTCGGTCGTCGGTTACGACGCCGACAGCGGCAACTACCTGGTGGTCGACCCGATCGCGGCTGAGAACTCGGTGAAGGAAGCCAGCGCCGATACCTTGGCTGCTTACTTCAACCACACTGGTGGCGGCGCGGGCGTGACCTTCTAAATTCGTTCGCTTCGGGGTGCCCGTCCATTTCATGTGGGCGGGCACCCTTTTGCGTGCTATATTTGGTCATACGACCAAGGCGTTCGACCAAATATAGCGATGGGAAACATGTCATGGCCCAAACATCGGCACAACGCGGTGTGGCAGTGCGCTCGCGGCTCTTGCAGGCCGCCGCCGAACTCATCGGGGAACGCGGTTGGCATGCCGTCAGCACCCGCATGCTCGCCGAACGCGCAGGCGTGCGTCCCGGTCTGGTCCATTACCACTTCGCGAGCCTGTCGGCGTTGCTGAACGCTGCGGCGATCGCATCAATCACCGACCTGCTCGACGAGTCCCTGCAGCAACTGCAGGGCGCGCCCGATCTCGAAGCCGGCCTGCGCGGCATCGCCGAACTGCTTCAGCCCTACTCCGGAGACGACCCGTTCTCGCTGCTGTACCTCGAGGCGTACCTGGCCGCGGCGCGCGACCCCGAACTCAAGACGGAGCTGAGTCGAATCGTCGAGGACTTCCGGGCGGCACTGACCGATTGGCTGCGCGCCAACCGGCAATCCGAGCCCGACGCCACGGCCAGAGTGCTAATGGCCACGATCGACGGTCTACTTCTGCAACGCCCAATGACCAGCTCCACTGACCCGCAGGCGATGGAGACCGTGCTGCGGCGACTGCTGGAACAAGAATCAACCGCATAAGGAGGACTGTATGAAAGCCATAATCTGTGGGGCCGGGATCGCCGGACTCGCGCTGGCGCAACGCCTCGACGCGATCGGCTGGGAAGCACACATCGTGGAACACGCCGATGGGCCCCGCGAACAGGGGTACATGATCGACTTCTTCGGTCCCGGAGCAGACGCGATGGCCGCAATGGGGCTGTCCGATAAGGTCGAAGAGATCGGGTATCACGTGGACGAACTCGTCTACAACGATGGACAGGGCCGACGCACCGCGTCGCTGCGCTACGCGCTATTCGAAAAGGCTGTCAGCGCGCCCGTCACGAGCCTGCTGCGACCCGACCTGGAACGGATCCTGCGGGAGTCTCTACCCGAGACCGTGACCATCTCGTTTCGCACCAGCATCACCGACATCGACAACCGAGACGACGGGGTTACGGTCACGCTGACCGACGGCAGACGCCTCGATGCCGACCTGCTGGTCGGGGCAGACGGGATTCACTCCACCATCAGGCGCATGACGTTCGGTCCGGAAGAGGAATACCTGCGCTACCTGGGGATGCACACCGCGGCGTTCGTATTCGACGACCCCGCACTCGCCGAGGAACTGGGCGCCGGTTTCCGTCTCACCGACGCACCCGGCAAACAGGTGGGCCTGTACGGCGTCGCCGGTGGCCGGGTCGCCACATTCACCGTTCACACGCAGACGGATCCCACCCTGCCGGCTGACCCGAGGGCGAAAATACTCGACACCTATCGCGACCTCGGCTGGAAAGTGCCGCACGTGCTGGCCAACTGTCCGCCGTCCGAACGGATCTATTACGACCAGGTGGCCCAGATCGTGATGCCGCGATGGAGCCATAAACGCGTGACCGTGATCGGCGACGCCGCCTACGCTGTCTCGCTACTCGCGGGCCAAGGAGCGTCTTTGGCGATAGCAGGGGCGTACGTTCTGGCGGGTCAACTCGACGGTGCAGCCAGCATCGACGGCGCCCTAGCCGGGTACGAGCGCGCGTGGGGACCAGTCGCGACACACAGGCAGGACACCACCGTCGACGGTCGCAAATGGTTGCTCCCGGAGACGATGTTCCAGGTGCGGGCGCGCCGGCTTGCGTTGGCCGCCTTCCGGATCCCCGGTGTGGCCGCCATCCTCGGCCAGGGCCTCGTAGGCCGATCGAGCGTCGACGTTATCGAGCTGGCGAAGCCCGACCGGGTCGCGCACACCGTCGCATGAGACCGCCCGCCGCCGCAGGAGGCGGACCCCGCTCCAAGCACCGCTTCGTGCGGGGTTACCTCGGGCCCGAATCGCTGGGCGCGTGGATCCGTGGCATGTCCGGCGCATCTGCACTGGCCGATCCCGCACCGGCTCCGGCCAGCGCCCGGGCCGGACCGGATCGGGCGAACCGCCGCTGCAGTTCCGTGTCGACCGCCTCGAAGTCGCGACCCTTCGTCTCGGGAACGTACTTCGTGACGAACACGAAACTGCCTGCGCAGACGAGGGCGAAAACCCAAAACGTCTCGCCGAGACCGATAGCGCGAACGACCGACAAAAACATGAGGCTGACGGCGAAGTTCGTGCCCCAGTTGATTGCCGTCGAGGCGCTCGAACCATGCGCGCGGGCACTGTTGGGGAAGATCTCGCCGACCAGCACCCAAAACACCGGGCCCATCCCGACGGCGAAGGCCGCGATATAGGCGACCATCAACGCCAACGACACGGTCGGGTGCGCCTCGAGCACGAACGACAGGCCCAGGAAGGTCAGCGTCGCCGTCATTGCGCCGAGGGACGACAGAAGCAGCCAACGACGTCCCACGCGATCGACCAGGCGAATCGACACGATCGTCATGATGAGATTGATCGTGCCGATGGCGATCGAGTAGAAGATCGACTGTGATACGTCGAGCCCGGTGTCGGCGATGATGCTCGGTGCGAAGTAAATGATCGTATTGATCCCGCTGAGCTGCTGGACAGCGGCAAGGGTGGCTCCGACGACAAGTGCCGGCCGAACCTGGGGCATGAGGAGGCTGCGCCAGCCGAAACCATCCCGAGTCGACAGCTCGTCGCGGTCACGTCCTCGCAGATGGGCGGTGGCGCCCGCGCCTCCCAATATGGACCGCAGAACTCGATGCGCGTCTTCGGTCTTTCCTCTGGCCCACAACCATTCCGGCGATTCGGGCAGCAGCATGCAGGCTGCCACAATCATCACGACCGCCGGGGCGATGCCGATCGCGAGCATGATGCGCCAGTTCTCCATACCGGAGAAGGCGAAGTTGACGGTGTAGGCCGACAGGATGCCGATGGTCATCAGCAGTTGATTGAGCGTCATCGTGCGTCCACGGATTTCTGCCGGGGAGACCTCCGACAGGTAGACCGGGACGGTTGCCGACAGCGCGCCGATCGCGATCCCGAGCGTGAAACGTCCTGTGAGCAAAGGGATGTACGCGTTGGCGCATACGGTCGTCAACGCGCCCACGATGAACACGCCGCCCTCGATTCCGAACGTCATGCGGCGCCCGAGGCGGTCGGCGACGCGGCCCGCCACCAGCGCGCCCAGCATCGCCCCCAGCAGCAGGGCGCTGACGACGCTGCCTTGGGCGAACGCGGATAGGTCGAACTCCGGGGTGATGAACAACAGCGCGCCGGCGATGACGCCGGTTTCGTAGCCGAAGAGGAACCCGCCGATCGCTATCAGGCTCGACCACAGCCATGCCGTGCGTCGACCGGAACGCGGAATCGTTGAAGAAGAATCGTGTCCGATATGGGGGAGTGACAAAGGGGACTCCAAGTCGCGGTCTCACCGAAGGGTGTGGTGGCCCGTGGGCATTTCCGCGTGTGATCGGCGCGGCGCCGTGACGTCGCGCGGTGAGGGGTCGGTCGAGATCGGGCGTCGGGAGGTGTCGCGGCACGTCATCTTTCGGGCAAGCCGAATGACGGTCGCGCTCGACCGGCTAGCTCCTTATTGGTGGATTCGGTTGCGATGGATGCACGCCGTGCACGGTATCCGATACGCAACGCATTGGCAAACATCGACGTTCGGCGATCGATGAGACTGTAGCTATTAGTCCTAAAAGTGCCTAATGTCCTGTCAGAAAGCGCAGAACCGTTGCGGCCCTTGGGGTGGATGCGCTCAGCCGCGGTCGATCTCGCGAATGCTCACATCGGACAGGTTCAACGACTCCGCGAGCAGATCGATCGTGGCGCGCCCGTTCATCGAACCGCAGCAGAACAGGTCGATCGCCACACGGCCAGTCTCCGGCCAGGTGTGAATGCTCAGGTGCGATTCCGCGAGGATCATCACGAGCGTGACCGCGCCGTTGTCGAACACGACATTGCTCGAGCTGATGACGGTGCCCTCGCCAGCTCCCACCGCCGCGCGGGCCGCGGTCTCGACAGCCGGAAGTCCCGGCACGGGGCCGTCGACTCGCCGCCCGTCGACAACGTAGAGAACCGTGGGGGCATGCAGCCGGACCCCGGCCTCGTCCGCCCTATCCCCGCGGTTGTCCGCGATGTAGCGCACCAGACTGTCCACAGACGCCAGCGAATCAAGGTTGAGATCCTCGGCAGCGACATCGACTCCGAAAACATCCTTGACCGCACGCAGCAAACGCATGCCGCCCAAAGAATCGAGCCCGACCGGGTCGTGAAGCAGCGGTGAATCGGGCGCCACGTCCGCCAGGTCCGCGCGTCCAGTGATGTCGACCAGCATCCGGCGTATCTCATCAATGATCATGTGTCGACCTTTACCCATTCGTCGAGTTCACCTTCGTCCTCGCCCAATCGGCGGGCGAAATCGGCCACCCCGTCGGCGGGCTTGTGCGCGCGGTACCCGTCGGCAACCAAAGCCAAGCGCAGCGGCACGTTACGTTCATTGGGGCGCAACGGAATGATGACCTCGCCCGCGCCGGAGTCCCGCGCGGCCCCGGCGAGCCACGTCAGCGCGGCCTCGATGACGCCTCGTCCCATCGCCCGGCACGACATCATGACCAGATCGGCCCGCCACCGCGACTCGCATGTGGTCACCGCGATACCGCCGATGACACCGTCGTCGCCGAAACGGTCCCCCAGCTCGATGCAGACGAATAGGCGATCGTCGGTGTTGATTCCTTCGGCCACGTCGCTTTCCGACAAGCCCATGCCGCGGGAGTTGAACTGCGTGGTGCGTAGCGATAGCTCACTGAACCGCGCGACATCCCGCTGTCCGGCCCTGCGGATGGTGATCCGAGTCCCGCAGTAGCGCTGGAAGTCGGCGCGGGTGCCGGTGAATTCGCGCGCGGCGCGTTCCCGTTCTTGAATGTCCAGATAGCTCTGTGCGCGGCCGCGGGCCTCCGCGGTGACCGTGCGCGGACTGAACTGGGGCCAATCGAGCGCGCCCGCTACGTCCTCGGGAGACAACACGAGCACCTGCGGTGCGTGCGCGGCGACCTCGGCGCGCTCGTACGGATCGTCGTCGACGAACGCGAGCGCCGCCAACTCGATATCGAGGTGCGAAGCGATCCGTTTCAGTGACTCGGACTTATCGCCCCAACCGTATTGCGGCGCAATGAAAGGCGCCGGCCATTCGAGGCTCGCGACCGCCGCTTCGGCAGTTTCCGTCGGATTCCTGCTGGCGATGCTGTTGACGATCCCGCGCTCATGCAGGCGCGCAATGATGTCGTCGACGCCGTCTTTCTTAGTCGGTGTGGCAACCGATTCCAGCATCACGCCGTCGAGCAACGTGCGGTCTAGGTCCCACACGACCGCCTTGATCATTGTGGCTCCGCGTCGATGCGCTTACGCATCGTCAGATGCACCGGCTCGAACTCGAATTTGCGGTACAACGCGCGCATGCCGAGGTTGTCGGCGTGCACCTTGCCGACAAGTTCGCCGATGCCGTCGGCGCGGCAACGAGTGATGACCTCGTCGAGTAGAGCCTCGCCGATCTCGCCGCGCGAAGGATGCTGCGACACCGCCAGCGAACGGAAGTTCCCGTACCGGGCTCCCGTCAACGAATTGGTACGTCGAGACAGCCAGGCCCAGCCCACCACGTCGCCGTCGTCGGCGACGAGAGTGACTTCGCCGTTCTTGCCGAGGCTGGACGTCACGCGGCGTTCGTGCACGGAGCGATCGGTGATCGCGTCATCGCCGAAGGAAATGATGGCGATATCGACCTCGAAATCGACGATGCGGGCGATATCGGCGTGCTCGGCGGGGCGGATTACGTAACTCACGGGTTCTTTCGGTTGGATGTGTTCCGGTCTCGCAAGGCCATCGGCCGAAACGTCGAGCCTCCGCATTCGGGGCAGCCGGCGCTTTTGAGATCCGCGATTTTTGCGTATTTCTGTTTCGGGCCGACCAGTTGGATCGTGCGACAGGAGGCGCAACGGAACCGGCGGGCCGTTTCGGCTCGGTTGTCGGCAGTGTACAGCGGCCCCTCGTAATCGCCCACGATGCCGCCGGCGGACGCATCGACCGTGCGCAGGTGGTACTGGTGGCTGGTCCCGCCGATCACGCCGGCGCCGAGGTACTCGTTGAAGTTCGGCTGCAATCGACGTATCGCCAGCCCCATGTCGCCCAGCATCGACTGCACGGCCACTGTTTCGCTCGGCCGGCGCGCGCCGAAAGCGAACAGCACGTGCTGGCCGGCCCGGGGTTCGAGCGCGGATACCGCGCGCGACACGAACAACTCGGCCCCGGCCAGAGTGTATGGAGGGTCGGTGAATGCCACCTGAAACGCTTCGTGTAGCTGTGGCGGCAGGGGCTGGCGGGCGTCGTGACGCACGACCGTGATGCTCAAACCGAGTTCGTCGGCCTGCGCCTCGATGAACTCGCACAGGTCCGCATCCGTGTCCACCACGGTGACCCGTGGTGCCGGCAGACCCGCGTGCGTGGCCACGAGCGAGATGGTGATCGAGGTCAGGTCGTCGTCGCCGATGAAGATCGTGGGCTTGGACAACAGGCCCAGTTCCCCGAACAGCATGGCGCGTCGCAGTTTGCTGTCGATCGTGCAATGCGCCTGGTCGAGCTCCAGCCGGGCGTTCGGCATGCGCTCGGCCAGCGCCTCCAGCTGCGAAGCGACCCCGTCGAGCTCGGACGGCACGTCGATGCCGAGGCCGGAGCATTGCGGACACTTTCCCGAACCGAGCCACGTATCGGCCGCTGTGGCCTCGCGTGCGGACGGGGTGAGACGCACTGGGCGCCGGGTGTCGACGACATCGCGTTGTCGCAGCTCATTGCATACGGCCGCGACGATGGGAACCGGCAATTCGACGTGGCGACTGATCTCGTTAACGGCCAACGGTTCGTGTCTGGAGATGACGGTGATGACGTCGAGCACGCCCCATTGGCCTTCGGCGAGGCCGACCGCTTCGGCCGTCTGCGCGGCCCGGGCCTCAATATCGTGCCGGTTAATCGATTACTCCTTAGCCGATGCCGCCGCCCGATCCCACTGTTCATCGGGGCTTTCGCGTGGACCGCCTGATCGTAGCAACAGGCGGATCCGACACCGAGGCTCCACAATGATCTTGGTGCCCGCATTGCGCATCAAAGGGGACATTCAGTGCGCGAAACGCACCGGGCCGAAATCGCCTCGACACACCTCATCGAACACGGTGTGGTTTCGTCCCGCGACGAGAGGAATAAGCGCACCTCATCGCGGACCTCGACGACTGGCCAACGAGATCCGGTTTCCGGAGTGTGGGACGTCCAGTCCGCCACGGTCACCATGGAGGTGCGGCATCGACGGTGGTCTGGCCATGCTGGAATGGGCACGCCACGCATGTCGCGCCCCGAGTACCGCGCGGCCCGGCGCTCTCACCTGTGGCTCAGGTTCGGCGGGCGCTCAGCAGGTGCGCCGCCAGCCGGATCTTCTCTTTTTCTGGCCGAGCCAAGATGAGCGCAGGCTCCACGACAATATCGGTCCACGCCTCCGTGGCGAACGGTTGTTCCAGGTCGTGGCTCGTCATTCCCCAACCCATGCCGGCCTCGATCGACATAGCCAACACGTAAACGATGCTGTCGGGTGGACATATCGCCTCCAGTCCATCCACATACGCGCGCCGCTGGGCATCGTCGAGGCCGTGCAGGAGCCCGGAGTCGAAAACGGTGCGCGGACGTAGGTCATACCGGTCCAGCCGGGTCGCGTCGACCACGTCGAACTGCACGTCGACCCCCTCCCGCACGGCGTTGCGTTGCGCGACGGCGATGCCTTTGACCGAGGCATCGATGCCGTGCACGCGGTGTCCCATGCGTGCCAGGGCGATAGCCAGCCGACCGGTGCCGCACCCCGCATCGAGCACCGGATCGCGCGGCGGTATCCGTTCGGCCACGGCGAACAGTTCCGGTTGCGGTTCACCGATATCCCAGGGCGGGGGAGTCGGCGCCGCGTACATCTGGTCGTAGTCGTGCTTGTCGGGAGCCATGATGTTCATCCTTTATCGACATGCGTGCGGTGATGGGGTCGCGGCCAACAAAAGCATTTGTTGTACCACGAATCGCATACGGGTGGCGACACGCGAAACGCGTCCGGTCGATGCGTCACAATGTTCGGTAACCGCCGCCCTTCAAACGGCAGTAGAGGAGTGCATCGGATGCCCGAAACGCTGGAACGAAAAGACTGCGTGATCGTCGGCGGCGGGCCCGCGGGCATGATTGCCGGACTGCTGTTGGCGCGGCTCGGCGTCGAGGTCTGCGTGCTCGAGAAGCACGAGGATTTTCTGCGGGACTTCCGCGGTGACACGATCCATCCGTCGACGTTGAAAATCATGGACGAGTTGGGAATCATCGATCGGTTCCTTGAGATCCCGCACCGACGCATGTACACGGTCTCGGTATCGTCGCCGACCGGAGTGTCGACTTTGGCGAACTTTTCGCGCCTGCCGCGGCCGTACAACTTCGTGGCCTTTCTGCCGCAATGGGACTTCCTGGATTTCATCGCGAGCGAAGCGGAACGCTACGACAACTTCCAACTCATTCGGGAGGCGCCGGTGACTGGCCTCCTGTTCGAGGGCGAACGGGTCGCGGGAGTGAAATACGACGGCGTCGACGGCCCCGTCGAGGTCCCGGCTCGCCTCGTCATAGGCGCGGATGGACGCAGCTCCACGATCCGCGAACAGGCGGATCTCGAGTTGCAGGACAGCAGGTCGCCGATGGACGTGCTGTGGTTCCGCATCAGTAGACGCCCCGGCGAGTCGGTCCCGTTCGTTAACACGGCGGGCGGATTCGCGGCCATCGTGATCGACAGGGACGAATACTGGCAGGTCGCCTTTTGCATCCCGAAGGGTGGTTATGCGCAGCTTCGTTCCGGGGAAGTCGATGTCATCGCCGATCAACTGACGCCGCAGCTGCCGGTGGTGGCCGAACGTTTTCGGGAGGAAATCACGACCTGGGACGATGTGAAGCTGCTGTCCGTCTCCGTTAATCGGCTACTGCGCTGGTACCGGGACGGTCTCCTGTGCATCGGTGACGCCGCGCATGCGATGTCGCCAGCGGGTGGGGTCGGCATCAACCTGGCGATCCAGGATGCCGTCGCGGCCGCGCGCATCATCGGTCCGACGCTCGTGCGGGGCGAAGACGTGCCCGACACCTTGCTGTATCGCGTGCAGCAGCGGCGTTTGCTGCCGGCGCGGCTGATCCAGGCCGGTCAAGTCCGGATATTCGCCAACCTCTACCCGAAGTATCTGGATCAGCCGTATTCGCCGCCGCTCGTGCCCAGGATCATCGGGCGGGTCTCGCCGTTGCAGAAGCTTCTGGCCAGGATCATCGGGATCGGTTTGCGGCCGGAACGTGTCGGTAAGGCGATTGTGAATGCGCCGAAACCGTGACGCGATGACACGCGGACGACGAGGCGCGTGATGGACCGCGGACGCGTCGGTTCGTCGCGCGCGATGGTATGGCTCGCGGCCGGCTTCGGCGCCGTACATGCCGTGTTCAGTCTCTACTGGGCATTGGGCGGCACGCGGCTGCTAGCGACCGTGGGGCAGTGGGCGGTACGGCTATCCGAAGAGGAACCGTTCTTGGCCGGGGCCGGGCTCGGCTTCGTGGCACTGGTGAAGCTTGGCGGGGTCGCTGTTCCGGTCGGCGTCGAGTATGGACGTATCGGTTGGCGGAGAATGTGGCGGGCGTTGTGCTGGATCGGCGGCGTCGGCCTTATCGTCTACGGCGGCATCAACATCGTCGCAAGCGGAAGCGTTCTTGCCGGTCTCATCGACGTGGAAGGCGGCTACGATTCGGCCGCCATGATCGGTCACGCGCTGCTGTGGGATCCACTGTTCCTCCTGTGGGGCTGCGCGCTGGTCGCCTGGCTCGCCCTCAGCCGAGACCGAAGCGCGCCGTAACGCAAAACGACTCCCCGAAGGCGACCGATATCGGTCGCGCATCGGGGAGTCGTTTTGCGAGCAGTTCCCGCTCAACGAACGGGTTCAGCTATGTGGATCAGGTACCGATCAGAGCGAACCAGGTGTCCTTGTTGGTCTTACCGGTTTGTTCCAATTCGGCACGCTTCTGGAAGTCCTTCAGCGCGGACTCGGTCTTGGGACCGAATTCGCCGTCGACCGCGATGCTCGCGCCATGCGACTTCAGCTGCGTCTGCAGCGCCTTGACGGCCGAACCGCTGTCGCCGCTGGCAACGTTGACGATCAGCTTCGCCCAGGTCTTCGGGCCGACGACGCCGTCAACCTCGAGCTTCTTGGCCTTCTGGAACGCCTTCACCGACGAGGTCGTTTTCGGACCGAATTCGCCGTCAGCGTCGGTTTTCTCACCGTGCTTCGTCAGCAGGTACTGGGCGGTGGAAACGTCGCCGCCAGCGCTACCGTCCTTGATGACCGGCCATTCGGGGTCGGGCATCGGGGCGTCGCTGACCTCGGCCATCAGTTGCTTGGCCTTGCCTTCGTTTTCGTCGTAACGGTCGGGGTAGCCCGAACGCTGCACGCTTTGTGCTAGTTGCCCGGCGCTGTATCCCGGGTTCTTCTTGTCGTTGGGGATCGCCTGGTCGAGGAACTTATTGGTGGCGTGCTCGACGTCGCGGCACAGCGATGCGGGGTCGCACCAGCCCATGCTCGGCCGTTGCTGGAAGACACCAACGGAGTCGCGGTCACCACAGTTGAGGTTGTTCATGTGCGACTCGACCCAGCCGGTCTCGAACATGGCCAGCATGACCTTGTCGGTGACGCCGCGGCTGGAAGCGACCTGCCAGAGTTTCTTGGTGACGTTGAGATCACGGTCAGGCGGTACGGCGCACTGCGGGTCGAGAAGTTGCGCGTTCGCTTTGGTTTCGGTGCTTGGCTCTGCGTTATCCGCCATAGCTGCGGGCACGCCGAAACCGAGGCCGACAGCGACTACGGCTGAGACGGCGGCGATGCCGAACTTGCGTAGCCGGCGGGCACCGCTACGGGGTGACATATCAATTTCCTCCAGGGGTGGTGGAATGCCGGGATCGGCCCTGAGTGAGCCGCTCGTTACCTGCCCATTGCTGGATTCCTGGCCGCGCGACGGGGGTTGTCGCGCAAACGGAAAACTATCAGAAGATCTCTTCGGAGAGAAGGCTTACGTTTTTGCAGGTAGTGACCTTGTTTAAGTGTCTTTAAGGGTCGGTTCATGTCGAGTTTTGAGAGTTCACTTAGGTATGTCGCTAATAAATGGAATGTTTGAAACCCTTGGGGCGCAATGGTTCTGGTGGTGAAAAGACTACTGTGGCTCAATATAAAATTGAGATCTGGGTCACGCTGCAGAAGTGGAGCCGGGTCTCATTATTGATCCATAAAAAAACGATAGAACCGTAATGAATCTCGTGCCGCCCAGGTGATTTGGACCCATTGGCGCTGAAATTCGCCGATATGCCCGAAGTGCGTCCATCTGGTGCCGCCCGCAGTCCATGCGAGCCCCCATCGGGCTGCCGACAGACTGTTTACGTTGATCGGTCAAATCGGGCCGAAAACGACTGCACACAAATTCATTTGTTCCCCCACGCGGCGAAGCGTTAGCGTGTTGCCGCACGATGCAGAAGACGCATCCATGGTGTGTCAACTGAAAGCTCGCCTTGGGGACACGCGTCGCCCGCATTCGTCGCCGACGGCGCCCCTCACGGAATCAAGGTCAATCGATGATCGCGAACTCGCCAACTACCGGCAGGAATCCGTTGCCGTTGTATGCGCTTGTGGTCGGCGGTGTCATCTCCCTGGCCGGTAACTCCGTCGCGATGTTGGCGATCCCTTGGTACGTCTACAAGACCACCGGGGATAGCGCCAAGGTCGGTCTCGCCGCGGCGGCCGGCATCGTCGCCTACGTATTGGGAGCGTTCTTCGGCGGAAATCTTGCGGATCGCTTTGACCGACGAGACGTGTCCGTGGTCGCCGACATCGCCAGCGGGCTCATGGTGCTCGCCATTCCGGCGCTGGCCGTGTTCGATGCCCTCTCGTTCACCGTGCTGATGGTTTTCGTTTTTCTCGGCGCGCTGATAGATGCGCCCGGCGCGGCAGCCCGATCCGCGATGGTCCCCGACGTGGCCCGGCTCGGTGGTTTCTCACTCGAGCGGGCCAACGGCCTCATCTTCGGCAGCGCGAACATCGCGGAAGTACTCGGGCCGGCACTGGCGGGTGTGCTGCTCGTCAGCGTCGCGACGCCGACCGCGCTAATGATCAACGGTGCGAGCTTTTTCGTCTCCATGGTTATGTTGCTGGCATTTGTGCCGCGTG
>DXIM01000190.1 GCA_019112895.1 Candidatus Stackebrandtia faecavium
GTCGGTGAGGATCGTGGCGATGCGTGTTTTCGCCTTACTGGTGAGGCGCCCGGTGTGGTCGCGGTCGCGGCCGTATTCGAACTGCGCGATATCGCCTGGCGTGAATCGGTGTCCGTGAATCAATGCGGGCCCGTAATGGTCGATCCAGTCGACGTCGGCGGGCGTCACGGTTTTTGCGTCGATGTTTATTGCATTGTTTTCGGGCATGAAGTATCCCGACCTCCACACGTATAAGAAAAGGAAAACCAATAGCGAAATAAATGCGCAGCGCGAGCTAAGGAATTGTCGGCGCGCATTCGTTGGCACCAGGGATCGGCGCCACCGGGTGCGGATGTGCGCGACAACGGCGCGTCGCTGCGGTGACGGATCGCTGGGGAGGGTACGGCCGCGCTCCGGCTAGCGTCGATAAGGACGATGGGTCGGCGGGCCGATATTTATCGAGGTGAGAACAGTGTGGCCGGCCGCGCGACGCCGGAAACGGCTGTGAGCGGAGACCTGGATGCGTACCGCGGGTAGCGGATGTCAGACTGGTTGTTGACCAAGCTGTTCTCGTCGCGTGCCGACGGGACCTCCTTTGTTTGGTTGGGTAGACCGGGACGGGCGTTGTTGGGAAACTTGTGACCGTCCCGGTCGTTTTATATACCCGCCCTTTCCTCGGGCAGGATTGTGCACGTAGAACTAACAACACTCGACACTTCTTAGTGGCGAGTGAATTCATCATTACATACCGTGAAAAAGCGGATTGAACGCGGGGTAGTCGAGTCGTATCGTGCCGCGTTCGGCGAAAGCGGATACCTCAGAAACGTTTCCGTACCGCAAAGGAAGCGCCTCCGCTGCAACGAATCCCGCTACAGCCGGACAAGGAGCGCAAACCGGGACACGACATCACCGAAACACTATTCGCGGTCATGACCGGGAAATATTGATCAAATACGATGACTCGATGGACACCGAGGCGAACAATCCGATGCGCCGGCACTGGGCGCTGTCGGAGACACGACGCTCCATCGCGGCCGGGGCCATCGCACTAGTTGCGACCGGCGCCATCGAGGCCATATGGCTGGTGCAAGACCCCCAAATCAGGCCCTACGCCGCCACCATCGGCGTCATGCTCGCCTGGCCGTTTTTCACGGTCGTCCACCTGGTGTTGACACGCAAAGCCTACGGCTCACTCAACGAAAACCAGCTGCGAGAAACCCTCGTCACCGCAACCGGCAAGGCAGGAAACCGCACGCTGTGGGGCCGTGTGCGGTGGAAACTGTGGGACCGCTGGTGGCGCACCGACGCGCCATCCTGGTCGATACAGGTGTCTGTGTGCGCGTTCGCGGTCGTGCTACTCGTGATCGCAGTACCCGCCCTGCACCGCACCGGAGTCCTGCTGCTGCCGGCGCTGGCGATGGTCGCCGGGTCCTGGGCAAACGTCGTCATCATGTACGCCCTGCATTACGCGAAACGCGACCTCGCCTCTCAGGGCCTCAAGTTCGGCGGCGACGAGCCACGCGCCTTCAGCGACTACCTGTATTTCGCGCTGGCGGTGCAATCCACATTCGGCACGACGGACGTCAACGTGACGACGCGGGATATGCGGCGGACCGTCATGGTCCACAATTGCCTCGCGTTCGTGTTCAACTCGGTGATCATCGCGTTGATCGTGTCGCTGACGATCACAGTGGCCACTTAGAAACGCTGCCCGCAACGGGCTTGAAGCGTTGCCTGCCTCGGGGTTGGGTCATGTTACGGACATGCCGCGCCTTCGAGGGCCGAGGTGACGCGCCCCGCTACTACCTTCTTGGTTTCGGCTCTACGAGTGCTATCGGGCGATGGGCATCCAATCGCTTAACCACGCACTTTAGGAGCATGTCCTAACCTGCGCGTGCGTCCGCGCGTGGTCAATCTCTGTTGCGGCGGCGGCCAGTAGCATCGGGCACATGATCACTTCGGTAGCTTCAGTCATCCTGTACGTCGGAAATCAAGACACCGCTTTGGAGTTCTATAGGGACATTCTTGGCTTCGATGTCGTCATGGATGCAGATATGGATGAAGGTTCACGCTGGCTGGAAGTTAAACCTGCGAACGCGCAGACATCAATCGTGCTCGCTTTGGCCGAATCGTTTGGAAAGCAACCTGGTGACGGCGCATTTCTCACGTTCGCTTCTGACGATGTTGAGGCCACGGTTGAAGAATTCCGTGCTCGTGGCGCGACCACGTCCGAAGTAATACGCGAACCATGGGGAACATACGCGACGGTCGACGCACCCGATGGTCACAAGCTCCAGTTCAACGAGCGTCCCCAGAACTGAACGGCAGTGTCACCAGTCTCGACGTAACCACGCTTTCAGGCGCGTGCCACGCCTCTATTCATCGACGAATCCCCGAGATTGAGCAACATATGTCCGCCCGGCGGAACTAGCTCCGGCTATCGCGTAGTTGGCAGCCATCGCGTTGATCGTGTCGCTGACGATCACGGTGGCCACCTAGAAACGTTGCCCGCGTTGGGTTTGAAGCGTTGCCCACGTGGGATTTGGGGTCATGTTACGGACATGCCGCCCCTTCGGGGCCGAGGTAACGCGCCCGCTGCAGGTTCAGCCTTCTTCGGCTTCCCATTCACGCGCAAGCGTTTCGGCGTCGGTGAGGACATCATCGATACGAGCCTGAAGCTCCCCCGATCCGGCCACGATTTCACGAATGATCGGGAACTGTGAATCCCGCTGGTCCTCGGCCGAAATCTCGTCAAGGATGTGTTCTTCGCCCGCAAATGCGCGGATCACGCCTTCAATGACGAACGGCTTCAGTGGTGGTTGAGCGTTCGCGTAGTTGGCAGCCATCGCGTTGGCAAATTTTCGTATCGCCTCCGGGCTCGAATCTTCCTCGAAGCGATTTAGGAGGGCGATGGCGTCTTCGGTGAGTGTCCGTAGTTGTTGCGCGCCAGCGGTCATGGTGTCGGCGGCGAGGAGTTCGAACCGGGACTGTATTTGTTCGGCCAGGTCCTTGGTGCGCTCAATGCTCGATGCGGCGTCGTTCACCTGTGTTTTATCGGTGTTGGTGTGGTGAATGAACTCGTCCAAGGACGTCACAACACACTCCCGTGTACTACCCGCTTGACATCTGGTTTTGCTGTACGCGCCGCTATCGACACGCAAGCACGGATCAAACTATCCGAATACTTAGCGTTAACGATGTCGGGGCGGGGGAACAGCGGTGGTGTCGACCATGTCCGTAACATCTGCGACCCATCCCGGTACCAGCGCGAGAACGTTGCCCCGTAAACGTTTCCCATCACCGCCGGCTACCGGATTCCAAGGCGCCGGTCGGCGTCGTGAGCCCTGCTCTGGCCGTCGAAACGGGGTCGCTTCGGGGGCGAACGGAACCGCATGCCGAACGCGACGCGGTCAAGACGGTTCTGCGCTGGGGCTTTAAGATATTGAAATGCGTGCCCCCCAGGTGGCTCTGGCCACCGCGACCATAATCATGACCGCTTCCGGACTGACGGCATGCTCCCAGCCCTCCCCGGCCTCGGCGGACGCTTTCGCTGTCATCTCGCCCCCAAAGGGCGCCTACAACGTGCCAACCCTGGCGGACATGCACGGCGACGACGCGATCCTTCGGATGCCGCATCTGGGCCTCAAAGTCCCCAGCTACGAGGTCAGCAAAGAACTGGACGCGCGCGATGCAAAAGACTTCAAACTCGGGCAGTCCGACATGACGGCAGCCGCTGGCCACGAGTTCGTGATGGCGACCATCGAGACAACACCCTCAACCTATCCACAGTCGAGCGATACCACCGTCGCGGTGAACGCGGACGGAGCGCCCCAAGACATTGCTGAGCATGTCGGTGAACATAAGCAGACCGCGATCCTGGCCAGTGTCCCCACTGGCGAGCCCGTCGAATTGTTGATCGAAGACAACGGGGTAGAGGTCGCCATCGACCTGCGCACCGGGGAACGAATCGACAGCGAGGGTCTGAAACAGACGCGCACCTATTACCTTCCTGGCGCCATGGCCGAGCTGTCCCCTGAATCGCAAGAACTCACCGCATCCGTCGCTAACTCGCTCGGCATCCAAGGCGAGGTCGAACTGCACGTCTCCTTCGAGGAAGCCAGCGCTCAGCGGGTGCCGTGGATCGATGGGCAAGATTGGGCCGATGAGGGCAGTGCCTATCTGGTGATCAGCGGGTTCCGAGAGCACATGTCGGATCCCGACGGGACTACGTGTATCCCATTGTGGAACCCATCGGCGGCGATGTCCTTCAAACCCGATAAGGAATCCGCCGTCGATGTGATTCACCTTGAGCCCAGCGACAAGAATGTCTACGGCGGAGCAGTCGTATTCCCGGTGCCGGAGGATATGACCGAAGGAACCCTCACCATTAAGCCGAAGGTGTCGGTCCTTGAGACTTGTTCAGTGACCGAGCCGATGCCGCCGACCGAGATCCCGATCGATCTGGTGCCCGGTGACTGACGTCGACCCAGTTTTGACCCCGTCGGTGCCGCAAACGTCAGCAAAGCTTGGCGCGCAGGCGAACGCCCGGACCGAAATTGTCGCCGGCCGCGGTTATGTTGGCCCCGCCGGCGGTGTTCCGGTTGTCCGTCCGTGTGCCCCGGCCGCTGCTTCGGTTGGACAGAACGAAGGAATCTCATGAACGCACTGCAGTATTTGGACACACTCATCGGCGACGACGCCGACGAACTCTTCGGCGACCACCTACCCGAGGAGTTTCGCCCACTGTCGAGTAGCGAGGTCGCGGCGCTGGAGTCGAAAGGAAAAACCACGTTGCCGGGCGAGGTGCGGGAGTTCCTGTTGACGCTCGGCACGGCCGGAATCATGGACGCGGACCGTTTCGAAAGGTTCGACCCGGTGACGCACCCCGACTACGAGCTTCTGCGTCTATGGAATAAGGCCGCGGGAAACGATTCCCTTTTTGAGTCCTATATGTCCGACGATGGCGAGGGGTCGATCGAGGAGGCCACGAACCGCTACCGGGCCGATATGGACGCCGCACACGAGATCAGCGAACGCGCGGTCATGCTCGACGCCGGACAGTTCGGCAACTTCACGATCCTCGACCCCGAGACCAGCAAAGTCTACGACTTCTGCCTCGAATATGACGACTCCCCGAACTGCCTCGCGCCATGCGGTTCGTTCCGCGGCTGGGCGGCCGAACAGCTGCAGTCGAACTGGGGCTGAGCCAAACCCGCGGGTTATGACCTTCACGCCCCGTCGAGCGGGAACACCAGGAGCGTGCCGGACGCGGAGGCGACGAGCTTACCGTTCTTGTCGACGACCTCGCCTTCGGCGAAAGTGATGCGGCGCCCCGGTTTCGTGACCCGCCCCGTACACCGCAGCGGTCCACTGTCGCTTCGGACCGCGCCCATATAGTTCACTTTGATCTCGACCGACGTGTAACCAACGCCAGCGGGCAGGGTTGTGTGTGCGGCGCAGCCGAGCGCCGAATCCAACAGCGTGCACACGACACCGCCGTGCACCGAACCGATCGGGTTGTGATGCGAATCGTTCGGCGTGCACTCGAACACGACCTTCCCGTGCTCGACGACAGTCAGGTCCATGCCGAAATGGCTCACGATCGGCGCTGCCGGTATCTCGCCGTTGGCCATCTTCTTCAAATAGTCGATGCCGTCGAGTTTCGGCAGCACCGCCAGCGCCTCGTCCGTGTCCTGCCAGCGAACCGTGGTTTCGTGTGTGGCCATATCGTTTCCTGTCTGTGCGGTGCGTCCCGCGTGGGCCGGGTATCGGTTCGAAACGAGCCGACGACGCCGCGAACCGGCGAGCGCTGGCGACGTGATCTCGTGCGCTTTGAATTCCCGGGCGGCCCGTGCTTGCGGTCATGTCCGTAACTTCTTGGACAGGTCAGGCGGAAGACGTCATCGCCACTCGCTCGTATCCGGGTCCCTTTACGGTCGCCAGGGCCGCGTCACGGGCGGGTGTGCGGTGCCGCGTTTGGTGTCACTGCAGGATCTCTAGCGCGTCGCGTAGGGCCGGATATCCCTTGGGGAAACTTCGCGCCATGGCGAGTAGCGCGGCGGGGCTGCTTCCGCCTCTGCGTATCCATCGTTTGAGTGCTTCGACAGCGAGGTCACAGCCCCAATCGTGTCGTAGCCGAAACAGGTCGACGATCGTTCTTTCCGCGCTGTACAGGCCGATTGCCACATCACCGGGCAATGTGAGACGGGTGCGTCCGACGTCGAAGGTCGGGACGTCGAAATGGTGCCAGGTGACGGTGATGGGCGCGGTCGCCGGTTCATAAGTGCCCCGCGGGATCGCGATGTTGTTATTAGGCGGAATTTCGTCTGTCAAGTCGTGGATCGAAGCTGCGGACAGTAGGCACAGTGTCGCTTCGGGCCGTTTCGCGGCAATCGCCATGTGCGCCGCGGTGGTGTCGTCTGTGGTGTCGGTGCGCAAGAACAGTCCGGGGGCGATTCGTTCGTATTCGTCGGCTTGGAGGAGCCGATCGAACTGATGCCGGGTGAGCCCGTGAGATGCGAGATTCTGGTATCTCACGAGGCCAGGCAGTGATTCCGTGTCCAACTCAGCTTTCCTATCGTCAGAAACCATTACACGTTAAGGCTATCTGTAGTGGATTCTGTTGGTTCGGTCGTTACTTATATTGTGTTAGTGACTTCTTGAGCACTCACGGTACCTATTGTGGTTCTTCCGCATGCAGGCGCTCCGTGTCTGTATGCGGCTAGTAGGTCAATCTGGCGGCATGGCCATCTACGGTCGCCGCATGGGGTGCACTGGAGCGAGAGACAAGGTCTAGCATCAACACGGCAGGCAACTACGACAACTTGTAGAACTTGCGTCACGCCCGCACC
>DXIM01000191.1 GCA_019112895.1 Candidatus Stackebrandtia faecavium
CCCGAGCAGGCCGTTACCGAGGTGCATGCACTCGTGGCTCGGTTGACGAGGAGCAGACCGCGGCCGTGACGATTATGGTGCGCACTGGGGCACGTGGTGTTTGCGCGACGACGTCAAGCGTCATGCTTCGCCGGGCGTGCGGCGTGACAGGATTAGCGCTATGAACGTCACCATCGAACAGTGGGAAGCATCCGTCGCCGAACTTTGGGATCGCTTCGACTCATTGGACCGCGAAGACGGTGTCGCCGCGATGCATGAATTGGCTCAGACATGCCCGGCGGAAGATGGCAGGGCGGCCTTTGAGCTCGCCGGAATGTACGACTCGATGGGCTTCGAAGCTGAGGCGGGCACGGAATATGAGCGCGCTCTAGCGCTTGGTCTGGACGACGCTCGACATGCACGGCTGGCTGTCCAATACGGATCGACACTGCGTAACCTCGGCCGCTTCGATGAAGCGATCGCGGTTTTGCGGTCCGCCCCTACCCATACGTCGACCGGTGATGCGCCCCGCCTCGTGTTGGCCTTGGCTCTTCACAGCGCCGGCCGCAAGGATGAAGCTTTGCGGGTCGCCCTCGAAGCGCAGATCGCATCGTTGCCTCGCTATCAGCGTTCGATGCGCAATTATGCCGCGGCGCTTACCGAGCATGTCGATTGAGGCGCGAGGTGCCGACCTGGTCATGGCTGGCTTCCGTGGGCAGTGCCCGCCTGAGTGGGAGTCCGCAGTAGCGAGTCGGTGAGGAAGGGTTGCCGCGCGAACGCGGATGTGCAGCTGCTGCCGAACGTTCGAGTCGGCTTGCCAGACGGTGGCGTGCCCCCAGCTGGCCTGGCCCAGCCTCCGGACTAGGACGTCCGGGACCGCGGCGTCATGGGATTCGCGTGCGCGATGTTCGCCCACTCCGAGTGCGCCGCGGGGGACGGCATCAGCGATCTCCAGGGTTCTGGCGCCGCTGCCCGGGGGTTTGAGAGACGTGGGCAGTGCCGCGGCCCGTACTGGAAGTGACGCTGCCAGGTGTTCCTTCACGGTGAATTCGCGTCGCGCAGCGGAAGGTCATCTGAACCCCACCGAACGAGCCGCAGCAGCTACTCCGACGTCAGGTCCTTGAAGTACCGCGCTACTGGCCAACGTTGATACCCGTTAGCCTCGTACGCCGCGCGTGCGGGAGCATGCCCCGGATCGCCGCCTGTTTCGACCATGATCATCCGCATGCCGGCTCGGCGTACGCGATCGTGCGCATGTTCCATGAGCGCCCGAGCCACCCCCAGACGCTGATATTCCGGGGCAACGGTGATCACGTAGACCTCGCCCATCGAGTCTCCCGGATGGATACGGGTGCATATCCACCCGGCAACGACCTCATCGCACATCGCGACGTCGATGTTGTCCGGCTCATCGTCGAGCACCTGCGCCAGGTCCGCTGCCTGTCGTGCCCGCCAACCATCCGGGTAGAAGTTGTCATAGACGAAGCGCGGGACAGATTCCCGCATCCGCTGAAACACCGGCTCCCAAGATCGTATGGCCAGGTCGAGGGCCGCCGCCCGATGGTTTGGTGCGTAGGGAACGACGATCGCGCGGCCCCTCGATTTGTCTTCGATACTCATGCCGCCTCCATGGGGTGGGTCTTTGCCACGTGCTTAATGGCGTTGGAACTCAACTTCACCAGAAAGCCGCACAGAGTCTCGGATGGACATCCGGGACAACCCACGTCCACGGTCGTTTACCGGCACGTCGAGTATTTCGTCCTCGAGCCATTCGGAAGTTGGCCGGTAGAGGGCCGGCGTCCGGACAGCTATGCCGCGCGGGTATCCACAAGAATCATGGACGACAGAAATCGGTAACTTCACCGGGCGTAGCGAAACCCGCGGCCCGGTATGTCGCAACCGCGGCCGCGTTCGACGACGGTGTCGCGACTGTCGCACTCGAACATCCCATTTGACGCATCGCCTCGGCCGCAGCCAGGGCCATCGCCACACCATGTCCGCGTCCACGATGGTCAGCATGGACGCCGAACGGTTCGATGACCCCGGGGCGATCACGGCCAGCAGCCCAGACAGTGGCCGCGGCGACGGCAGCCCCATCCTCGTCATACCCGACGAGGCATTTCGCATCGCGGTACGCATGCCCGCCGGCCATGCGATGCCAGCGATCGAAAGACAGGGACGAGCCGGGGAAAGCGGAAGCCTCCACCATGACGCGGTCCTCGATCAACTCTGGCCCGACGACTTCGACCTGCAGGGGCGAGGAAGGAACCGGAGGCGTCAAGTCGCGATACAGCGGGATCCAAGGGTCGTCCGCTGTCCAGCCGCGATCGGTCAGGGTTCGTTGAAGCGCATCCCCGAATCTCGCTTCGACAATCCCACTTCCTGCCGGAAGCAGCTCGCCGAATGAGTCGACGAAATCGTCGGCAATGTCGCTGGCGATGCCGTCATCGTCGTGAATGGATGGTGCAATCGCCATGCGAATCAGCTCGGACTCGTCGAGGAAACCGACCGCCACGGTGTCACCATCGCGAGACCAAACGCGAAGTGCCCCGGCGAGCGATTCGGCGCCGAAACGTTCATACCAGCCCAGGTCGCCGGGATGGACTTGAATAGGTGAGCCCTCGTACTGCCATGACGCCACCGATTCGATGATGCTGGGCAGTTGGGCAACAGACGGAGTCGTCATTGTCATTCGGTGACATTCACACGGTGCGAGTCGCCGTGCAAATGAATTGATACGAGCCTGCGATGGGGCCGGGGGCGTACCCACCCTGAGCGCCCTGATTCCGCCACGTTCGCGGACTAACGGAAAGTGCGATCACACGGTGAAGCGGAATATTTGACAGGGTGTATCTACCAACATGAACACTGACAAGCGCAGTATGGGCCGCGGATGCCCGCGGTCACCGACCTGAGGGGAACCTCCTGCTCCGGTGCCAGTATCACGATCGAGCCTTGGATCGATCAGTCAGTCCAGGGGTTGATCAGCGCGATTCCGGTGCCTGCGAAATCCTTGGTGTTCCGTGTCGCACATGAGGCGCGATGCGTCCGACAGATCGCGGCGATTTGGGCGTCGGCCATGCTGATCGGCATCCCCGTTTTCTCGCGTGCGACGAATACCTCGGCATAATGGTCGGCAGCCTCGTCATCGAAAGCGAGTATCGACCTGGTT
>DXIM01000192.1 GCA_019112895.1 Candidatus Stackebrandtia faecavium
GTCGGTGACCGCCTGCAGGTTCACGCCATGACACTTGTGTTTACCCGAATAAAACGGCCGATCGGCCGCGACCCGATCGGTCTTGACCAGGGTCCCGTCCACGATCACCACCCGGCCACCGCGACGCCGGTACCGACGCAACGCCTGCGGCAAACCGGGAGTGCGCGCGGCCAACACATCCACGGTCTCGTGGACACGTCGATACACCGTGGCCGCAGAAACACCGAACCCGCCCGCCAGATCGGCATACGTTTCGCCTTTACGCAGCCAGGCCAAGGTCATCAACGCCTGCTGGTGGCTGTCCACACGCCGCCACCTCACTCCGACCGCACGTCGGTGAGCACGAACCAGCCTCGCCACGTAACGCAGGGTCGACGACGACAACGGCAACGCAGCCTGGTAAAACAACAACGGAAGCTCCTGATGGTTGCGGATCTAGACACCCGTTGTTCTATCAGGAGCTTCTCCTATATCCCATGCGCCCCAACACAACCCCACCAAGATGAAAAAAGCTCTGTGTTGTTAACATCCGCCTAGCGGATATTTGCCTACATAACACGATAACCAGAGTATGAATATCTACTAACTATCAATCCGTCAGCGACGAGATTCGTTTCGATAATTATTTCCCAGATCTTCGTGTGCTATATCGAGGCTAATTGCCATGACAATGGTTTTCAAGTGGTCTTTTCCGGACAACACTATGGGGTTCCGCTTTTGACCTCCAGCTCCCTCTTGACAAGTGGCGGAAATCGATCTAGATAACCCAAGAGCTTTTTGATCGGGGTCAGTCTGGGTTCTTGCGAGTAGGGCGGTGATCTGGCCTGCTGGACGGTTCGTCCTGCCCCGCGAAGGATCACAATAGAGATTCATTAGAAGATGTGGGGCGTCGGCTGATGGTGTTGGTATTCGGACCGCTGAGAAGCCGATCGAGTAGATCGAGTTCAAGCGTGTGTCCGATGGGTTGCGCGCGGCAGCGACCCGGTAAGTGCTGCGGACAGCGCTGGAGACCGAAAATTGTCGGCCACTGTGCCCGCCGGGGCTTTTCCGTCATGTCCGTCACTTGTGGGCACCGCCCCGGCCCGGGACGGCGGCAGTATGTACCTTGGGCGAATGGCTGAGATCCCCGGGCGTCATGTCGTGCTCATCGGTCTTCGAGACATCGACATCGAACCGCTACGTCGGCTGCGGCCCGCCGATTGGTCCACTTCGCAGGACTGGCCGGTTGAGCCGTCGAACGCGCAACGGTACGGCATATGGCACGGCCAGCGCCTCGTCGGCTTCATCCAGTCGAGCGAGGAAACCGATCCCCAGTTTCGGCACGCCGGTATCGACATCTTTTTGGCACGGGGGTCGCAGGGGCAGGGCCTGGGCACCGATGCCGTGCACACCTTGGCTTCTCACTTGGTGCACAGCGGCGGACACCATCGCCTCGTCATCGACCCGCTGGCCGATAATTTCGCGGCGATCCGCTGCTACGAGAAAGTCGGGTTCCGCCCGGTGGGCACCCTGCGGCAATACCAGTACGACTTCACGACTCGGCGGTGGCGAGACGGATTGCTGATGGAACTGCTCGCCGATGCGCTCCCGCTCCACGTGTGATTGCAATCAAATTTGCGCTCCACGGACTTCTGACTTTACCTTCCGGTTGTTAAAGTTGATCCATGGCTACGGACACGCGCACACTCATACTCGAGGCGGCGAAAGAGCTGGCCGAAAGCAACCTTTCGGTCGAAGGCGTCACGATCTCGTTCGAGTCCGTCGCGCAGCGCACCGGCCTGACGAAACCGGGAATCATGTACCACTTCCCGACAAAAGAGGCCCTCATGCGTGGCCTTGTCGAACATGCCGGGCAGCGTTGGCACGCGCTGCTTCACGAACGCGCCGGCGCGGCCCCGGACAGGCTGTCGGTCTTCGACCGCCACCGCGCATACATCTGGGTAGCGACAACGTCCGAAGTGTCCCGCGCCGACTACTGGATCCTGTCCGGCGCCCTATACCACTCGGCGTTGACCGACTCATGGAACGAATACCTGGGCCCGTGGCACGCGGCAGACGGTCTCGGTGCGCAAGCCCGGTCCTTGCTGACGGCTGCCCGGTTCTGCGCCGACGGGGCCTGGATGTCCGAAGCCACCGGGGTGTTCACCGCTGACGACCTCAGCGCGGTACACCAGCACGCGCTGAAACTCATCAATGATGCAGAGAAACTGGAGGGGAACGAGTGAAGGCGTGGTTCAGTCTCGGCGGCGCGATCGCGGCCGAAATCGTCGGCACGTTGACACTGCGCGCAGCGGTCGATAATCCACTATGGTTTCCACTAGTCGCCGGCACATACCTGGCGGCGTTCAGCCTGCTCGCGCTGGCGCTTCGGTCCGGCATGAGCATCGGCGTCGCATACGGAATCTGGGGAGCCACCGGCGTCGCATTGGTCGCACTGCTAGCAACCGCGATCTTCGGTGATGCGTTGACGGCCCCCATTTTGGCGGGGATCGTGTTGATCATCGCCGGGGTCACGTTGATAGAAACCGGTTCCCGGCACAAAACGCCGGCCGCGATCGAGGAGGTCGCGTCATGAGCTGGCTGTGGCTGCTGTTTTCGATCACGTCCGAAGTCACCGCGACAGTAAGCCTGCGGGCCGCGAGCACCACGACCCAACGCTGGTGGTGGGCGCCGGTCGTACTCGGATACCTGTCGGCGTTCGCATTTTTGGCTAAAACGCTCGAAGCCGGGATGCCAGTGGGCATCGCGTACGGGATCTGGACGTCTGTCGGCATCGTCGTGGTGGCGCTGCTGGGTCGCGCTATCTGGAAGGACCCACTGAATCGGCGCATGGCCGCCGGTATAGGACTCGTCGTCGCCGGCGTGGCGCTGGTCGAGCTCGGCGCTTAGCGGAGGACGTGCTCCACACGGCCCGTGGCCGCGGGACGGGCCGAAACCGAGCGACGGGACACTTCGGCGGAACCGGGGGCATGTCCATAACTTGCGGATATGCCAACCACAAACGAGTGCACGATGCGAGGGCAGCGTTAGCCCGGGACACGAAGGACTCCTGTGTGAGTGAAGGGGTTCCTAGACAGCTCCACTCTCGCAACGGGTGGCCTTCGCCGTTCAGCACATCACGCGCGGTTCTCTGGACATCACGACTAGTCGGGCAGCGCCTCGTTGGCGACCCAATATCGAGTCATGTTCTCCACATCTGCGAGATAGTCGTCGAAACGCTGTTGCATGTCGTCGGAATCCGAGTAGATCTTACGGATCGCCAAGTGCTGCAGGCGTTCCTCCTCGTCGCGTTCGAGGCCGTCGAGCAGGTGTTCCTCGCTCCATACGCCTCGAATCAACGATTCGACATTCGATTCCAGCACGGGCGGTTCCGTGTCGGCATGGTCGGCCTGCAGTTCCGACGCGAAACCCTGCGCCGCGGCAAGGTCGAGGTCTGCGGTGCCGAACCGGACCTGCAGCGCCGCAAGAAACATCATCGTCAAAGCGACCTCGTAGACGCCTTCGCCGGCCGCATCGAGCTGCCGGTACAGGCGGTGGGCTTTGTCGTCATCACCGAGCGCGATGGCGCGCATCGTTTCCCGGCAAATCTCGTACTGGTCCAAGCCGCGGCCTCCACATCCGTTTTCCTGCTCGCCGCTACCGATCGGCCCGCGGACGCGCGCATCAACCTATCGAAGTGTCGGGTGTCGACGATGTCGGGGCGAAACATACGCGAGACGCACCGAAGAGGACCTGCGCATGTTCGAAGCATCCGTGTTCCCCGGCCGCTCATGCCGCCCCTGCATGGCGGTGAGGGGCAGATCTCCGTAACATCTGCCCCTCACCGCGGCTCCCCCGGCGGGACTTCTCTGTCACCGCACCGGACTCAACGCATCTGGAGTGAACGGATCGAGTTGCCCAGCCAGATCCGGTCGATCACGGTCTTCGGTTTCTGTCCCGCAGTAGCAGCGCCCAGAGTCAACAGCAACGGCACGAAATGGTCCGTGGTCGATCGGTTACCCCACGCTCCCCGCAGGGTTTACACCTCAAGGTTCGATGACATTGAAGCCCGGGTCACCAGGATCGAGCACGCGAAACAACTTCTTAAGAACGTCGACGGCCCCCTCCAATTTCATGCCGGCCGCCAGCGCGCCATCCACATCACCAACGGCGAGCTTGACCAACGCGGCACGCGGCACAGTCAACACCAGATCGCCGCCCAGTCTGCCGCCGCGAACGTAACTCAAGACACCGTTTCGCAACTCGCAAGTGTATTGAGCACCGTGCTCCGGGAACTCCCAGCCGATCGACAAGTTCAGGTCCCAGGCGTCAGGACCGTTAATCTGCACCGCCAACGCGTCCAAGAACATGTCGGGAGACAACTCGGCCAGCATGTCCGGCGAAGCGGTCACGGTAGGAGTGCCGAAATTGCCTTCACGCAGCTCGGCGGCACCGGACAGGAATACGTTGCGCCACGTGCCGTTCTCGGCCCCGAACCCCAGCAGTTCCAGCACATCCGCCAACAGCGCACGTGCCCCGGCGTGGTTCGGCTCGGCCCACACGACATGATCCAGAACCTGCGCCGCCCAACGCAAATCACCGTCATCAACGCACTTGCGCGCTTTCTCGACGACCGTGTCGGCACCGCCCATGAAGTCGACGTAACGTTGCGCCGCCTCGACAGGCGGAAGCTGCCACAGTCGGGCCGGATTCCCGTCG
>DXIM01000029.1 GCA_019112895.1 Candidatus Stackebrandtia faecavium
CTATTACGTTAGTGACCGGGGGTCTAATTCTTTGGTAATCTCCGTTTCGCTTGGGCACGGTAGTTAGTTTCAGTTGCGCTGCTCCCACGCACCCCCATGAGTCTGCAACTGCCGCGAATCGTCTGCGGCGCAAGGAGTTCCCGATGAGACGAAGCATGCGTATCGGCCTAGCCGCCGTGGCAGGTCTTGCCTTGCTCGGTGTGTCCGCGTGCGGCCAGAGCGCCGCGGATAGCGAATCCGACACGATCGTTATCAGTGGTGTGCCCGCCGAAGAAGGCACCGACCTTCGCAACACCTACGAGCCCATCATCAAGATGCTCGAAAAGGAGCTCGACCTCACGGTCGAATTCAAGCCGTCCACCAACTACGCCTCCGTGATCGAGGGGCAGCGCAGCGGCAAGATCGATATTGCGCAGTATGGAGCGCTGGCCTATTACCAGGCGGTCAACAGCGGTTCTGAGATCGAGATCTTGGGCGCCATGATCAAGGAAAAGGGCAAGCCGCCCGGATACCAGTCTTACGGAGTGGTGCCGTCCGGCTCCGACATCGACAGTATCGAGGACTTCGCGGGCAAGAACCTTTGCTTCGTGGACGAAAGCTCCACGTCCGGTTACCTGTACCCGTTGAACGGCTTGCTGAAAGCCGGCGTCGAAAAGGACGACTGGAAAGAAGTCATGGCCGGTGGTCACGACTCCTCCGCGTTGGGCGTGGAAAGCGGGCAATGCGAAGCCGGTTTCGCTCTCGACAGCATGGTCGATGAGACCTTGATCAAGAAGGGTGACCTGAAAGAGGGCGACCTGGAGGTCGTGTGGAAATCTGACACGATCGCCGAACCGCCGATCACGATCTCTCAGCAAGTACCGCAGGATCTGCGGGACAAACTCAAAGACATCTTCGCCGACCAGGCAAACCAGGACTACCTGGTGAAGAACGATTACTGCGAGGAAGGCGAGTGCGACCTCACTGACCAGCGTATCTGGGGTTGGGAACCGATCGAGCCCGAGTATTACGACAGTCTCGTCGAGGTATGCGACTACACCAAGGCGGAAGCCTGCAACGAATCATAGTGTTTCGCGTTCCACGACCCGGTTCTATTAGGAATTTCTTGTGAGTGACAACGACCGCCCCGAATCGCATGCCGATGCTGCCGTCCAGTTCGAAAATGTGACGAAACATTTCCCACCCGACGTGACGGCGTTGGACGAGGTCTCGTTCACGACGGGGTTCGGGGAGGTCGTTGTTTTGCTTGGCCTGTCCGGGTCGGGAAAATCAACCCTGCTGCGGCATGTCGACGGTCTTCAACTGCCCAGCAACGGCAGCGTCGAAGTCCTCGGCAAGAACGTCGCGAGCTCGAGCAGCAAGGAACTGCGGAAACTGCGTAGTCGCATCGGTTTCGTGTTCCAGCAGTTTCACCTGGTGCCGACGCTGACGGTTCTGGAGAACGTGTGCACCGGTGCGCTCGGCCGGGTCAAGGGACCGCGCCTGGGATTGCCGACCTATAGCAAGACGATCCGCCAAGAAGGGCTGATGCAGCTGGATCGTGTCGGTCTCGCCGACCGCGCGTTCCAACGCGCCGACACTTTGTCGGGCGGTCAGCAGCAGCGCGTCGCGATCGCCCGGGCGATGATGCAGTCTCCCGAGGTCTTGCTCGCCGACGAGCCGGTGGCGTCGCTGGACCCGGAATCGTCGCATCAGGTCATGCAGCTCATCAAACGCGTTGCGGCCGAAGAGAACCTGACGGTCCTGTGCAGCCTGCATCAGGTGGACCTTGCGTTGACCTGGGGCGATCGCATCATCGGCTTGCACACCGGCAAAGTCGTCATGGACACCCCAGTGGCGGATATCGATCATGCCGATGCCATGTCGATCTACGCGCGTGTCGGCGCCGAGACCGTCGCCGATGCGGTAACGAAGTGAATCGGGTTATGGACACGGCGATTAAGGACCGCGCGTCCCGGCCGCAGACACCCATGCAGGATCAGGGCGGGGCTGGCAAGACGCTGAAAACTCCGAAGCTCAACACCGTGATCGCAACGGTCGTCGTTGCCGCGATGTTGGGTTACGGTCTGTGGTCGCTGGCGGCGCTGAAGATCAACGTGGCGACCCTGGTCGATAGCATCGGCAACGCCCAATCGTTCATGACGCGCATGCTGCCGCTGGATTTCCCCGCGCTGCCGGAGACGGCGGCGTTGATAGCGCAAACCATGGCGATCGTGATCGCGGCGACGCTGTTGTCCACTGTGCTGAGCATTCCGTTGGCGTTTTGGTCGGCGGGCAACACTTCTCGCGGAATGCTCAGCCGGACGTCCTCGCGGGCCTTTGTCGTGGCGATGCGCGCGATACCCGATGTCGTCATGGCGATCATTTTCGTGCGGATCTTCGGGCTCGGCATTCTGCCGGGCGTCCTGGCTATGGGCCTGCACTCGATCGGGATGATCGCCAAGCTCTACGCCGACGCGATCGAACAAGTCGACGAAGGGCCACCGACCGCGATCCGCGCAACCGGATCCCGGCGGCTGCAGCGGCTCGTCAGCGGCGTTTTCCCGCAGGTACTGCCGTCCTTCGTCGCTACGGCGATGCACCGGCTCGACATCAACCTGCGTATCTCGGTCCTGCTGGGCTTCGTCGGTGTTGCTGGTATCGGTAAAGAAATCGCCGATGCCCTCGGTCGGCTCGACTATCAACGCGGTATGGCCCTTGCGTTGATTGTGCTGATCCTGTGCATCGTCATGGAATTGATCTCCGGGGCGATTCGTCGATCGATCATGGGATCTTCGGAACCCACCCGCGGTGGTCCGTTGTGGCTGTGGAAGCGCCTCACCGGTGGAGCGTCGCCGAAACAACCGACGGCGCAGCGTGTCACGGCCGCGACGAAACGGGTGAGCCCGCCGTGGACGAGTTCGCGGATCATCAAACTGTGCTACGGGATTGTCGCCACGACGCTGATTGCGGTATCGGTGCTCTACGTGCTGCGCGATGCAATGGGCGCGGCAGGCGGCGTCGGCGTGTGGGAAACCTTGAGCCGGCTGTGGCCGCCCGACACCGGTGGCATCGGCATGGGCGTCTTGGTCGAGGAACTGGTGCTGACCATCCAGATCGCATTCGGCGCGACGACTCTGGGCATGGTCATGGCCCTGCCCGTCGGGGTCATGGCTGCACGCAATGTCGCACCGAACCTGTTCATCGGCAAGGTTTTCCGCATCTTCATCGTGTGCGTGCGTGGTGTCCCCGAGTTGGTCCTGGCCGTCGTGTTCGTAATCATGATTGGTCTCGGGGCGGTTGCGGGAACACTGGCGCTGGCGATCGGATCGATCGGCCTTCTCGGCAAGCTGGTAGCGGACTCTGTGGAAGAGGTCGATCCGGGTGTGGAACAGGCCTTGCGCGCCACGGGCGCCGGGCGAGTCCAAGTCTTCTTCTCCGCGACCTTGCCGCAGGCGTTGCCGGCGTTCGTCGGGCATCTGCTGTATCAGCTCGACGTCAATATTCGTTCCGCGACACTGTTGGGCATCGTCGGTGCCGGTGGTATCGGTTATTACCTGCTTGAGGCCTCCCGGGTTCGGGAGTTCGGCACCGTCACTTTGATCACGCTCATGGTGTTCGGGGTCGTCATGTTGTTGGAATTGATCGCGGTGTGGCTGCGCCGCAGCGTGGGCGCGAAAAGCTGAGCGGATTCCATACGCGCCTTGCCGTGGCGCCTCGAGCCGATGGTTATGCTCGAGGGCCGCAATAGCACTGTGAGTCTCTTGGAGGGTCCATGATCTTCATCGTCGTCAAGTTCTCGGTTTTGCCGCAGCACAGTGACGAGTGGCTTGAGCACGTTGACGCTTTCACCCGGGCAACGCGCGACGAGCCGGGCAACCTGTGGTTCGACTGGTCTCGCAGCGTAGATGACCGGAACCAGTACGTTCTGGTCGAAGCATTCGCCGACGATGACGCCGCGGGCGCCCACGTCAACTCCGCGCACTTCGCCGAAGCGATGCGCGCGCTGCCGCAGTATCTGCAGAAGACACCCGACATCATCAACGTCAAGACCGACGGCCAAGATTGGTCCAAAATGGGCGAAATGACGGTCTCCTTATAGGCGTGCCGGTGCGAGCAGGTCGCGTTGGTCACCGAAAAGGCATAATGATCCCATGTCAACATTGCGGATCGCACTAGCCCAAACCAACAGCACCGTGGGGGATCTGGACGCAAATGCCGTCAACATCCTCGAATGGGCCACGCAGGCTTCGATGGTCGGCGCGGACGTTATCGCGTTCGGACAACAGGTATTGACCGGCCACCCCGTTGAAGGTTTGACGCAGCGGACGGAGTTCGTGGAGGCCGTTGCGCAGCGGGTGGAGCGTCTGGCTGGTGAACTGGACGACGCCGGTCTCGGCGATCGCGTGGTCATCGTCGGCTACGTCGTCCCCGGGGCGTCCAGCAGCGCCACCTCGGATGTTGCTGGTGCGGCCGTGATCCAGGGCGGGGCGGTCGTCGCTCAAACCGGCGAAGACGCAAGTGGCAGCGTCACCGTGCGCGTGAACGACATCCCGGTATCGGTCGCCGTGTCGGACGCGTCGGTTCCGGTGTCCGACACAGGGGTGGTCATTCGTACCGTCGCCGCTCCTTTCGTTTACGGGCAGCCGGACCTGGCCTCATCGCTGACGGCTGAGGCCGTGCACGCGGCAGTTCCGGTCGCCGGCGTCAACCTGTCGGGTGCGCAGGATGGGATCGTCTTCGGCGGTGATTCAGCCATCGTGGACGCCTCCGGCGAAGTGGTGGCTCAAGGTAATCCGTTCGGTCAGGAACTTGTCATCGCGGATGTCGAACCGGCAGCGACGGTGTCGGAGGCCGGCGCGAGGCTGTCGGTGCCGCCCCGCCGACCGGGCGGTGCGCAGGAAGCCGGCACGCGGCCGGTGAGACGCGACGACAAGCTCGGCCAGCTGTGGGACGCGTTGACGCTCGGCATCGCTGATTACGCTGATAAGAACGGCTTCGCGTCGGTGATGCTGGGTTTGTCGGGCGGAATGGACTCTGCACTGGTGGCCGTGTTGGCGGCGGATGCCATTGGCGCCCACAGGGTCCACACGGTGTCGATGCCGAGCCGAAACTCCTCGCCGCATTCGAAGACCGACGCCGAAGAGTTGGCGGGCCGGCTTGGAACCGTCTACTCGGTTGAACCCATACAGCCGATAGTGGATACCTACCTGACTCAACTGGCGGTGTCGGGCTTGGCGGTGGAGAACCTCCAGGCGCGGGTGCGTGGCGTCATCCTGATGACATTGTCCAACCAAGATGGACATCTCGTGTTGTCTCCAGGTAATCGCAGCGAAGCTGCGGTTGGCTACGCGACTCTCTACGGCGACATGGTCGGCGGCTACGCGCCGATCGCCGATGTGCCCAAGACGTTGGTGTACGAATTGGCGCGGTGGCGGAACGATCATGCCCGGCAGCAAGGACACACTGCGCCGATACCCGATTCGATTATTGATAAGGCGCCTTCGGCGGAGCTAGCGCCCGGGCAGGTCGACACCGATTCGCTGCCGGAATATGAGGTCTTGGACCCGATCATCGCCGGCTACCTCGATGATGGGCTGTCCCCGCAAGCGCTCGTCGATCGCGGCCACGAACGTGCCCTCGTGGAAAGAGTGGTCGCGATGATCGGCCGGGGCGAATACAAACGCCGTCAGGGGGCGCCGTTTACTCGGATATTGCCGTGGGCGCACCGCACGAACGCGTTGCTGCCGATCACGAATCGTTTCCGCTGAGCGTGGGTGTCTTCGCGCGTGTAACGCGCGAAGACACCTGGCAGTATTTACGCGGTGGCAAGAGCCGGAAGCTCCGCGTTTATGTGGGTGTCGGTATGAAACCCTCCGGCCGGGGTTTCGCTGGGTCGTCGGGTCATCGCGGGTATTTCCACGGTCGCGTCATCAAAGTCGACGTACTGCTCGGCGGTGAGGACGGACGCCATCGGGACAGACCCGACTGCGCCTCCCCATGCCTGGGCCGGGACGAGGCTCGGCGCCGCTTCTATGGCGGCGACTGCTGCCACCGTTGCGGATTCCGTCTCTGTCTGGCTGCGCAGCACACGGGAGAACAGCACGACCGGCAGGATGATCAGCGCGGTGATCCCGAATGCGGCAGGTAGCGACAACGCGTCTGCGACGCCGCCGAGAGCGGCGGGCGAGCTCGTGCATGCCAGCTGCGCGGCGACCAGCACCACGACGATGCCTTGGCTGGGCGTCGGAGCCAGGCGTGCACCCGCCGAGAGCGCCACGGGGACGACGACGGCGACGCCAAGACCGAGTAGCCCGAACCCGACGAAGCCCAAAGCCGGGCCGGTCGAGATCGCGACCGTGCCGGCACCGACCATGGCGAGGACCCCGCCGTATTTCACGGTGTTGACTTGACCGAAACGCTGAACCAGGTTGTCCCCGGCGAAGCGACCGGTAGCCATGCACGCCACGAATGCGGAGAACGCGAACGAACCGCTGGCGGGGCCGCCGCCAACGACGTTGGCGATGTACACCGAGCTCCAGGAGTGGGCCGCGGCTTCGCCGAACATCGCGCAGAAGCCGATGAAGGCGACCGCGAGCACCGCCCGCGACGGCATCGCGAAACGCGGTTTCTTCGGTTGGGCCTGTGCGGCTCCTTCCGTCGTGTCGGCGCTGGATGCCGGAGAAGCGGCCGACGTGGTGCGGGGCAACAAGGCTCCGCTGGTGCCGGCGACGACGAGCAGTGCGGCCGCGACCCAGGCCAGGTGCAGGCGCGCGTCGAGGTATGCGAACGTCGCGACGGTACCGATGCTGGCGCCGATCAGTGTGCCGATGCTCCACACCCCGAACAGGCGGGACATGATGGACCGTCCCATTTCGTTCTCGAGCGCGTTGGCCTGCGCCTTCACGGCGACATCGCTGAGGCCGGCGAAGATGCCGAACAGGAGCAGTGCCGCGCACAGCACGCCGATGTTCGGCATGAACGCCGGCAACGCGAGCAGCCCGCTGTAGACCATGATCGAGACGCGCGTGACTGCGCGGCCGCCGAACGCCGCGACCACCTTGCCACCGAAGGGGATGACGATGGCCGAACCTAGCGCCGGGCACAGCAGTGCCAGGCCGAGTTGCCCGGCGCTGAGGTCGAGCTGGCTGGTGAGCCAAGGCACACGGGATGCGAAGCTGCCAGAGATGATTCCGTGGATGGCAAACACAATTGCTATGGCGTATACCGAAAGCAGCGACCGACGGCGACGTGCTTCCGCCGTGCGGGCGGCGTCCCCGCACGACGTGGCACGATTGCGACGTAGGCGCACAGAATTAGGCAGCCTCGTCGTTGTGTATTTTGCCGCGTCGACCGCATTCCCGCGACGTGCCCGACGTCGGGGGGTGTGCGGGCGCACTCCACGCTCGTGCCGCGCGACGGTTCCGTGACCGTCGACGGTGCCGTGGGCACGCCTCATTGCCATCTCTGACCTCCGAAAAAGTGTTGATACTGCCGCACCGACCTAGCGGCTAACTATATAAAAGTTAACAGGCAGGCTCCCTAATGAAAAGGACTGTGATGAACGTTAACCCGGCGAGTCCCCAAATTGCTAGAGCTATCAACGATCGAATGGCTCTCGACTTGCTCATTGAGCATGGGGAACTGACTGCGCCGCAGCTTAAGGAGCTAACTGGACTGTCGCGGCCCTCGGTGTCTGACCTGCTGGAACGCTTGCAAGAGAACGAATTGATTGAGGTCGTAGGGGAGGCTGGCGGGAAGCGTCGCGGGCCCAACGCCAAGCTCTATGGCGTCATTGGTGATCGTGCTCATGTTGCCGGTGTGGACCTTCGGGGTGGGGCCATTGATGTCAGCATCGCCGACCTGCGCGGAATTACTGTGAGTAGTTCTAAAAGAACAATTAGTGATAATCACTCCTTGGCGGCGTTGATTCGGCGGGCGGTGGCTGACGCGGGGCGCAAGGTTTCGCTCGACCCGGAACAACTGCACACCGTGGTCATCGGCGCTCCCGGTTTCGTGGACCAGGCAACCGGTGACCTGATTCCCGGCTACGAATTCCCGGGCTGGAGCGACACCTTGTTTGCCGAACTCGTGGACGCACTCAACGTCCCGATCGCCTTCGAAAGCGAGGTGAACCTCGCTGGCACTGCGGAACTGCACAGGGGGGCGGGCCAGGGCAGGCGCGACCTTGCCCTGTTGTGGCTCGACCGAAGCGTGGGTGCATCGATCATCATGGACGGCAGACTGCGTCAGGGCGCCTCGGGCGGCGCGGGGGAGGTGGGCAAGTTCGCGATGCCGAACGTTTCCCTGCCCATAGCGGGCCGGGCCGCGGGCGGCCTGCACAGCTTGGTATCCGCGTCAGCCGTGCGACGGCTGGCCCTGGCGCATCGGCTCCCCGAAGGGCCGCTGGCGGAAGTTGTCGCGACGGCGTGCACGACCGACGACCACGCCAGTAACGAGTTCGTCTCGGAGCTGGCACAGCGCATCGCGATGGGCGTCTTGGGAGTTGTCGCTGTCGTCGACCCCGGCCTCGTCGTCTTGTCCGGAGACATCGGACTGGCCGGGGACGAACGCCTGGCTGTCGAGGTGTCGCATTATCTATCGGCGATGGATGCCATCGAGACCGAGGTGGCCTCCTCCACAGTCAAGAAGCTTCCCGTGGTGAGCGGCGCGATTCTCGCGGCGTTGACGATTGCGCACGACGACATCTTCGGTGGTTCACGGGAGCTGGTGGCCATGCAGCAGGAGAGCGGAGACTCGGAAGCGCTGGCTTAAGCGTCTGTCTCCTTATTGCCCAAGCGTGAACGTGCGGCGGTGCGCAACAGGCTCAGTACGGTCGCCACCGCGGGTCTATGGGCGCTGGCGGTGCGGTGCACGGCATAGACATCGCGACCGACGATCGGCGTGTCGAAATCGTGGACGACGACGTCGTAACGACGATCGCGTACGGCCATTTCGGGGACGATCGAGATGCCCAGTCCGCGCGCTACCAGCGTCAACACGGTGTCGAGTCCCTCGAATTGCCACTGCATGTATGGGGTGATGCCCGCCCCTCGCAGTAGGCGCTCCAGGGCGCGGCGCGCGGGTTCGCTTTCGAGGGTGGCTATCCAGGATTCATCCCCGAGTTCGCCCAAGTGGATGGATTCCGCGTCCGCCAGCGGGTGGTCGCGTGGCACGACGAGGACGAGCGGGTCATGACATAGAAAGTGGAAGGACAACGAACCGACCTCGCTGCGTCGTCGCGTGCCACTCCAATCGTCTATTAGTGCAATATCGACATCGCCCGAACGTACCTGTGCGGTGCTCTCTGCGGCCGAAGCCTGATGGAGCTCAAGGGTGATGGCGCTGTGACTCCGTAGTCGGTGTGCGACTGGCGGCGCGAGTGCGACGGCGGCGCTGGGGTATGCGGCGACGACGACTCTTCCTTGTGGAACTTCCTCCTGGGCTGCCAGATCAGATTCAGCTGCTTCGATGGCTCCCAATATGTGGGCCGCGTGATTGACCAGCTTTTGGCCCGAATCCGTGAGGGCTGCACTACGCGCCGTGCGGTCGAGCAGTGACACCCCGGCCTCTTTCTCTAGCGTGGCCAGTTGTTGTGAGACCGCGGATGCTGTGTAGCCCAAGGCATCGGCGGTGGCGGCGATGCTGCCTCGATTCGCGAACTCGTAAAGCAGACGCAGCCGTCGTGGATCTAGCATAAGGCTATCTTACGCACTCGTTCAGAAAGATTCGTTGGCGCTTAGGTATGGCTTGCGTAAGACTTGGGATGTGACGAAAAGAAAACGTCACAAAACATCTCAAATTGGAGCATCCGTGCCTATCTCCGCCACGCTGGCCGCCCATCAAGCAATGAACCAAAAGCGACAGTCCGGCGAGTACGTTCTTCCCCTCGGCTTCGGTGAAGCGGGGCTCCCCGTTCACCCCAGCCTCACCAAGCAGCTGTCGGAATACTCCGACCGCAACAGCTACGGCCCCGTGGCCGGCGTCCCGCGGCTCCGCGAAGCCGCGGCGGGCTACTGGAGCCGCCGTGGCCTTCCGACCAGCACCGACGACGTCGTCGCAGGCCCCGGCAGTAAGTCGCTACTGTACGCGCTGCTCATGGCAGTCGAAGGTGACGTTCTGCTGCCACAGCCCAGCTGGGTCAGTTACGCAGCACAGGTGGAAATGGTCGGTTGCAAACCCCTGTTCATCCCCACCAAGGCGGGCCAGGGCGGGGTCCCGGACCCGGCCCTCATCGACGATTACCTCGACAACGCCCGCGACGCCGGTTTCGACGTCAAGGCCGTCGTTGTGACGCAGCCGGACAACCCAACCGGCACGATGGCCGACCCCGACACCCTGAAAGCGCTGTGCGATAAGGCCCTCGCCCACGACCTGGTCATCATCTCGGATGAGATCTACCGGGATGTCGTGTTCGACCCGCAGCACGAATATGTCAGCGCCGCTGATCTCGCCGGTGACCGCACCATCATTACGACCGGTTTGAGCAAGAGCCTCGCGCTGGGCGGATGGCGTCTCGGCGTCGCACGGTTCCCGACGAACAGCCGAGGCGAAGCGCTCAAGGAACGTGCGCTCGAAATCGCCAGCGAAGTATGGTCCGCCCCGACCCAGCCGGTGCAGTACGCCGCGGCCTACGCATTCGATGAACCGGAACCGATCACGGCGCGCATCGCGGCGAGCTGGAACCTGCATGCCTGCATCTCGCAGCGCATCTACCAGCAGTTCGTCGCGGCCGGGGCCGAAGTTTCGGTGCCCCAAGGAGCCTTCTACCTATACCCCGACCTGGCGCCGTTTCGGGAACACCTCGACAACGAGTGGGGTGTGCACAGCGGCATCGACCTGAGCGAGATGCTTCTCGACAAGTTCGCCGTCGGGGTATTGCCGGGTAGCGCCCTGGGCGACGGTAAGAAGGAACTTCGGTTCCGGGTCGCGACCAGCCAGCTGTACGGCGACACCGAGCAACAGCGCCTGGAGGCGCTGCACTCGGACGACCCACTCAATCTGCCGTGGATCGCCCGCGCGTGTGATCGGCTGGACGAAGTACTCAACCGGTTGACGCCCTGACGTCGACCACCGCGGCACCGTACGCCTCGTCCAACGCAGCGTCGATGCGGCGCCCACGGCGTTTGAATCCAAGGATTTTCCGCGCCAACGCGTGCACGTCGCTGCGTGTCGAGGCTCCGTGCTGTTGACAGATCCATGTCACCAGCCTGATCAGGTCCTCGCTTCGGTAAGTCGTGATTGCGCCGCCGGTGATCGCTATCGGCGGCGTGTCGACAACGGGCTCTTCGCGTGGTGCGTCGAGCAGCGGCTTGACTGGCTCCGCCGGTTCGTCCTGTTTGTTCTCCGGCTGGTTCGTGTCGGTCGTATCGGACCCTTCCGCCTCGGGCGGGGCCGGCGTGATCGATTCTATGACCGGTTTCGGCGTGATCGGTTTACGCTGCCGCTTGGCTTGAGACGTCAGGCGTTCCAGCGCGGCTGTGTACGCGTCTACGAGCTTGCGTACCTCCGTATCCGGGTCATGCCACCAGTGGGCGCTCCATACCCAATGCGTGGACCAGCCCGAGTCGTGCATCCGGCAGGCACGCAGCCTGTGCCTGTCTCGCACCGACATCCCACCGACGGCCTCGACACCGTCCGATTCGATCGCAAGGACCGGCTCCTGGGTGCGGCGCGGATGCATCGCGGCCAACCCCGTGCGTTGGCCCGCGGCGTCACGCAGAGCCGTAACTGCGATGTCGTGCCGTGCGAGTCGCCTCGCAACCTGTGTTTCGAATGGATTCAGACTGTCGCCGTCCCGCACCGGGACGTCGTGGTATCCGCCCGCCGACATGTAATCCACGAGGGATTGGATCGGCGAATCCTGGGAGTCGGCGGTTGGGCCGCAGGCAGGACCCACGGTCACCGTGCGAAGTCGGGATCGGCTGCTGGCCAGTGTCACGAATGCTTCGGCTTCTGAGGGGACCATGGTCGAAGCCTCGGAAGGTGCTGCCAGGGCGATGATGATGACGTCGCGTTCGTCGCCCTGCCAAGACTCCCATGGCTTGACAACACATCGTTGCGGATCCTTGCCGCTCATCAGCCGGTCGAGCTCAGGCTGCCGCCGACTTTGCTCCGCCAGCCGTTGCCGCACCTGGCGGGCGAGTCCCCGTGTCTCGGTGACGATGCCGAGACTGCTGTCGCGGTGATTGAGTGCGTGATCGACCGCGAGGTCGACCGCGCGATTCGCGACATCACCGATCTTTGGGCCGGCCACGATATGGCTGACGCAGTCGTCGACGCCGCGCCCCGGGAAGGGGATCAGCTGAGTGCGGTATGCCCGTTGCTGAGCGAAGCCGATGAGCCGATCGTCGAGGCTGCGGTAATGGTGGTGCAGCCGGTGCACCGGAAGCAGGTCCGACAGCGACTCCAGGATCGATGGCGTCCGTTCGGCGAGGTCATGCGACGGCCGCGGCGTCTGCCATGGGTCGCCGACAACGACGGTACGACGACCTCGCGCGATAGCGCCGACTACGTCGGGTATCGGAAGCTGACCGGAATCGTCGACGATGACCACGTCGAATATCGACTCGGCCGGCAGGGCTGCAGCGATGTTTGAGGTGGACATCGCGATGCACGGGAAGGCGGCAGTGATCACCGGCTCCCCCTCGGCCAGGAGCCGCCGGATCGAGGAGCGGTTAGGGCGGGCTGTCAGTTGTTTGGTCACCAGCCGACATGCGTCGGTCTCATCGGTCACGGCTTGGAGTAGATGTTCGGTATTGCCGTGGTCAACGCGCATAGCGTTGAGCCGCTGATGTTCCAGGTCGTGGTGCACGAAGTCGCGGACCGTTTGGTCCAAGGGCAGTCGATGATACTGCGAGGACCGAGAATCGTTATATGTCAGATAATCCAGAAGGGACTGCGCGAAGCAGAACATGAACATGTCCTGTGCTCTGTCCGTCGACGGGTGTTGCTGGTCCATTTCCTTCAGGAGCCTGGCCAATCCAGCGGCGTCGAGTTCGGCGCGCAGCGCACGAATCTGACGCACGATCGCCGGGTAGCGCCGGTCCTGGGAAAGTCGCTCGACCCAATCACCCAGCACCGTTGTGGGCCATAGATGGGGCTCGCTGACGCTGAACAGTTTCGCTAGCGGCGCGAGGCTCTCCTCCACGTCAGCCAGTGCGCGGCTCGCCCTCGCGACAGGGATATCGGCCAACGGCACATGCGAATCGAGCTCCATGCGATGCCAACGTTTCCGCTGTTCTTGCGCGTTGATCAGCACCCGATGCGCACGTATCGGGTCGAAGGCGCGTTCGGTCCAGCAGCGGCGCACGTTACGCAACAGGCGTCGGCGGCGCCGCCACGTGAGGCGCACGCCGTGATCCTTCCGCCATTTCGCGGTGGCTGTGGCGGCGATCCAGTCTGACAACGGGGCATTCCACACGTCACCGTTGAACGTCTCGAAAGTCTGGTCGATGCCGTGCAAGAACCCGAGAGTCTCGCGCCATTGCGGTACTGAGGACGTCGGCATCGGCCCGATGACCGCCGTGAGCGCATCGATCGCGGACATTAGCTCCGTCCAGGCGTCGGCGGTGCGGTCCGCGAGGGCCAATGCCTCGTCGCAAGCCTTGACACTGTCGAGTTTGGCATCGAACCACGCGGAGACGGTCGAGTCGAGCGTGAAGCCGCCGAGCTCGGTATAGGACTTCAGGTCCCGAGAGATGCATTGTCGAATGGCGGGGTCGAGATGGCTGAGGCATTGCGTATCTAGCCGCGAATGCACCTGTACATGCTCGCTGAGCCGGGAAACAATGCAGCGCAAATCGAAAACCGAAAGATTCCACGGCGTCCGTTTGCCATGGATGGCGGCGGCATAACCATGCAGGGCCGCACGGGAATGGGTGAGTTGCTCGTGAGTGGGAGCCGTGTCGGCCGGTTCCAAGGCAGTGGGCGAGTCAAGGCGGCGCCTGATGCGGTCGAAGGCGTGAGCGCGGGCCTGACCGCCCTCTTCGATGTCGAGGATCATCTCGCCGAGACCGACGTCGTTCAGGCGTCGCATGACCGTGTCAATGGCGTTGCGTTTGCGGCTGACGAACAACACACGCTGATTTCGGGCCGTGAGCGCCGCCACGAGGTTGGCCATCGTGTGACTTTTGCCGGTGCCAGGCGGCGCCTGAACGACCAGGCTTTCACCATTGACTGCGCTGTCGATGACCCGGCTTTGCTCGGCGTCGGAATCCAGGACATGGAACTCGGTGGTGACCGGACGTGTATCGGATGGCGTGCATGGCGCGGCGGAGTCGGCGCTGATCGCGCGTTGGGCGAGCTCGTCTCCGGCCATGGCCGCGATGATCGCGTTGGACGGCAGGACCGGTTCCATTCGCTGCAGGTCTTTCGCCAGATGGAAACGCGAAAAGTCCATGAAGCACAAAGCGCTTGCGGCATCGACCTCGAATCCGGGAACCGCGGAAGCGGCACGTGTCAATTGGCTCGTGACCCGGTCCAATACCGCGGGCGGGTTGGTGTTGTCGGGTATGGGGAACTGCTCTTTGGAGACCTCGACTCGATACGTCGAAGCAAGATGTTCGATGAGGACCGGGTTGACTGCCGGGTCATTGTCCAAGGTCATGAGCAGCGAATCGTGTCGGCGTTGAATTTCGACCGGATACAGCAGGACCGGCGAGGGCGTCGAGGTGTCGACGCCGTGCCAGGTGGCGAATCCGAAGGCGACGTAGCCGGTCTGGATGCCGAGGAGCTCATAGTGGTATTCGATCTCGTCGGCGAGTTCGAATAGAGGCGTTGTGGACGTCTCGGTGTCGGCGAGCAGCGTCACCAGGTCGACCGGTTTACCGGCAATGAGCTGTGCGCCGATCTGCGCCGGATTGAGGCGGCACCGTCTGGCCGGATTGAGCAATTGGTCGATGGAAGCGGAAGCCATGAGCTCCTCGCGCCACTGTGCGGCCTTTTGCAGAACCAGGTGCGTGCGAGAATCCTGTTTGGAAGAGCGAACGGTCGAGTCGGACAAAGCTATCTCCATCGAACGAAATCACAGAAGCGGTGCGTAGAGTCGGACCGCTGTTGGTGAATCGCACTCGGTGCGATCCAAAAAGTGTCTATTGTGTCTTTACCCGTCTTACTGTTTCAGGCTAGCTAACCGCAATCGCGTGAGGCTAAATCTCGGCTGCGTGTCTCAGCATTAATCTGCCCAAGGCCGTTTCCTTCTGCGTGTCGGCATCGTTCCTTTGTCCATACCGTTCGATATCAATAATCAGCCGCGGATCGCGTGGAATCACCGTGTCGTCGGCCAGCCCAATGTCGGCACACGGCGCGCTGGGCCTGTCGCTCCCGTCGGCGAACAGTATTGACATGCGTCAAAGCAATGTCCCATGATGATTTATCGCCTTGCCCCGGCGAAGGGGGAATACGGTCGTATTCCACCCACTCCGCTCACATGAAAGCGATGCCCATGAAACGCTTTGACCGAATTCGGAAACCACAGATATCCCGTCGTGGCCTACTGCAATCTACTGCCGCGGTCGCTGCCGGCGGGCTGCTCGCGTCCGCCGTGGACCTGTCGGCTCCCGCCGCGGCCCATGCCTCGGGCGAGCCCGTTCTTCTGTACGACCGCCAGGCGTGGGGTGCCCGTCCACCCACGAGTCCCATCGAGATCATCGACGCCCCGGACACGATCGTGGTCCACCACGCCGTGTGGCCGAACACCAACGACTTCTCCGAAAAACACGCCTTCCAAGTCTCCCGCGAGATCCAGGATCTGCATATGGACGATAACGGTTGGATCGACGCCGGCCAGCAGTTGACGATCAGCCGAGGCGGCCACGTGATGGAAGGTCGTGACCGCAGCTTCGAAGCGATCCGCGATGGAAAGCTGGCCTACGGAACGCAGGTGGGAAACCATAATGGTCATACGATCGGTATTGAGAACGAAGGAACGTACACCGAGGCCGGGACCGTAGTCCCGACCAGCCAGTTCGGCTCGCTCGTGCAAACGTGCGCGTGGCTGTGTACCCAGTACAACCTGGACCCGTTCGCGGCCATCAAGGGCCACCGAGACTTCAATGACACCATCTGCCCGGGGCAGGCCCTGTATGACCGACTCCCGGAGCTGCGGCAGCGCACCGCCGACATGCTGTCGTACGCCTGAATTCTTCCCGGCATGAACGGGGGTGGACACAATTCGTGTCCACCCCCGTTTCCGTTACGGGCAGGCCCCGGTTTCGGGCGACTCGCATTTCGCCCGTGACCACACGGTCTCGAAGTTTTCCGCGAAATCGCCGGTCGTCGTCGCGTTCTCGATCTTCAGAAGGTTCTCGTCGTGGTTGCGCAGCGATGGCCCAGTGAGGTTGTGGGAACCGGTGAAGACGATCTGTCGGTCAGCGGTCTCGTTGTACTTGCCCTCGAACAGAAGGTACTTCGAATGGACACTCACCACGTTCTCGTTGCCGGACGAGTTGTCCTCGAAGCGTTTGACCTCGAGGTTCTCGGTCCCCGACAGTGTCGATAGGACACTGTCGCTCATGCTGCCATAGACGACTCTGACCGTGCACCCGAGTTTCGCGATGCGAACGAGTTGGTCCGCGACCGCCATACGTGGCGACGTGAATTGTGCCTGTACGACATCGAGCGCGCAGTCCGACGGCTGCGCGTTGATGTATCCAAGTACGAGATTCACGGTGTCGCTTTTGGCCTCGACATCGGTGCCGCCGGAGGAATCGGCGCGCGGGAACATGTAGGCCGTGACGCTGTTGTCCTCGGTGCGGAAGTAACCGTCGTCGGAGTTGAAGTAGTCGTTGTTCTTCTTCTGGGCCAACAGATTGTCGAAGTGCGTCCCGAAGTACGCATACAGTTGCGCGTCGCCGTGGATGACCACCGCGTTGTTGAACAGATTGTTCTGGCTGTTGGTCATATTCTGTGATGCGGACACGACCACGTTGGTCATATCGCCGGTCTCGGAGAATGCGAACAACTTGTTGTGGTTGATCGAGTAGTCGCGGTCGGCGATGCAGCCGGTCTGTTGCCTATCGGAATCCCCGTCACCGGTGCAGAAGACCAGTTCGGTCAGCCCTGCCCCTTTGAGCGTCTTTATTGCTTCGTTGTCGGGATCGTTGTTGGTGGAGCCGTTGTTACCTTCGGCGTCGATGGCGAGGCTGACTTCGACACCGCGTTCTTGCGCTGCGGCCAAGGCTTGGGCGACTGTGTCGCGTGTCCAACTGAACATCGAGCCGTGTATTTCGGCCCCGGAGGGTGTGCCGTCGATGAGTTCGATGATGTGTTCTTCGACCGCGAAGTCGCGTTCGCCGTTTTCCCCAGGCGTGTTGAAGACCGCATAGGAGCCTTCTACTTTGGCGGGTTCGGGGTCTGAGGCCGAGGCGGGTGCGGAGGTCACTGCCAGCGCCAGGCATGCGGCGATAGCGGTGGCTGGGCTGAGTCGACGTGTGATTCGAGAGCGCACGTGCACCATCCTTTTCGTTAGGGCAATCGTGTGTGCCTGCGATTCCGATTTGGAAATCGAGGCATCGATAAGTATGGAACACATTGACTCGAATGTGTATTTAATTAATGTCACTACGTAACCGAGTCGGGGTGTGGTACCCGAGGGTCATCGGGGTAGAAATGACACCGTGCCCCATGATCATTTGGACGACCCGTACCGCGCTGACACCATCGACCTGGGCAAAGACGAAGAAGGGCCCGTCGTGGCGACACTGATATCGCGCACCGACTCGCCCCGAAACGGTCACGCGGTGCTGTACATCCACGGTTTCTCCGACTACTTCTTTCATCCCCACGTCGCCGACCACTTCGTGGAACGCGGTTATGCGTTCTACGCCATCGACTTGCGTAAAGCTGGACGGAGCGTACTGCCGCACCAGACGCCCCACTACGTCCGACACGTGGCGCAATATTTCGCCGAACTCGACATCGCCAGTCGGATGATCCGCAACGCCGGGCACGACCGGATCCTGGTATACGCCCATTCGGCAGGTGGCTTGACCGCATCGCTGTGGGCCCATCGGCTCGGCGACGCCGACTGGTTGCAGGGGCTGATCCTCAACAGTCCCTTTCTCGGTATCGACATGAGTGACACCATGCTGCGACTACTCATGGCGCCGATAGACATCGCGGGACTGCTGGTGCCGCGTGCTGCCCTGCCTCACAAAGGCGTCAGCGTCAACGTTCTCGGCCTTCACACCGACTTTCGCGGTGAATGGGACTTCAACCTGGACTGGAAGCCGTACTCCGGTACGCCGATACGCATGGGCTGGCTCAGGGGGATCAGACGCGCACAACGTCGCGTTCACCGTGGTCTCAACGTGCAGGTGCCCGTGCTGGTGATGGTGGCGAAAACCTCGCTGCGTACGCGGCATTGGACCAGCGACAGCGATGCCGCCGACACGGTGTTGAACGCCGATGCGATCCTGCGGTGGTCGCATAAGCTCGGGCCCGAGGTGGCGAGGGCACGCATTACCGGAGCACGCCACGACTTGGCGCTATCGACAAAACCGGCGCGCGCACGTTTCTTCGCCGCAATCGACGCTTGGCTGGTCGAGCAAGGATTCGTGACGCCGTGTCCAGTCGACGGCGATGTCGAGACCGATATCGCCGCTACGCCGCGGTGTGTGGGAGACACCGGTGCCGCCCGCATCGGTGTCTCCCACGCGAGCTCCGGCGGGTTCCACGCGTAGCCGATGGCCGATACTGAAGCGAGACCGCGCGGCGCTGAGCGCTGTGTGCCTCGGCAAGCCGATACGGCCGGAGCCCGTGGCTGCCCATCGCCACCGGCTCCGGCCATATTCGGTAATGACCCGACTAAGCCACGTACCGGTTGAGCTTGACACCGTCCGCGACGTTCTTGGCAGATAGCCAGATTGCGTCGCGGGAGGAGTCCGCGGGGTCGGCGATCTTGAATTCGTTGCCGCCGTCGCGGTACCCGACGATCGTGGCGTAGTGCCCGCCGGAGAATTTGGCTTTGTCGATGCGCGTGACATTGATGATCACGGCGTGCCCGGAATCGACATTGCTGATGACGTCCTTCGTCAGCTGCTGACGCAAGGTGGTTTCGTTCTTCCATTGCCGCAGCTCGTATCCGCCGTCCTTGCTGTACTTATTCATCGCGTCGCGCAAGTTGTTCAGGTTCGGCAGCCCCCCGTCGCGCGAGACGTCCATGTACTTGGCCAACGTGCTTTGTTTGACGGAGACGTCATGAGTGGACAAGGCGATGCGTGCCGCGGCGGCTGAACACCAGTAGAAGGTCTTTTGGACCTGATAGTTGTGCGACACCGTACCTTCGGTGGGAGTCGTCAACACGACCGACGAAGCGCGAGGTGTCGGGGTGGCCGGGTCCGCAGTGGCCGGGTCCGTCGATGACGCAAAAGGTGAACCGATGACCACGAGCGCGGCACAAAGGCTCGCCGTAATAATGCCGTTGTTGATTTTGCGATGCATCTGAAATCCTTTGTGAACCATAGGGGGAACATCACGAAGAGCTTTTCTGCGTGCGTTGCTGTATCCGGGTGGGAAATGATTGCGCTACCTACTCCGGGGTGACGTCGGTAAGTGCAATCGGCGGCTCCGAAAAGCAGCCCTGTCGGTGATGACCGATGTTGGCGATGGTTGCAGCGGGTAACGGCACCATGTATCGGTCGAATGCGTCGACCCGGTCGATACGAATTGCCTGCTCATCGGCCGTAGGTCGTGAAGTGGGCACTGCGGAGGAAACCGTGATTACGAATCAATGGGCCGTGTCGGTCACAATGCCACCGTGCTGTCACTCCCGTTGCGGCATAACTTGCGCCACGTCACATATACGAGCCATGGAAAGTTCCCGTGGCCGTTACCAGGGCGACGCTGACGCGCTATATGCCGTTCAATAATGAGTCGCAACGACAGTCATGTACGTCACAACCGCGCCCGCGTCATGGCAACTACGCTCATCAATGACACACCACCCGGGGACCCGAAGCGGCCTCGAGGAAGCTAAGGAGTGACTGATGTCCGTACCCAGTGAAGTGCCCAGCCTCTACGGCCCTGCCCGCAAGACCAGCCGAATCCGCACCCGCGACCTGATGCGCGCGAAGGAACGCGGCGAGAAGTTCGCCATGCTCACCAGCTACGACCGGTACACGGCCGCCATCTTCGATGAAGCGGGCATTCCCGCTTTGCTGGTCGGCGATTCCGCTGCCAACAACGTGTACGGCTACGAATCCACGATCCCGGTGACCGTCGAAGAACTGCTGCCTTTGGTGGGCGCGGTCGCGCGGTCGACGAAACGTACGCTCGTCGTGGCGGACCTCCCGTTCGGCTCGTACGAGGTCAGCAGCCAGCAGGCTCACGAGACGGCGGTGCGTTTCATGAAGCAAGGCGCGCACGCGGTCAAGCTTGAAGGCGGCGTGTCCGTCGCCGAACAGATCCGTACATTGACGACCGCAGGTGTGCCCGTTCTCGCGCACATCGGTTTCACTCCGCAAAGCGAACACCAGGTCGGTGGTTACCGGGTTGCCGGCCGGGCCGAACAGGCGCGCAAGGTGCTGGAAGACGCGGTCGCTGTAGCCGAGGCCGGTGCCTTCGGTGTCGTCCTGGAGATGGTGACGGCCGATGTCGCGGCCCAGGTGACGAAGGAAGTGCCGATCCCGACCATCGGCATCGGTGCTGGTGCGCAAACGGATGGCCAAATCATGGTGTGGCAGGACATCGCCGGGCTCAACACTGGCTCCACACCGCGCTTCGTTAAGCGCTACGGCAACGTCGCCGAGGTCATCTCCCGGGTCGCGACTCAATACGCTGACGAAGTCCGTGACGGGATCTTTCCCGCGTCAGAACACGAATTCTCGTGACGGTAGCGTTTGCGGCGTGACCAAGACCGCCGCGTCAGGGCGCGCGCGACGCTTCGCGCTGCTGGTGGCGCTTGTGGCGGCGCTCGGAATAGCCGCACTGATCGTTCCGCTCCCTTCGCCCGACAGCATTCGTCGGTTCGTTGCCGAACTGCCGGCAATCCCCGGCTTCTTCGCTGTTTTTGCGGTCGCGCTCGCACTTTTGTGCATGGTGCCGCGCACGTTTGTGTCCATCACTTGCGGGCTCATATTCGGCTGGCTTCACGGTTTCGTCTACGTCCTTTGCGGTGGCTTGCTCGCGGCCGGAGTCGCATTCGCGCTCGGGCATTGGCTCGGACGCGATTTCATCGCCGACCGGATGGACCGGTGGTCGTCGGGCACGCGTGGCCGGCGCCTGCAATGGTGGCAGCGGTGTGCATCCCGCGTGGAACGCTCGATCGTGTGGACCGATTCTTGGATTGCGCGTCACGGAGTCGTGGGCATGTGGGCGGCACGAGTACTTCCGATCTCGCACTTCGGCCTCTTGTCGTATGCCTGCGGGGCCGTATCGGTGCGGTTTCGTCATTTCGTGGCCGGGACCGGGATCGGATCGACTCCGGGAGCGTTGGGTTATACGGCGGTCGGCAGTGCGGTGATAGGCGAAGGCGGATTGCCCTTGGCTATGGCAATAATGATGGGGCTTAACATCGTGGGTCTGGGAGTCACCGCAATCGTCATGCGCCGGCTTGGCCGCGGCGGTGTTGATGACGGGACCGCGATGAAAGGAGGCGAGAGTGAACTGGATGCAGCGTTATTCGCGATTGATCGCCGGCGTTGCGATGCTCGGTCTCGTCCTGCCTTTCATCGTGTCGGGATTCAGCAGCATGTTGAACGTTGAGCCGTTGTTCGTGTCGATACTGCTGGCATTGATCGTGACGGTCGTCCTGGTGTGGCGCTACCTCACTACGCGTGCGCGTCGCGACGACGACGTCGTGTGAATTCAGTCGATACGAAGCTGTCGGCGCAGCAGGTCGTACGCCTCCAACAGGCTCGGGCCGTGCCAGGTCAAGTGGCGACCCGACACGAGTGCGCATTGGGTCTGAGGGAAGAATCCGGGGCCGTCGTCGTCGGTGAACCGGTACGGTTCGTCGGGCAGGATGACCAGGTCGGGAGTCTTGTGCCGGATCTGTTCCAGAGTGACTTTTGGATACGGTTGCGCGGCATCGTCGAATACGTTGACGACGCCGAGCCGGCGTAGGACGTCCCCTGCGAACGTGTCGGGCCCCAGGACCATCCACGGTTTGCGCCAGATAGGGATCACCGCGCGTCGCTCAGTCACCGCAGGAGCCGACCACAGCGTCTTGGCGGTCTCGATCCAGTCGGGCTGGGGCAGCGAAAGCGCTTCGATCATGCGCGCGGCAGAGTCGCATGCTTGGACCGTGGTGCGCGGGAAGCAGACCCAACAGCGGATCCCCGCTTCCCGCAACGCCTCGACGTCTTCCTTACGGTTCTCCTCGGCATTGGCCAAGACCATGTCCGGCCGACACTGGAGGATTTTGTCCATACTGGGGTATTTGCTGCCGCCGACTCTATAGACATCGAGATCGGGAGGGTGGACACAGTAATCGGTGGCGCCGACCAGAAGTTCCGGCGCTATCTGCGCGACCGTTTCGGTGATGGACGGCACGAGTGACACGACACGCTTTACCGGCGCATCGCTGACCTCGTATCCGAGGTCGTCCTTCACAGGTTGCTCACCCGCAATCCCGCGTGGGCCTTATAGCGGCGGTTGATCGCGATCAGGTTCGCCGTCATCGCCTCGACCTGGGCAGCGTTGCGCAAACGGCCCGCATAGATGCCGCGAACCCCATCGATCCGGCCGGCCAGCGCCTGGACGGTCGTGGCCGCCTCGCGGTCATCACCCAGAACCATCACATCGGTGTCGACCGTGTCGACGTCGGGGTCGGCGAGGGTGACAGCCGAGACGTGGTGAAACGCGGCCGTCACGCGGGACCGCGGCAGTATCTGCTCCGCCTGTTGCGCCGCGCTGCCTTCGGCGACCGGCAATGCATACGGGCCCTTCGAATCGAACCCCAGCGGATTAACGCAGTCGATGACGATGCGGTCGCGGAGGGCGTCAGCCAGTCCCGTCAGGAGTTCGCGGTGACCCTCCCACGGCACTGCCACTAGCACGATGTCGTTGTCGCAGGCCGTTTCGTTGTCGGTTCCCGCGATCGCGGCGTCGGGGGCGAGCATCGCGGCGAGGCCGGTGGCGGCGTCGTGTGCGCGTCGCGCGTCGCGGGAACCGAGGGTGACCCGGTGGCCCGCACGAGCCCAGCGGTAGCCGAGCCCACGTCCCTGCGCGCCGGTGCCTCCGAGGATGCCGATCGATAGTTGTGACACATCCGGCAAGATCACGTGTTCATAAGGCATAGGGCAATACTGTCAGGTGCGCGCATTGTTGATGCAGTACGGCCGAGAGCTGCCCGTTCCAGCGATGGGTGCACACTGGCGACAGCGTCCACGTCGAAGGGAATGCCATGCAACCTCAGCAGGAATTCGTGCTGCGTACTTTGGAGGAACGAGACATTCGTTTCGTGCGGCTGTGGTTCACCGATGTGCTGGGGACGTTGAAGTCGGTCAGTGTCGCGCCGGCCGAATTGGAGTCCGCTTTCGACGAGGGCATCGGCTTCGATGGATCCGCAGTGGAAGGGTTCGCGCGTGTCTATGAATCCGACATGGTGGCGATGCCGGACGCGACCACTTTCCAAGTTTTCCCGTTCGAGGGCGCCGGATTCGGTGAGAGCGCGCGGATGTTTTGTGACATCGTCAGCCCCGACGGCGCACCGAGCTGGGCCGATCCGCGCCATGTGCTCCGGCGCGCGTTGTCGAGGGCCGCTGACCGCGGCTTCACGTTCTACACCCATCCTGAGATCGAGTTCTTCCTTTTCGAGGGTGTGGACCCGCAGACGGGAATGCCGATTCCCGTCGACAACGGAGGGTATTTCGACAGCACGACGCACGCCGTCGCGCGCGATTTCCGGCGCGAAGCAATCCTGTCATTGGAACGGATCGGCATATCGGTGGAGTACAGCCATCATGAGGTCGCACCTGGGCAGCAGGAGATCGATCTGCGTTACGCCGATGCCTTGGCCACAGCCGACAACATCATGGCGTTCCGCCATGTCGTCAAGGAGGTCGCTTCGGCGGCAGACGTGCACGCCAGCTTCATGCCGAAGCCGTTGGCGCTGCAGCCTGGCAACGGTATGCACACCCATCTGTCGCTGTTCGAAGGTGAAGAGAACGCCTTTCACGATCCGTCCGATGAGATAAAGCTGTCGGCTACAGGCAAGGCGTTCATCGCCGGGTTGTTGCATCACGCCCCGGAATACACGGCGATCACAAACCAGTGGGTCAATTCCTATAAGCGCCTGTTTCCGATGCCGATGCCCAATCGGGTCACGGAGGCGCCCGCCTACGTGTGCTGGGGGCATCGCAATCGTTCGGCTCTGGTGCGGGTTCCTGCTTACGGAAAGCCGAATTCGGCCAGGGTGGAACTGCGTTCGCCCGACTCGGCCGCGAACCCGTATTTGGCGTTCGCGGTCTTGTTGGGGGCGGGGCTGCGCGGTATCGAGGAAGGCTACGAGCTGCCGCCCGGTACCGAAGATGACGTTTGGGCGCTGTCGGATCGCGAACGGGCCGCGGCGGGGTATCGCACTTTGCCGGCGAACCTGGCCGAGGCGATTGACGTGATGGCCGAGTCCGAACTTGTCGCCGAGGTCCTCGGCGAGCACGTTTTCGACTTCTTCTTGAAGAATAAGCAGACCGAATGGGACGACTATCGTCGCCAGGTCACCGCGTATGAGTTGGAACGGTACTTGGCGCTGTAGCCACGTGTGACCGAGATAACGCGGTCAACATGATGTAGCGATTTGATCGCGCTGAGGTTAAAGTGTCGCATATCTGACAAGGGCTGCTAGTCCTGCTTGGTGCGTTTGCACATGCATTTGCATGTACAAAAATCACTCGTTCGTGCAGTTATGGGAAGCGACAAAATCGACACCGGTGAGCGTTGGTGCTAGAAACACCCTATGGACAAACATTTTTACAACCGTTACTAATCATTCCGGAGTTCGTTTTGTAAGGCAGGGTGACGGCGCTGTGCGCGGGAATTCAACCAGCCACGCTTTGGCGCTGTCACGCCATTAACCATTAACTCCGGATTGGACTGTGGGGTACGAGGTGGAGTGGTCCGAACAGCCTATCGGTAGGCGCGTGGCGTACTGGCGGCAGCGGCGCGGAATGTCGCAGCAAGTATTCGCCGACAGCATCGGAAAATCGAAGAGTTGGGTGGACAAGGTCGAGCGCGGCGTGCGGCGCCTCGACAAGTTTTCGGTGCTCAATGAGATCGCCGACTCGCTCACAATCGATGCTCAACAGTTGATGGGACGCGACTCGACCCGACGCGCGGAACAGGTCAATTGCATTGACCAGGTCGAAGTCGACAGTATTCGCGCGGCATTGGAACGGTATGAACGACTGGGCCGGTATTTGAACGCGGCACCGTTGGAAACAACATCCATTGCGGACCTGGAAAAGTCCGTTAATCATGCATGGCATGCCTACGAAAAAGCCAATTACCCCGAATTGGCCCACGATCTGATTGCGCTGCTGAAACGCGCACCAATGGTCGAGGAATGTGTCGCCGAAGAACAGCGCCCTAAAGCGGCGAGCCTGATCAGTCAGATCTATCAGATCGCCTCCACGGTCCTACGCAAGCTGGGCGAACCGCAGCTGGCGTGGCTCGCGGCCGACCGTGCGATCAGCGCGGCGCAACGCTGCGACGACCCGCTCCTGATCGGAACCGCCACCACTCGAGTAGCGAATGCTCTGCGTTCCCTCGGCAGGTTTCAGGCCGCATTGGACATCAACATCCAGGTCGCCCACGGCATGATGGCCGACATCGGTCAGCTCAAACAGGCGGATCCAGCGGTCCTAAGTGTCTACGGCACCTTGTTGCTGCAGGGCGCGATGGCGGCGTCGCTCGCTGGCGAAGCCACAACCACAAAGGACTTGCTGCGTTCGGCATCGAACGCGGCTGAACGCGTAGGGGAGGGCCACAACCACTACTGGACCTCGTTCAGCCCCACCAATGTGCAGCTGCACCGAGTGGCAGCCGCGGTCGAACTGGGGGAGGGGCGCCTTGCCTGCCAGATCCACAAAACGATCTCCCCGCAGCGTTTTCAGCAACTCGTACCGGAACGCCGCGGCCACCACTACCTGGACTTGGCCCGCGGCTGCGCCCAAAGCGGCGACCTGGACCGCGCCGGCAACGCGATCGTCATGGCCGACCGCAGTGCGGCACACGAAATCCGTTGTCGCCCGTTGGCGCACGATATCGTCAGTGACCTGATGCGACGTAGTAGCGGGTCGGTGGGGCCACAAGTACACCGGTTGGCCCGCAACATGGGCATCGCGGCCTAGCGATTATCAGCGGGGCTGAGGGCCTCGACCACACCGGGTAGCCTCAGCGCATGAGCATGACCATCCAAGAAATCGTGACGCTCCTCAATCGGTACTACCCCGAGGAATGGGCTTCGGACTGGGACTCCGTCGGCCTGGTGTGTGGCAGGCCTCAACGAACAGTTGACACCGTGGCATTCGCGGTCGATTGCGTACCCGAGACGGTGGCCGAAGCACAGCAACGCGGTGCGCAACTTCTGGTCACGCATCATCCCTTGTACCTACGAGGAGTCAACAGCGTCGCTCCGCTCGACTATAAGGGCGAGATGGTCCACACGCTCATTGAAGCGGGAATCGGTCTGTACGTCGCGCACACGAACGCCGACGTGGCCAACCCTGGCGTATCGGATGCGTTGGCGCAGCGCATAGGCCTGACGCAGTTGCGGCCGTTGGACCCGATCGAGAACACCAGCGTCGGCATCGGACGCATCGGGGCCTTGCCGGCGCCGATGCGGTTGTCGGAGTTTATTGAACACGTCGCGCGCGTCCTACCTCCCACAGCCTGGGGCGTGCGGGCCACCGGAGCGGCGGAGCGGATCGTACGCACCGTTGCTGTCTCCGGCGGGTCCGGCGACAGCTACCTTGGGGCCGCGAAAAGTGCCGGGGTGGATGCTTTTGTGACCTCTGACCTGCGGCATCACCGCGCCAGCGAACACGACCAGGAAGAAGGGCCCGCACTCATCGACGCTGCTCACTGGGCTACAGAGCGTCCCTGGCTGGACTTGGTGGCCTCCCAGGTGGCCGCCACTTGCCAAATCGATACCGTGGTGAGCGACGTAAACACAGATCCGTGGACTCTCCACGCGTCGTCGAACTAAGGAGCGCGTGTGCACGCTGACCCGTCAGATCAGAAACGACTGCTTGACCTTCAACGCGCCGATACCGCATTGATGCAACTGACCCACGCACGAAAAAACGTGCCTGAGACGGAAACGATCGCGCAGCTGCGCAAGCTGATCAACGAGATCACGGACAAACAGGCGCAACACAGCGCGAACGCTTCCGATTTGGAACGAGACATTTCTCGAGTCGAACGGGAAATCGAGCAGGTTCGTGCCCGGGCCCAAAAAGATCGCGACCGGCAACTGTCGGGTTCCGCCAGCCCGAAGGAGCTCGAAAGCCTGACCCAGGAGCTGGAAACGTTGGCGCGGCGGCAATCGGAGCTGGAAGACCATGAGCTCGAGCTCATGGAGGAACGCGAACAAGCCCAGGCGGCCGCGGTCGCCGATGACGAGGTCGTGGCCCGTCACAAAGAGGACCTCGCCGCTACCGAGGCCCGGCTAGCAGACAAGATCAGCCAGATCGATTCGCAGTTGCAAGACGAACAGACGGCGAGGACGTCGATCTCCGAGAGCCTTCCCCAGGAACTGGTCGAGCTCTATGAGCGGCTGCGTAAGCGACAGCCGATCGCCGCGGCACTGCTGCGTCACCGCAAATGCGAATCCTGCCGAATCGAACAGTCCGGCGGCGACCTCGCGGGACTACGTGCTGCCGCTCCCGGCGACGTGATGCGCTGCGACAACTGTGGTGCGATCCTCGTGCGAACTCAGGAGTCCGGGCTGTGAGTATCAATCGGGTCATAGTGGAGGCAGACGGCGGTTCGCGCGGTAACCCGGGGCCGGCCGGATACGGTGCGATCGTGTGCGATGAGGACGATAACGTCCTGATCGACCGCAACGGTTTCATCGGGGTCGCGACCAACAACGTTGCCGAATACACCGGGCTCATCAAGGGCCTCGAAGCGGCGGCTCAACTTGGGGCACGCGAGGTGAGGGTGCGAATGGACTCGAAACTGGTCGTGGAACAAATGAACGGCAACTGGAAGATCCGCAACCCGGGACTGAAACCGCTGGCTACCGATGCGCAGCGACTTGCGGCAAAATTTGATTCCGTCTCCTATGAATGGATCCCGAGGGCTCAGAATGCGCGAGCCGACGCCCTGGCGAATGAAGCCATGGACGACGGCTCGGCGAAAACGTAGCGGCTCAGGTGAAGATGCTGACGCCGCCGGGCCCCACGAGCAGACCCACCACGATGAGCACGATCCCCCACAAGAACTGTTTCCGGAACAGGGAAACGATGCCGGAGATCACGAGTATTACAGCCAAAATCCAGAGTATGAAATCCATGGCTGATGTATACCCGCCCGATACCGGATTCATGCGTGCTTGACCAAAAATGGCGGCGGACAGGCGACAGTTGGTGTCGCCCGCCCGCCGTCGAGGCAGTGTTACAGAGGAATGTTGCCGTGTGCGCCCCTCGCTGCCGGGGCGGAAGCCAATGCCTCCGCGATCCGGTGACGAGTGTGGGAGGTCTCGATGACTTCGTCGACCACACCGATCTCCGCAGCCTTCGCGACACCACCGGCTTCGCGTTCCTGTTCGGCGATCAATTTCGTCCGTAGCGCCTCGCGCTCGTCGTCGTCGGCCGCGGCCAGCGTCTTGCGATGCAGCACGTTGACCGCCGCGGGCGCGCCCATGACAGCGACCTCGGCCGACGGCCACGCGAACACCGCGGTCGCGCCGAGCGCGCGCGAGTTCATCGCGATGTAAGCACCGCCATACGCCTTGCGGGTGACCAACGTGACGCGCGGTACCACCGCCTCGGCGAAAGCGTGCAGCAGTTTCGCTCCGCGACGGACGACACCGTCCCATTCCTGGCCGAGCCCGGGAAGGTACCCGGGGACGTCGACCAAGACCACGAGCGGTACACCGAGCGAGTCGCACATGCGCACGAAACGCGCGGCTTTCTCCGCGCTTTCTGAGTTGAGGCAACCACCCAAACGCATCGGGTTGTTCGCGATGACACCGACGGTGCGGCCGGCGAACCTGCCCAACACGGTCACGATGTTCGGTGCCCATTTGCTGTGAAGCTCGATCGGGGTCTCGGTGTCGTCACTGGCATCCAGCAGGCGAGTCACCAGTGGTTTGACGTTGTAGGCCCGGTTGGGCTGCTCCGGCAACGATTCGCCCAAGTCTTCGGTATCGAGGGCGTCATCGGGCTGCAGTCGGCCCTGCTTACCTAGGAGCGAGGCCAGGTCGCGCGCGGCGCGAAGGGCGGACGCATCGTCCTTGGTGGTCACGTGCGCGACGCCGGACTTCTTGCCGTGCACCATCGGGCCACCGAGGCTTTCCATGTCGGCTTCCTCACCGGTCACCGACTTCACGACCTCGGGGCCCGTCACGAATACACGCCCCGTATCGGACATGATGACGATGTCTGTGAGGGCCGGACCGTACGCGGCGCCTCCCGCCGCCGGACCGAGCACCACCGAAATCTGGGGCACGCGGCCGGACGCGCGCACCATCGCCGCGAACACGTCGCCGACTCCGTTGAGCGCGACCACGCCTTCGGCCAGCCGGGCTCCGCCCGAGTGCCAGATCCCCACGACCGGAATGCGTTCGCGCACAGCCGTATCGATGGCGTCGACGATGTGGCCGCAGCCTTCGACGCCGATAGCGCCGCCTTTGACTTGGGCGTCGGAGCAGTAGACGATCGCGGGCGAACCGCAAATGTCGCCACGCGCCGTCATAACGCCGGACTTATCACCCTGGACGATCGGCGACATGGTTCCTGCGTCGAACAGCGCGGTGACGCGGGGCAACGGATCGCGAGGATCGGTACTGGTTTCGGTGGTTTCTGCTGGAAGGGTGGACACTGTCGACCTCCTAGGCCTTGGTGAACAAGAGGCAGACGTTGTGTCCGCCGAAACCAAACGAATTATTGATCGCGGCCCGGATGTCGGCCTTACGCGCGGTGTGCGCGGCGACATCGATGTCGAGTGCGTCGTCTGGTTCATCCAGGTTGATGGTCGGCGGGATGACGCCGTCGTGGAGTGCCTTGATGACCGAGATCGATTCCACGGCGCCGGCCGCGCCCAGAAGGTGACCAGTCATCGATTTAGTGCTGGTGACGATCGGGTGCGTGCCGATCGCTTTAGCCACACCGTGTGCCTCGCCCATGTCACCGACGGGTGTCGAGGTCGCGTGAGCATTGACGTGGCCGACGTCGCTAGCTTGCACGCCGCCTTGACGCAACGCCATCGATATCGCGCGCATGCCGCCCCGACACTCCGGGTCCGGCGCCACGATGTCGTAGCCGTCGGAGGTCATGCCGGCGCCAGCCAGGTGCGCGTAAATCTTGGCGCCTCGTGCACGCGCGTGGTCGGCGCGCTCGAGGACGACCGCGCCCGCACCTTCACCGAGGACGAAACCGTCGCGGTTCTTGTCCCACGGCCGTGAAGCTTTCGTCGGTTCATCGTTGCGCGTCGACATCGCTTTCATGGAGGCGAAGCCGGCGATCGGCAGCGGATGCACGACCGCCTCGCAGCCTCCCGCGATCACGATGTCGGCCCGACCGGCGGTGATCATGTCGTGCCCCCACGCGAGAGCTTCGGCGCTGGTGGCGCATGCGCTCGTCGGCGCATGCACCGCCGCCTTTGCTCCCGCTTCGAGACCGATCCACGCGGCCGGACCGTTCGGCATCAACATTGGGACCGTGTGGGGCGAAACCCGCCGCGGTCCCTTCTCTTCCAAAATGTCGTCCTGTTCCAGCAGCGTGACGGCCCCGCCGATGCCGCTGCCGAAGCAGACGCCGAGCCTTTCGGGGTCGAGCTCGAAGGTCTCGAACCCCGCGTCCTCGCGTGCTTCTTGGGCCGCGATGAGTGCGATCTGTTCGCTGCGGTCCAAACGACGTTGCCGTACCCGAGGGATCTTCGTCGACGGCTCTTCGCGTAGCTGCGCAGCGATTTGGACGGGAAGTTCCTTGGCCCATTCTTGGGTGAGGGGCCCCACTCCGGACTCGCCGTTGAGGAGCGCCTGCCAGGTGGTGGCCACATCACCGCCGAGCGGTGTCGTGGCGCCGAGCCCGGTTACGACAACGTCAGTCACTGTTAAGCCTGTGCTTTCTCGATGTAGGTGACGGCGTCACCAACGGTTTTGAGCGACTGCACGTCATCGTCGGGGATCTTCACCGAGAACTTCTCTTCCGCGGCGACGACGACCTCGACCATGGACAGCGAGTCGACGTCGAGGTCATCGGCGATGTTCTTTTCCTCGGTGGCGTCGGCCGGGTCTACACCGGCGACCTCTTCCAGGATCTCGGCGAGGCCTTCGATGATTTCCTTGCGTGAACTCATGGTGTTTCCTTTCGATGTGATGTTTCTTCGTTACGGGCAGCGGATGATCTGACCCGCGTAGGTCAGGCCGCCACCGAAGCCGAACAACAGGATCGGGTCCCCCGAGGAGACCTCGCCCCCTTCGACAAGTTTGGACAGCGCCAACGGAACCGATGCCGCCGACGTATTTCCGGATTCCACAATGTCTGTCGCGATGTGAGCGTTGGGCATTCCGAGCTTTTTCGAAATTCCCTCAATGATGCGCAGGTTCGCCTGGTGCGGGACGAATGCCTTGACTTCGTCCGGCTTCACACCCGCGGCCTCGGCAGCTTGACGCGCCATCGGTGCCAGAGAGGTGATCGCCCACCGGAAAACCGTCTGGCCCTCCTGAGCGACATAAGGATGGTTCGATTCGATCCGCACGACGTCGCTCATGCTGGGCACCGAGCCCCACACGACCGGGCCCACCCCGCTTTCCTCTTCATCGCACGCCGTGATGACGGCCGCGCCGGCACCATCGCCGAACAGGATGCAAGTGGAACGGTCCGTCCAGTCGGTGAAGTCGGTGAGTTTCTCCACGCCGATGACGATCGCGTTTTTGGCTGCGCGCGCCTTGATGGCGTGATCGGCGGTTGCCATGGCATGCGAGAAGCCGGAGCAGGCCGTGTTGATGTCGAAGGCGGCGGGAGCGTCGATGTTGAGCTGTTCCGCCACACGGCAAGCCGTGTTCGGTACGCGGTCAACCATGGTGCACGTGGCGACGACGACCAGGTCGATGTCGGAGGTATCCAGTCCGGACGCGGCCAGCGCCTTGCGCGCGGCATAAGTGGCCATGTCGGCGACGGTCTCGGAGTCGGCGATACGCCGTTCGCGGATCCCGACCCGGCTTTGAATCCACTCGTCGTTGGTGTCGACGATCTTCGTCAAGTCCTCATTGGTGAGCACTCGGGATGGTTGATAGTGGCGCACACTGAGTACGCGCGAACCGATGCTGCTCATTGAGCGTCCTCCGCTTGATCGGGGAGCTCGGTGACCGAATCCAGGTCATCGGGCGTGTTGAGTTTGATAACGGGGACGCCCTTCAGCTGTCGTTTAACCATGCCGGCCAGGGCCCCTGCGGGAGGTAGCTCGACCATGCCGCTGACGTCGCGTTGCCGTAGGCCCTCGACGCACGCGTCCCAGCGAACCGGGGCCGTCACTTGCTCTACCAGACGCGTGCGTGCGTCTGTGCCGCTCGTGACCGGGGTGCCGTCGTAGTTGGACAGCCACGTCACTTTCGGGTCCGCGAAATCCATGTCAGCGGCGGCCGTCGACAGTTTCTCATGAGCAGTGTGCATGAACGGGGTGTGGAATGCGCCGGCGACAGCCAACGGCCGGATCCGTGACTTCTGTGGCGGGGCTGCAGCGAGCTTCTCCAACGCTTCGAGCGTGCCGGCTGCCACGACCTGACCCCCGCCGTTTTGATTGGCGGGGTATGCGCCGGCCGATTCGATGGCGGCGAGCACCTCATCGGGGTTGCCGCCGAGGACGGCGGACATTCCGGTGGGGATGAGGGCGCAGGCTTCGGCCATAGCGCGTCCCCGTATCGCCGCGAGCATGACAGCGTTGTCGGCGCTGAGCACACCGGCGAGGTAGGCGGCGGTGAGTTCGCCGACGGAATGACCAGCGACGACGCCCGCGAAGTCATCGGGCAGGTGGTCCGCGGCGAGGATGCCCGCGGCAACCATCAGCGGCTGGGTGCGCGAGGTGTCGGTGATTTCGTCCTTATCGGCTTCCGTACCGAGATGTACGAGGTCGAGATCGCACAGTTGGGACCAGCGCTCGAGCGTTTCCTTGGCTCCAGCGACTTCGAGCCACGGTCGCAAGAATCCTGGTGTTTGAGAGCCCTGTCCGGGGGCCAAAACTGAATGCACGCTTATGACTGTCGCTTATATCGACCTGTTCGGCCGCTGGCGCCAGTCACGATATCTGCCGAATAGTTTTGTAGGGTTCCTCTAAAACGGTTCGTAGACCAGGGCTAACGCCCGGTGTCATGGGTCGGTTCTAGCCGTCCTATGGCCAACGCCACACGAAGAACAAATGCATCATGCGACCCAATAGGTGAAAAACCAGTTATTTCGGTAACACGATTGAGGCGGTACCTCACCGTGTTGGGGTGGACGAACAGTTCGCGCGCCGTGGCCTCCAGGACCGCGCCTTGCGAGAAGAAAACATCGACGGTCTGCAGCAGCGATCCACCGGCGCGCCGCAACTCGCCGTAGACGTCGCGCCGCAACATGCGACGGGCATGAGTGTCGCCGCCGAGCGAACGCTCCGCAAGCAGTTGGTCGGCAGATACGGGACGCTTCGCATCCGGCCATGCCGGCGCGACTCGGTGCCCCGCCAGCGCCGCCTGTGCCGATACGGTCGCCTCGGACAGGCTGACTGTGGTGGGGCCCACGACTATCGGGCCGTCGCCGAATTGAGGTTCCAACTGGGTGATCACCTGCTCGGGCGCCTCGGCACCGCCGAGCACGAGGATGAGACGGTCGCCGTGGACGCCGGCGATCACGTCGACGCCCAAGCGCCGGGCGGCCCGGTGCAGGCTATGCAGGATCGCCGACGCCTCGCCGCCGGGAGAACGACCCACCGTCACCGACACCGGCGGCGAATCCGACCAGCCCAAGGCCGCGGCCCGTCCCGCCAGTTCGTCGCCATCGTCGCCCTGCAGTAGACCGTCCACGACGAGCGCTTGAAGGCGCGCATCCCAGGTGCTGCGGCTTTCGGCTGCGCGTGCGTAGACACGTGCGGCCGCGAACGCAATCTCGCGGGAGAACCGCAGGATCTCGATCGCCAGCGCCGTCTCGTCGCCCTGCGCAGCCAAGTGCGGGACCTGTTCCTCTACGACGTCGACCGTCACCTTCACCAACGCGACAGTGTGCTGCAGACTGATCGAGCGCGCCAAATCCGAGGGTGCGGCGTCGAACACCTCGTCACTGACCTCGGGATTTTTACCGTGTTCGCGCAGCCAAGTCACGAACGAGGACACACCCGCTTGCGCCACGAGCATCACCATCGACCGTTGGTCGGCGGGAAGTTCGCGAAACCACGGCAGTTTTTCGTCCATGCGCGCGACGCTCTGCGTGGCCAGGGCCCCCGCGGCGCGTTCGACCTTTTTTATCGTCGCTGCCAGCTCCATTCGCTAAGCCTGGCATGCGGCGATCACTCCACGTCATCGAGGTGCTGGCGCAGTTCGGCTGCGACTTCGGCGTCGGTGTGGGCGGAGCCGTCGGCGACGGCCCGCAATACCTCGGCCATGCGCTGCAGACGGCCGCCGACGGCGGCGTACATTCCGCGGTCGCGCTCCAAAATCCGCTGCAGGTCTTTGCTGAAGTGGATCCCGGCGAGGCCGAATGACTCCGGTTTGAGCAGTTCATCGCTGATCTGTCGGTTGTAGTCGGCTGCCCTGCGCCAGTAGCGGCTGTTGTCAGTGAACGTTTCCGTCAATTGGGCCATGGCGGCGGCATCAACGCTGACGGTGGTGGACTGTGATGACGCTTCGCGGTCCGTTTCGGCGGACAGGTGCGGCAGTTGTGGCTCGCCGTGGGCCCCCGCAATCCACCCGGGCGGAACGGTGTCGGCCTCGGTCAGTTTCGTGCCTGCCGCGTGTTTGTCGTTGGTCAACTCGAGCAGGGTTTTCGTGAGCTCCTCGACGTAATCGGCGTATTTGTCGATCACGTCCATAACGGGCGGGGCGGCAAGGAACGACTGGTTTCCTCCAGCGGCCACGGCGGCCACCACTTCGGCCGTTGTACGACGGGTGCGTTCGACGACTGCGGTCCACAATGCGGCAACGGACTGGTGAAACATGCCGACCGCTTCTGAGACCTGATCGACATTGTCTTGGCAGGATTGGACCGCCGTCAACAGCTGCGGAATGTAACTGGTGAACATGCCGGCGCCCTGGCCGCTCCACGCCTCGGCCAGGGCCGGTCGGGTCCGGTCGATGTCCTGTTTAGCCATATCGAGCTGGCTGCGCAGCTGGGTCGTCAACCGGTCGTGGCCGCCCTCCAGCTGCTGTGGGTCGGCCTTGAGATGCTGCAGCAACGCGAACGACGCGGCCAAGGTCTCCGTAACGTCCTTTGTGACCAAGCTGGAGCGTTCCCACAGTTGCCGCGCCGCGGGCCGCAGATCTTCGGGCAGCCGCTCCAGCACGGTGTCGATATCGTCAGCCATCGTGTTTCCTCGACCGCACGACGCGGTTGGCTTGGGGGGTGCCGCTGAAGCATTCGGCCACGGTCGAGGCCGCACTGTCGCGGTGGCTGTTCCAGCCGTCAACGGTGTCGTCGCCGGCCGTGATGCTCCCGAAAGCATGCAGTGCCACGGCTTCGACCGCGCGGTCCCCGGCCTGAAGCGCCGAGGTCACGAGCTCGCCCATGCTGTCGTGGGCGTACTGCCGCGTGGCGTTCGGTTTGAAGCGCATCTCGATGCCATCGCCAAGCCCATTGAGGATCACCTTGACGATGTTCTTGTGCGACGTCGCTTCGACCGGGGTGTCGCGCAACCGGTCCTCGTGTTCGCGTGCCTGTCTGCTGGCATCGGAAACGGGGGATTCATCCGTGTTCATGGGTACCTCTTGGCTTGGTTCGCTTCCGCTTCGGCCAGGGACGCGGAATCACGCAGCGCCTCGTGCCGCGCGATCCTGCGGCTTTCGAGGATCGCGGCACAGATCTGTGCATCACCGGCGGAGTAGTAGGCGTTGCTGTCGAGCGTGACGCGCGCGACCTTACCGGTGCCCGTGCACGTCACCGTGGCTATGTCGTTGGAGTGGCTGGTGAGTTCGCCGGCGAGGTCGTCCACGAGCTGCTGGCTGACGTCGCGGGCGTACGACATCTGGTTCCGTGCGTCGCGCAGCGTGGCGAGTTGACGTTCGATCACCGATACCGTTGCGTCGGTGGGAGACTGCGAGTGTCTCAAGGGCACTCCCCGGGGCAGTTGTGTTCGAATCATATCTCTGTGGAGTTACCCATTGAGTGTGCCATCCGGTCCAAAGCATCGGGAATCGGTACCGGGTGATGGGAGCCCGGCGCCGATTCTGTCCGGAGCCGTTAATCGGTTGGTTGTGACGCGTACGGTGCTTAAGCTTCGGCAATGACCGACGCTCAATCCCTGCTGCACGAATACGACCGCCAATTGCGCAGACGCATTCCGCGACATGTGCCGGCCGCGACGACAGTCGAACGGGTGGGTCCGCTCGTACGTGTCGTGGGGCTGTCGTGCGGGCTCATCGAGCCGCCCGCTGTGCTCGGCGTCGATGGCGATGACTTGGACACGCTCATTGCCGCGCAACGCGATTTCTTCGCCGAGCGGGGCGAAGCCGTCGAATGGAAGCTGCGCGAACACGACCTGCCGACCAGCCTGCCGCGTCGCCTGGTCACTGCCGGCTTCGTTCCGCAACCGACCGAGACCGTCATGATCGGCACGACCGCCGAGCACGTGACCGAAGTGGCGATTCCGCGCGACGTGACGATCCGACGCACTACCGCCACTGTCGACATGTCGCGCATCGCGGACTTCGAATCGGACGTGTGGCAGACGGACCGTAGTCGGCTGGCCGACGACTTGACGGCCCGTGTATCCGCGATGGGCGACGATTACGCGGTATTCGTAGCCGAAACGGGACGCCGGATCGTAGCGGCGGCATGGCTGGAGATTGAGTCCGGAACCGAATTCGCGGGACTGTGGGGAGGAGCCACGGCCGAGTCGTGGCGAGGACACGGGATCTACCGTGCGATGGTGACCTGGCGCGCCCAACTCGCACACCGGCGCGCCATCAAGTATTTGCAGGTGGACGCCTCCGTCGACTCTCGGCCGATACTGCAACGCCTCGGTTTCACGGCCGTGACCACGACCACGCCGTATGTGTGGATGCCCAACGAGGTCGACTGACCACCGCGGCCTGGGGGCCTCACCACGCCCAAGCTTCGGGCCCGGGACCGCCGTTACCGACCGGTGGAAAGATCTCGTCGATCCGCGCAAGATCGGCATCGCTCAGCGCAATGTCCAGACATGACATGGCCTCGTTCAACTGTGCCAGCGTGCGCGGACCGATGATCGGCCCGGTCATGCCCGGACGGCTCAACAACCACGCCAAAGCGACGTTGCTGGCCGACCAGCCGCCCCGGCGGCAGAACTCCTCCCACTGTTCAAGCTGATGACGGTGCGACTCGACCGCCGCGGCCGAACGGCCCTGCAGGGACCGTTCACCGTCTCCGTCGGCCATCTTCCGCAACACACCCGACAGGGCGCCGCCGTGCAGCGGGGACCAGGCGATGACCCCGAGACCGTAATGCTGCGCCGCCGGAACCACCTCCAGCTCGACATAGCGATTGAGCAGGTTGTATATCGACTGCTCGCACACGAGCCCGAGACTGTGCCGCCGCGCCGCCTGCTCCTGGAGGGCGGAGATGTGCCAGCCGGCGAAATTCGACGACCCGACGTAACGCACCTTCCCTTGGGCCACGAGTAGATCCATTGCCTGCCAGATTTCGTCAGGCGAAGCCGAACGATCGACATGATGCATCTGATACAGGTCGATGTGGTCGGTGCGCAACCTGCGCAGCGACTGCTCACATGCCGCGACGATGTGTCGTGCCGACAAGCCGCGGTCGTTTGGGCCGTCGCCCATGGTCCCGTAGACCTTCGTGGCGAGGACGATGTCGTCACGGCTACGCCGCTGACTCAACCAGTTGCCGATGATCTTTTCGGTGATGCCTTCGCCACGTGTGCCGCCATAGGCGTTGGCCGTGTCAAAGAAATTTAGGCCGAGTTCGCGCGCGCGGTCCATGATGTCGAACGACGCCGATTCGTCGATGTTGTTGCCGAAATTCATCGTCCCCAACACCAAGGGGGCGACCTTCAAAGCCGTGCGGCCGAGAGTGCGGTACTGCATGCGCTCATCGTCCCATCTGATCCGGCGCACCAAGACCGATTCGGCTTTGAAACGTTGAGGTACAGCGGGAACGACAAAGGGGTCCGCGCGGGTGACAACCCGCACGGACCCCTTCGCGTATGTCGCTTTAGGAGTCGCCCCCGCCTTCGCCGGCATCGGCGGCAGCCGGGTCGGTGATGGCGTACTTCTGTGCGGCTTCGGCGGCAGCTTCGGCCGGAAGTTCACCACGGCGGCCCAACTCGCGCAACGCGGCGACCGCGACCGATTCACCGTCGACGTTGAAGGCACGACGCAGCGCCCCACGCGTGTCCGAGTGCCCGAAACCGTCGGTACCCAGCGAGCAGTAGTCGCCCGGTACCCAACGCGAAATCTGGTCCTGGACGGCTCGCATGAAGTCGCTGACCGCGATGACGGGACCGGACGCATCCTGCAGCTGCTGCGTCACGAACGGGACCTTCGCCTGCTCATCGGGCCGACGGAGGTTGTGCTCCTCGCATTCGAGGGCGTCGCGGCGCAGCTCGTTCCAGGACGTCACCGACCACACGTCGGCCGACACGCCCCAATCGTTGGCGAGAAGTTCCTTGGCGTGCAACGCCCACTGCATACCGGTACCGGACGCCAACAGTTGCACCTTCGGAAGGTTCGCGTTGCCGTTGGCGGCCTGATACCGGTAGATGCCCTTCAAAAGACCGTCGACATCCAGGTTCTCCGGCTCGGCGGGCTGTTCGATCGGCTCGTTGTACACCGTCAGGTAGTAGAAGATGTCTTCGGCGTCCTCGCCGTACATACGACGCAGGCCGTCCTCGACGATGTGCGCAACCTCGTAGCCGAACGCCGGGTCGTACGCCACGACCGCCGGGTTCGACGAGGCCAACAGCAAAGAATGTCCATCCTGGTGCTGCAGGCCCTCACCGTTGAGCGTGGTGCGTCCCGCTGTTGCGCCGACAAGGAAACCGCGCGTCATCTGGTCGGCGGCCGCCCAGAAATGGTCGGCGGTGCGCTGGAAACCGAACATCGAGTAGAAGATGTACATCGGAATCATCGGTTCGTCGTGCGTGCTGTACGACGTGCCCGCGGCCGTGAAGGCCGAAGCCGAGCCCGACTCGTTGATGCCCAGATGCAGGATCTGACCCTTTTCCGCTTCCTTATACGACAAGAACAGATCCCGGTCGACCGACAGATAGTTCTGACCGTGCGGCGAGTAGATCTTCGCGGTCGGGAACATGGCGTCCATGCCGAACGTGCGAGCCTCATCCGGAATGATCGGTACCCAGCGGTGACCGATGTTCTTGTCCTTCATGAGGTCCTTGAGCAACCGCACGAACGCCATCGTGGTCGCCACTTTTTGCTTACCGGAACCGCGCTTCAACAGGTCGTAAGTTTTGTGCGGCGGTAGTTCGAGCGCTTTCGACTTCGTGCGCCGTGTCGGAATCGGGCCACCGAGGCTCTTCCGACGTTCCATCATGTACTCGTATTCCTCCGAGTCCTTGCCCGGGTGGTAATACGGAGGAAGATACGGATCCTTCTCGAGGTCCTTATCGGAGATGTCGAGGTAGAGCCGGTCCCGGAACGACTTCAAGTCGTCGAGGGTGAGCTTCTTCATCTGGTGGGTGGCGTTACGGCCCTCGAACTGCGAGCCCAAGGTCCAGCCCTTGATGCTCTTTGCCAAGATGACCGTCGGCTGGCCGGTGTGCTCCGTGGCCGCCTTATACGCCGCGTACAGCTTGCGGTAGTCGTGGCCGCCGCGCTTGAGGTTCCAGACTTCCTCGTCGCTCATGGACTCGACCATCTTCTTCGTGCGCGGGTCGCGCCCGAAGAAGTGATCCCGCACGAAGCCGCCGTCCTCGGCCTTGAAGGTCTGGTAGTCGCCGTCTGGCGTCGAGTTCATGACGTTGACGAGCGCACCGTCGGAATCGGCCGCCAACAATGGGTCCCATTCGCGGCCCCAGATCACCTTGATGACATTCCAACCGGCGCCGCGGAAGAACGACTCCAGTTCCTGGATGATCTTTCCGTTACCGCGTACCGGCCCGTCGAGACGCTGCAGGTTGCAGTTCACGACGAAGGTGAGGTTGTCGAGCTCTTCGCGGGCCGCGAGGTGGATCGCGCCCAAGGATTCCGGCTCATCCATCTCGCCGTCACCTAGGTACGCCCACACGCGCTGTTGCGACGTGTCCTTGATCCCACGGTGCTGCAGGTACTTATTGAACTGCGCCTGGTAGATCGCCGACTGGGGGCCCAGACCCATCGAAACGGTGGGGAATTCCCAAAAGTCCGGCATCAGGCGCGGGTGCGGATACGACGGAAGCCCGCCGCCCGGGTGCGACAGTTCCTGCCGGAAACCGTCCAACTGGTGTTCGGTCAACCGACCTTCAAGATACGAACGCGCGTACACACCAGGGGAGCCATGACCCTGGATGTAAACCTGGTCGCCGCCTCCGGGGTGCTGCTTGCCGCGGAAGAAATGGTTGAAACCGACCTCGTACATGCTGGCAGATGACGCATACGTCGAAATGTGCCCGCCGGCCGAGATGCCGGGACGCTGGGCTCGGTGGACCATCATCGCGGCGTTCCAACGGATGTAGGCACGGATGCGGCGCTCGACGTGCTCATCACCGGGGAACCACGGTTCGGCCTCGGGCGGAATCGTGTTGATGTAATCGGTGCTCGTCAGCGCCGGGACGCCGACCTGACGTTCCCTCGAACGCTCCAGCATTCGAAGCATGACGTAGCGGGCGCGTTGGCGACCCCGCTCGTCCACCATTCCATCAAGTGACTCCAACCATTCCAGTGTTTCGGCGGGATCAATGTCCGGAAGCTGGCTTGGAAGGCCGTCACTGATAACCGGACGCTTTCGTTCGGGTGCCACGAGCAATTCCTCTGCATATCGACGCTGATAGAACCTAGGTACAGGGGTACCAAGTATGGCTCAGACCCCATCTTGCACCTTATGCCGTGCCGGGTCGTGTTGCGGAGTGACTCTCCTGGGACGGACGACACACTCGGCGCACCATGGTTAGCCCTGATTGCGTATTCTCACGGTGCGACGAACCAAATGGTCGCCGCAAAGCACTACAGGTCAGGAAAGCTTCTGACCGTTATTTCAGGAGGATGCACAAGGTGAGTGCCACGGCTGGGTCGGCCGACGAAGTACGGACCCTCCTTGACCGGCTTGGTCTCAAGCCAGACCACGTCATCATGGAACAAGGCTATGACACCGATATCGACGCGCCGTTGCGTGATGCCATGCAGCAATACGTGGGCGAGTTCGTCGCGGAGGACAGTTACGAGATCGCCGACATCGTCGTCTTGTGGTGGCGTGACGATGACGGGGACCTTGTCGACGCACTGATGGACGCGCGCGTGCAGCTGGCGGACAACGGGGTCGTGCTGTTGTTGACGTTGAAGCCGGGTCGCGAGGGCCACGTGGAGTCGGTGGAAGTTGCCGAGGCAGCGCCGACCACTGGGCTTCAAGGAACCTCGAGTGTGAACGCCGGGGAGGACTGGGTTGCGACCCGTTTGGTCGCGCCAGGGAATCTGTAACCTCGTCGCTGTAAGACAACCGTGCTGTTGACGACTCTAGACAGGAGATGCCCATGCCGCTTGCTGTGGGAACTAAAGCGCCTGCGTTCACTCTGAAAGATCAGAACAATCAGGAAGTGTCCCTCGCCGATTACGCGGGGAAGAAAAACGTGCTCCTGGTGTTCTATCCCTTCGCTTTTACCGGTGTGTGCGAAGGGGAGATGTGCGCCATTCGCGACAACTTGAGCGATTACGAAAGTGACACGGTCCAGGTGCTGACGGTCAGCGTCGACTCGCCGTTCACTCATAAGGTTTGGGCGCAACGAGAAGGATTCGAGTTCCCGCTTCTGAGTGACTTCTGGCCGCACGGCGCCGTCGCTCAAAAATACGAAGTGTTTGATGACGCCAAGGGTATGGCGAATCGGGGAACGTTCATTATCGACACCTCCGGTGTGATCCGTTTTTCCGAGATGAATCTGCCCGGCGACGCACGCGATCAGGGCGCCTGGAAGAAGGCGCTCGACGCGCTCGCAGACTGACACCCGTGCGAGGGGGCTGGACATCGATCACGTACTCTTGTCCAGTCCCTACGGATGCGGGCGCTTAGCTCAGCGGTAGAGCGCCGCCCTTACAAGGCGGATGTCACTGGTTCGATCCCAGTAGCGCCCACCGGGTATTAATACAGCTCGAGGGGCCTGAAAACTACGGTTTTCGGGCCCCTCGAGCTGTCCTATATCGATGCGGTGGCCAAGCCGGTGGCCTAAGCCATCGAAAGCATCGCCGATCGGGTCTACGCCCTCGGTGATGACGGGCTGCCGATGCACCGTCCGAGGCATCGATGTATCGCCAAAGGTTGCGCCGGAACGGATCCGTGACGAGACCTAATAGGGCGCGACTGGCATGCGGTGGCGCATGTGGACGCTACATGGCCAGGGATTTGGGCCGCGCGGCTGCCGTTCGTTCGTGTGTGAACGTGCAGAGGACCCGCCGACACCTGCCCG
>DXIM01000193.1 GCA_019112895.1 Candidatus Stackebrandtia faecavium
GGTAGTAGCAGTATTCGCCGTTGGTGGTTTCGCGTTCCGTTTGTGTGCCCTCGCCCGAAGACTGGAGGAATGCCGTGAGTATGCAGACTGACGTCTCGTTATCCTTTTTGAGCAAGTGTTGTGCGAGAGACTTTTGTTCATACTCATTCAGACGCGAGAAGCTGAGATATGGAGTGAGAACGACTGGATCGGAGCTGGTGGGAATGGATACGCTCCCGCCGCAGCTGTAATTTCCACCATCCCATTCGAGGTTCGCGGGCAGATCCGGATCCGTGCGATTCATTGTGGAGCTAGCTGTGGTGCATAGCGATTCGACGACGCCGTCCGTCAGCCGGTCATCAAACAGCGGATCTTCGGCCACGACCATCTCCCATGCCTCCGGTTCGGGCGATGCCTGTTGTGAAGGCGTGGCGCTGTGGCAGGAGGCCATTGTCAACGCAGTTGCCGACGCAAGCGCGATCCCGATGGCGCGTGAACGAGCGGGCATGCCCGTTTCGGTTCCCGGACGTCGCCTGACATTCGTGAAGGGATTGACCATGAGGGTGTCATCCTTTGTGTTTTCGTGTTAGTTCGTGTGTACATCATGCACGGTACCGAGTGGAGATAACTAGGCCCAAGTCGGTCGCGCTGCCCATCGCCGCGATGACGTGCCTGCCATGTTCCTCGCCGAGGTGCGGTTCTGCCTGTGGCGCAGCCATCGTGTGAGCACAAGCTCCATTTTGCTAGCATCGGCGGATGTCGAGTCCTTTCGTCTTCTACCGCAGCGATAATCGACTCATCACCGGCGACTACCTGTTCACGGAATTTAAGAAGCTCTACCTCGGTCCCCAGGTCATCCTCGTCGTCGCTTTGTTCGGCTTCAGCTGTCTCGGCATCGTCGATAGTTTCTACAAGGCCAACCCGGACGACAGTGCGATCTGGATGGCGGTCGGCGCACCGGCCGTTTTGGCGATATGGAGCAACATCACCATCCAGTGGGAGACGGACCTGACCCGCGCGAAGCTATTCGCGCGTAACGTATTCGCTGCATTCGTCGTGGCTGCCCCGTTGCTCATACTGAACACGAGTTTCCTGGCAGTGCTGTGGATGACCCCGTGGTCGCGCGATCTGCTCATGGCCGGCGGCACTTTCGATGACCACTCGACATTGGGTGTGCGCACCATGCTGGTCCTGGTCGGCGGGTTCGCATCCCAGATGATGGGGTCGATGGTCCCGTTCATCCTTGCGACCGGCCCTCGCTTGTATTTCGTACCCACGCCGTCGGACCCGCCGATTCGTCGATGACGGGATCACCGCTCACATCACTTGGTGACGGCCAGCGCTGGGAGCCCGGCTTTTCTTGCGCACCAACGTCGATAATGTGTGTCGATGGCTGTTGCGCGCGTCGAAAGTGATGTCCGGCTGGACTGGGAATACGTCCGTCGCGAACTGCGCAAAACCTACCGGGAGCGGTCGTTTTTCGTCATCGTCCTGTGCGGGCTGGCTAGCGTGTCCGCGGCGAACAGCGTGTGGGGCATCATCGAATGGCGCCCGTTGCAATGGGTACCGGTTGTTGTCCCCGGTGTGTTTGCCGCATGGGCCGGCGTCTCGGTTTTGTTTAAAAAGGATCTGACGCGTCAGGAGCTGTTGGCGCATAACGGTTTCGCGATACTTTTCGTGAGCGTGCCATTGGTCTTGTGTAATACGCTCGTCACTTCGTTGATCTGGTGGGTGTCCGATTCCGTGCTGCATGCGCCAGCGCATCGCTTCCATGGCTGGTCGTTCGCGACGGAATGGGACTACGCGATAACAACTCTTTTCGGCGGCCTTGGCCTCCAGTTCGTGGCAGCGCTGGCGGTGTTTGTGGTCTGCGGCATCCCGCGTTACCTCCAGCTTTGGCGGTCGGGTGCATAGCGCGGCACGCGCCGTGTTTGTGCTCGGTTTGGTCTTGCGGCTCAGGCGTCGGGTATGCGTGGGGTCGTGGGACGGCCGGGCGCTGCCGGGGCGTGCCGGACCTGGCGTGATCGCGGAAGGGGGTGATGGCCGGCTTGTGTCTGCATTAGACATAGAATGTTGACGGTCGGTCGATGTTGGATATTACGGACTGTGGGTCGGAACGTGCTGGCGCCGAACACCTCGGGTGGTCGTTTCAATCGTCACGTGTCGCGATTGCGTGGTCACCGAGTCCGCCATGGTTCGTCATGTCAGTAACATGCACCAAAGCCCGTGAGCGACACATTCGAGGCAGCTGCCTGCAGCGACACCGTCACCGCGCGACAACGCTACCCACATAAATAGGCCGTTTGGTGCGTGGGGCCGCGACGTTATGGTCTCCCCGACACACCCGCCAGCCGCTAGGGTTCGAGAGACAACATTTAGCGGCTTCGATTGGCAATGCGTTATGGCCTATGACGACACCTACAGGTACGAGCCCGGGCGAACCGACGGTGCGCCCGACATCGAACCCACCACGTTGTCACTACAGCCCGACACCCCGGTCGATGCACCCGCCAACGACCGCATGGGCGTCCACGTGTGCGTCGAGATCGCGCTGCTCCTGTTGTTCGCCACGGCCCTGTTCATGCTGTACCGCGACGAGACGTCGCCGCTGGCCACGAGCCAGATCCGGAACTCGATCGTCGTGTTCATCGTGCCGCTGCTGCTGTGCACGATCGCGGTCACGACGTCGATGCGCGTCCACGCCGCGAACCTCGCCGTGGGCGCGACCGCGCTGGCGTCGGCAGTTGTATTCAGCGAGCTCGCCGACTATGGGCTGCTGGTGGCCGCGTCGGGAGCGATCGGTACCGGTATCGGACTCGGCGTGGCGATGGCGGTGGTCGTGCTGCTGTTTCGAGTCCCGCCGTGGCTGGTGAGCCTCGGGGTCGCCGTCGGTCTACCGCTGTGGCTGAAGACGAGGGTAGATCTGCGTGCGGTGTATTCACAGGACATGCCGGAGCTCGCGCCCAGCAACGCATGGATGTGGCTGGCGGGTGTCGCCGTAGCCTCGGTCGTGCTCGGCATTGTCGGCGCCACCGGGACCGTCCGCGAACGTTTCGGCGCATGCGCGGAAGCGACGAGCAGCCCGGGCGTGCGCTCTAGCGGTGCGACGAAACTGTTGATCGCTGTGATGCTCGTGGCCAGTTCCACGTTGGCTGCCGCCGCGGGCATGTGGCTTGTGTGGAGTCAGATCCCGGCCGGTCCGGTGCGTTCTGTTGGTCTCGACCCGACGATGCTGACCCTGTTCGGTTTCGCCGCCGCGCTTGTGGGCGGCACCAGCGTTTACGGACGTCGCGGGGGTGTGTTGGGAACGCTGCTGGCGTGTCTCGTGTTGAGCGCGGTTCTGACGTTGCAGATGCTGCACGGATGGCGGGTGAATGAGGTCTGGATTCTGATGGTGGCGGCCGGTGTCGGGCTCGTGGTGATGCGCATCGTCGATGCCGCGGGCAGTCCGAAACGCGACGCGGTCGGTGCCGCTGCCGCGACCGAGGATCAGGACACCGCGACGCAGCCGAGCGCTTTCGATATGGGGGATATCGACCCGTATCGCGGCCCCGGGCGTTAAATATATAGATATAAGTCATTCGATTCGTGTGTTACATCCGTAGCCCATACCTAGATTCACCGCATCACTGGAAGTGCCCACCATGACGAACCCCGACCCTCGCGGAAACGACGGCGCGCCTGGCCGCGAGGGCAGCCAGCCCGACAACACACAGACCCCCGACGGCCAGTCCTATGGCGCC
>DXIM01000194.1 GCA_019112895.1 Candidatus Stackebrandtia faecavium
GACATCGACCACGTTCTTGGGTCATGTTCCGATCATGGCGCACAACCGGATCTGCGCAAGGTTGAGTTACCTCACCCCTCGCCCCCATCCGTCCCGGCTATGCGCAGCCGGCTGCGCTGGCGACCCTGCGCATCGAAATTGGCGGGATCGAGCCATTCCTGGAACGCCGCGCGCACGCGCGGCCAGTCCCGATCAAGGAGAGCGAACCAGGCCGTATCGCGGTTCCGGCCCTTATAGACGACGGCCTGCCGGAATGTTCCTTCGTAGGTGAACCCCAGGCGCGTTGCTGTATGACGTGAAGGCGCGTTGAGGCTGTCGCATTTCCATTCGTAGCGCCGGTATCTCAAGTCGTCGAAAACATGCCGCATGAGCAGAAATTGCGCCTCCGTGGACGCGGTGGTGGCCTGGAGGGAGCGCGAAAAGCTGACATAGCCGACTTCGATGACACCGTTATTCGGGTCGTGCCGCGCCAACGCCATCGTGCCGAGGGCACGACCACTGGCGTTATCGATGACCGAGTAATGCCTCGGGTCGGTGCTGGCGGCAGCCGACACCGCCCAGTCGTAATAGGACTCGAAACTTGGGAAGGGCCCGACAGAGGTGTAAGTCCAGTCCCGGGAGTCGGGCGCGGCACAGTGGGCGTCGTGAAGCTCGCGCGCATGCCTGTCGGGATCGAGACGTTCGAGGCGGCAATGAGTCCCGAATATCGCCTGTGCCCGAGGGATTGCAGCCGGTACGCGGTCGGGGCCGACGGGGTCCCCGATCGGTTGCCCGTACTGGTTCTTCGTCGGCATTGTCACCCGTTTTGTGTTGGCCCGCCCCAGGAGATGGCGAACATGTGCGAATGCAGGAATGGAGTGTAGCCAGGTGCGCCCCTGTGCCGCACCACGTCGGGGTGCCGGCGAAACGGCGGGGAAGCCGTCCACGTCCGTGTCACAGGCGACGGCTATGGTCGCCGCGTGCCCGCGTCAGCGGAGACTTTTCACATCTACCGAACGGCGATCCATGGTCGAATTTGAAGACTTCACCGTCAAACTCCTCGTCATCGATCAGCTCATGTATGCGGGCGTGATCGTACCCCCGTATAAGTACGGGCAAGATTGGTTGCGCGAGGCTCGCGGTCTCAACGGGGACGAGGTAGACGGACTACTATTCGGAGGAGAGCTGTTCTGCGAACGCATCCCGGAAGCCGATCAGTGGGCGCGCGACCTTGAACTCACGAAAGAGCAGGTCGAATCGGTCGAGATCCTCCTTTTTGATGGTGGAAACGAAATTTTCATGCTGCTGGCGCCCTCATGGGACGGCGAGGACGACCTCTTCGATCCTGCTACGTGGCGCGATGTGACGATGGCACGGTTTCCGAACCTTAAGGAGCTTATTTACGTTGGTGAGCTCGAAGACGAGGTTCGGGCGGAGCTCGAAGAAGCCGGTGTCGCGATTAGACATCTGTAGTCGGTTAGGGTGTTCCTGTCCGCGTTACCCTGTCGCTTTCGCTATCCCCAGTGGCCTCGACGACGAAGAAGAGGAAACACGGTTGCGTTGACAAGCGCTGTGCGCCATCGGGAAACAGTTGTGATGCCTCAGGCACGGGTTTTGGTTCTTCGATGGTCTTGATCCGAAACCCGGCGGCAGCGAAGGCGTCGATCATGGCGTGCAACGGCCTGCGCCAGAATCGCATGGGGACGGAACGGTCGCCCATTTTCCATTCGAACGTGTAATCGGTGGTTGCGAAGTAATCGGGACGAGGATCCTGGATCGTGTACGCCACAAAAGGATGGTCCACGGAGGCGATGAGGCGCCCGCCTGCGCGAAGCACCCGACGAAGTTCGATCAACGTTGGTGTCCAGTCCTGCAAATAATGCAGGACCAGCGACGAGACGACGTCGTCGAATGTGTTGTCGCAGAACGGGAGTGGTTCGGCCAAGTCCGTAACATGCAGCGTGGCTGCATCACCGAGCCGTTTTCTGGCCAGGGCCAGCATTTCCGTGCTGGCGTCGATGCCGGTGACTGTCGCGCCGCGGTCGCGTAGTGCCGCCGACAGAACTCCTGAACCGCAGCCGGCGTCCAGGATGTGGCGACCGGTTACATCGCCGGCGAGTGCAAGCATCGCCGGCCGTTCGTAATACGTGTTCTCGAGATTGCGCTCGGTTTCTGCCGCGTAGTCCACGGCAAACGCGTCGTAGTCGTTCATTCGGGCTCGGGCTTGCCCGGGGTGCTGTCCCCCATACAATTCATAGTCCATGATAGATATTCTAGGGTTTGGACTCATGCGCTGAAGGGCGCGAACCCTAAACGGCCCCAGGCTAGGAAAGCAAGAATCACGATGAATGCCGTGTCTCCTGCCATGTAACGCCACTCGTTGCGACGGAAACGTGTTGTCGCCGCCCCGGCCATGACCAGCGCGAGCCCACAGGCCGCGATAGGAGAAAGAACCGCGGCCACGCCTAGAAGCGGCGGTATTATGAGGCCCGCGGCACCGACCATTTTGGTGATGCCGATCGCCTTGATATGACCGGCCGTGAAATCGTCCACCCAGTGTTGGCTGGCGCCGATCGCCCGGTAACGCATTTTCGGCAGCTTCACCTGAACGGCTCCGCCTACACCGAAAGCGACGGCTATGAGGCCGGCAATGATCCACAATGCGATGTTCATGATCGCGTCCTTTGCTCGTTACGTTCGCCCTGCCGGGCCCGTCACGGTAATGACGGAACACCGCGCAGGAAGGTAACGACCATGAACGAAGAAACCTATTCGGCCGCCTTCGAGACGCATCGGCCCCGACTAGTCAACGTCGCGACGCGAGTCCTCGGTTCCCGCGCCGACGCCGAAGACGCAGTGCAGGAAGCCTGGCTGCGACTCGACCGGCACGCCGGCGAGCGAATAGACAACCTCGGCGGCTGGTTGACGCGCGTTGTGGGCCGCATATGCATAGACGTATTGCGCAGCCGCAGCGCCAGAGCCGCATCACCGTTGGATGACTGGGATGACGGCCTCATCGTGACGGCGGACGAGGACGGCCCCGAAGACGCGGCGCTGACTGCCGATTCGGTGGCTCTGGCGATGGTGGTGGTTCTCGATGCCTTGGAGCCGCAAGAGCGCCTCGCTTTCGTGTTGCACGATGTCTTCGCGGTTCCGTTTGCGCAGATCGGTCCGATTGTGGGTCGCAGTGCGGATGCCGCGAAAATGCTCGCGAGCCGAGCGCGGCGCAAAGTCCGTGAAGGGCCGCGGCCGAGCGGGGAGTATCGCCGACGACGCGAAGTCGTCGACGCGTTCCTCGCTGCGGCACGGGAAGGCGACTTCGAGACCCTGTTGCACCTACTGGATCCCGACGTGACCTTGCGTCATCATTCTCCGCACGGCGACACCGTGAAGCTCGGTGCCGAGGAAGTGTTGGCCACGCTGCGCCAAGGCAGGGTCGACCGCGTCGATGCGCGTCGTGTGAACGTCAACGGCGAAACCGGAGTCCTCGTGTGGGGCCCGAAGGGGCGGCCGCTCGCGCTCATGTCCTGCACGGTGGCGAACGGCAGACTCGTCGACATCGTGGTGATCCTCGACCCGGCGCGGCTCGCCCGACTGGACCTACCGGGCCGAGGCCCGTCGTGGTGATCGAAACGGACCGGGCATGTTCGGTGCTATGTACTGGCATGTTCGGAACATGAATAGTGGGGCTCGATGCGCCGAACCCTGTCCCGGACGGAAAGCCATGGTCGGACGGCCGTGAATACCCGCGACGTCGATACCGCGCAGTGACGGACCTTGCGCGTACGCTCCGGTCCACGACTAACGCAGGAGGGCCATTCATGCCTTTTTCCGAAATGCACACGCAGGCCCCCGATGCCCTTTCGATCCGATGGCGCGTGAACGTGTCGCCCGGCCGGGGCCTCGACCATTTGACGGATCCGCGCCATCTCGGCGAATGGCTCGGCGAACCGCTCAAGTTCGAGCGCGAGATCGGCGGAGAGGTGCGCGTCGACCACGGTGACGGATACGTGTGCAGGTCCGTGATTCACGCTGCTGACGGGTCCGGCTTCGCGTGTTCGTGGAAGTTCCCCGACGAGCATGAAACCCGGATCGAGGTCCGGTTCGTCGCTGAAGACCCGGACCGATCGATCCTCGAATTGAGACATGTGGGTCTCGCGGAGTTGCGGGCCTCATATATCCCCGGCTGGATGACGCACTTGACTTTCTTCGAAGCATCCGTGGAAGGGGCTCCGATGCCGCCCGGACAGTTTTGGAACCTGCACGGCTCCTTCGCCGGGCTCGCCGAGCCCATGTAGACCGAGGTCGCAGGAACGTAAGCGCAAACGGCCGTCACATGCTGCTGTAATGGACCCGATGAATCCACTCGCGCGCGAGCAGCTGCCACTACGAAACAGGAACGTCGTCGTGACCGGGGTGAGCCGGCGCGACGGGATCGGTTACGCGACCGCGCGTCGTCTCGCGGCCTACGGTGCGAACGTTTTTTGTCACCACTTCGCGCCGCACGATGAGCAGCAACCGTGGGGAGCCGACGATCTCGGCGAGGTCTTCGACGGTGTGCGGGATCAGCTGATCGATGGCGCGCGTTTCGCGGAACATCACGCCGACCTCGCGGAACCGGACGCACCGGACCGCGTGATGGCTGCCGCGGTCGAAGAGCTCGGCCGCGTCGACGCATTGATCTGCAATCAGGCGCAGTCGGGTTCGGATGGCGCACTCGGCGGGTTGAACGCCGAAGCGCTGGACCGGCACTGGGCGGTGAACGCTCGCGCGTCGATCCTGTTGGCACAGGCGTTCGCGCAACATCACGATGGTGGCCGCAGCGGCGCGATCGTGTTCCTCACCTCCGGACAGGCGATGGGGCCGATGCCGGGAGAGATTGCTTATGCGGCATCGAAAGCCGGCCTGGCCGGCGTCACGATGACGATCGCGGATCAGCTTGCGGACAGCAATATCCGGGTCAACACGGTCAACCCGGGCCCGGTGGACACTGGATACTTGACACCCGATTCGTGGTCGGCACTGAAACCGATGTTCCCGTTCGGCCGCTTCGGGAAGCCGGACGATCCGGCGCGGCTGCTGGCATGGCTCGTCACGGAGGAGGCGTCCTGGGTGACGGGTCAGGTGATCAACACGGAGGGCGGTTTCGCGCGTTGGCGGCCCAATCTTGGATAGGACGCGGTTCGCTCTAGGACGGCCGTCATGCCCCGGTGAAGACGATGGTGTTGCCGTCGGGGTCGGCCAGCTGCAGGATTCTGGCGCCTCCGCCGGGCTGCGGTTGGCCGTGGTTGATTCCCGCATCGGTCAGGCGCAGCGCCGCGGCATCCAGGTCGTTTTCTTCGACGACCACTGTTGAATACCCGGCACGGTCCGGGTCCTCCCAGATCTGTATGCCGAACGTGTCGGTCAGATGCCATTCCGCCAGTCCCGGCATGGGCCGCGTATCCGGCGCACGCTCGAGCAGTCGGCGGTACCAGGTTTCAGCGTGGGCCGTGTCGGCGACCGCGATGTTGGCGAGCAAACGAGTGATCATAATGGCTCCCTCCGGCTCATGCTTTCGTCAGCAACTATCCCCGACGCTGGGTGGGTCGCGTGACGGATGCAGGTATCAGGCACTGTCGGTTCTGTCCGGGGCATTGTGCGGGAGCACGGACATGCTGGTGATCGACACTGGTTGCGCAACGGCGAGGACGAAAAGCGAGCGGTGACGCGGTGACGGACTGTCTCGGCAGACTGACCGGTCACTGCCCAGACAGGAAGGCCTCGGTAGCCCATCGCCCGTTCCTCATCGACGCTGGCGACGCGGCCTTCGCTTCGCCGCCAGCGTCGGCCCTGCCTTAAGGATCCGCGGCGCCGCCTAAGCTTTCACGTCGACGGCGCCCACCTGCGATGACTCACTTGTGGAGACGATCGAGAATTGACTGCAGGATCGGTTGTGTCAGGTGCGATTCTATGAACTCGTTGCGGGCCTCGGTGTCCTTGTTGTCGGTAGTGAATGAGACAGTCTCGCCGTCGGCTTCGTAGCGACTCGGATCCTTCAAACTCGGGCCGTGGTGAGGCAACTGGAACGACATCCGGAAGTGCAACTGCTTCGACTCATCTAGGCAACGGATTCCGTCCGATGCTGCCTCGCATTCGCCGCCCTCGACATCCATGGCGGTCCCTTCTGCTTTATCCAGGTTAAGTCCCACGAACTCTTCCGACCCTGCGGCCAGCACATCCAGATGCACATAGCCCTCGTTGCTGTCGAGCATGCCGACGGGGATGTGGAATGCGATTTTGCAGCGGGCTTCCGGCACGAAGATCCCCCCGGGCACGGAAGTCAGGTCTTCCGCGTGCACCTGGTATTCCTGCTCTTCGGGCGTGCGCGTGATTTCGTCGATCTGCGGCAGGAACGCCTGCAGGGTGTCGTCGGTGACCATGTCGCACGCTGACGGCCATTCACGGAACGCTCCGAACTCGTCGAGTTCCCTGTCGAGGGTGATCGCCGGACCTGCGGTTGCTGGCGCCGAACCGATGGTCACCGGTTCGGTCTCGGGCTCATCGGAGCATGCCGACAGGTTCGCGACGATGGCTACGGCGATGAGCGTCGACATCAAAGGTGCGCGGCGCAATACGGAAGGGGGCAAGGAGGGCCTTTCTGAATCGTTCGCCGAGGGGCGAAGGGGAGACCCGGAGAGCTTATCTCCACTGCGCAGCACGCCGGCGCACGCCAGGTGCCTCTGGCACGTAACTGGTGAGCGTCGTGAAGGAACAGTTGTGTGTGGAAATGCTGTCGGTTCACGGCGTTGTCATGTTCCAGACTTCTTCGCCTTCGTCGGTCAATTGTTCGCTGCGCCGAAGCCCGAGGGAAGCGGCCACCTTCCGCGACGATTCATGTCGAGGGTGGATGGACGCGCAGAAGCGTGGCACCCCACGGTCGACAAGCCAATCCTTCATGGCCACCGCGGCCGCGGTGGCCATGAAGGATTGGCTTGTCGACCGTGGGGTGCCACGCTTCTGCGCGTCCATCCACC
>DXIM01000195.1 GCA_019112895.1 Candidatus Stackebrandtia faecavium
GAGGGCGGCGATGTCGACAGCGACGATTACGACCGTCTTTCCGACGAGGAGCGGGACTACAGTCTCGTCGCCCCGTTTGGTGAGTTGTGGCGTCCCGGGACCGATCTGCTCGATGCGTTCCGGGCCGCCGAAGCCAAGAAGGACACACCGGAGTATTCGGCGTTCATCGAGGACACGTTCTGCAACGCCGGCAAGGCCGGCGAGTCCGCGGCCCGTGAGATTCAGGACCTGCTTGAGAACGGCCCGCGCCCACATTTCGCCGCGGACCAGGTGCGCGAGACCACCCAGCGCTACATCGAAACGAACCGGCAGATCCGCGGCAAGGCGCGCGAATCCGTCGGCGCGAACGGGGGCGACGCCGCCGTCGTGGGGCACCCGCCGTCGCGGTGGCCCGCGCTGTATCAACGCACCCGCACGCGGTTGGCGCAGGTTTCGACGCTGCGCAAGGTCGTCGAGTGGCGTCGCGAACACAAGCGCAACAAGCTGAAGCTGGAGCCGCGCGTCATCGGTTTGACCGAACCGCGTCCGGCATACCGGCGCGACAACGTGTGGAAGCTGCTCGCTCCGCGTCTCGTTGATGCCGGTATCAAGGTTGCCAAGGACAGCGACCAAGTCGGTTCCGTCGTCGCGATCCGCGAGAACGATAAGCGGGATCTGCTGCGTGTGTTGCAGAAGCTCGCCGAGGAATACCCACACCTGTATGTGCGGGCCGGCATGCAGCAGCGAATGGGCAAGCTGCACGAGTTGAGCGAGCTCGCCGCGTGGGAGCTGCATGCGGCTGACTGGATCGAAGTCGGTGGGCTGACAGAGCAGGGCACGGTCCAGCGCGACACGTCGGGTTATCTGTCGATCCAGTTCGTGTCGCTGCACAACGAGCGCAACCGCTACCTGGAGACGCGCACGATCCCCGACCGGGTCGATTGGACGAACCTGTTCGAGCAGTGCGACACCCCGGGCGTCACCATTCCCGTTGGGGAGCACAAGCCGCATATGGCTGCGCCGGTCGATGTCGTGTACACGTGGGTCGACTCGAACGACCCGAAGTGGCAGGCGTCGCGCCAGAAGTTCGGCGGTGCCTCGGAGTCTGAGATCGTGAGCGCCGCGAACGCGGAACGCTACGCGGACCGTGAGGAGCTGCGTCACTCACTTCGGACCTTGTGGATGTTCGCCCCGTTCGTGCGGAACATCTTCATCGTCACCGCGGACCAGCACCCCGAATGGCTGGCTAAGGAAGACCCGCGAGTGAAGGTGATTTCGCACCGCGAGATCTTCCCGGACGAGTCGGCGCTACCGACGTTCAATTCGCACGCGATCGAGGCGTGCCTGCACCGCATCCCCGGCCTGGCCGAGAACTTCATCTACTTCAATGACGACGTCTTTTTGGGGCGGGAGGTCACGGAGGAGGACTTCTTCACGACGGCCGGCCTCGCGAAGGTCCGGTTGTCACCGTCGCAGTACATCTATGAAGGCAAACCGGAACCGGATGCGATCCCGACGGACTGGGCCGCCTACAACACCGTGAACCTGGTCGAGCGCGATTTCGGTCAGCATTTCGATCGGCGCGTCAAGCACGTGCCGCTGGCGTTGAAGAAGAGCGTGCTGGCCGAGATCGAGAAGCGTTACAGCGCGGAGATCGAGCGCACCCGTCATGCGCGTTTCCGTTCGCGGGACGACTTGGCGCTGCCGAGCATGTTCGCCCAGTACTACGCGATCATGACGGCTCGTGCGGTTGAGTGGCCGGATCCGCGTCGCACTTATGTTTATCTCGACACTGGTAAGCACATTTCGGCCGATCGGTTCCGCTGGATCGTGGATTGGCGTCCGATGTTCTATTGCTTGAACACGACGCGGTTCACGCAGGTGAGCATGGAGGAGCAGGCGGTGAACCTGCGTCGTTTCTATCGCAAGGTCTTGCCGCATGCCGCCCCGTGGGAGGTATCCGAAAAGGATGCCGCTGCCGACGCGTCCGGTGACCAGGACCAGACTCCCGTCGATGTAGGTGCGAAGTAACTCGCCGAACATGCTTGAGTGCGTTTGCGTGTGCTTTGTTGATCATGTTTCCGGATCGTTATTTGGGTCACTCTTCCTAAGTGTTAACCAATTCGTTAATCTGCCATGGTCTGGATGCGAACCCCCGTACGCCCTCATCTTCGTGTCCATTTTGGAGGACTTGTGGCAGGACGGTCCACCGGCCCCACCACATTCAGGTCAGGGCTGAAGCTGGGTGTTTTCGCCGTCGTGACGACGATCGCGCTTGCCTTGCTCACCGATGCCCTCGGCGGAATCAGTCTCCCCGGGCGCAGCAGCTATACGGCGATGTTCACCGACTCGACCGGGCTGATACCCGGCGACGAAGTCCGCATCGCCGGAGCCAAAATCGGCGAGGTCGACACGATCGAGCTGCGTCAAGGCGACCAAAATGTCGCCCAGGTGGAGTTCTCGCTCGAAGACGACCGAAAGATCCCGACCAGCGTCAACGCCACCATCAAATACCGCAACCTCATCGGGCAGCGTTATATAGATCTGACCCGGGCGCCCGAAGGTGAAGACGTCAGCAAAAAGAACCTCGAACCCGGCGACGTGATCGGGCTTCGTCAAACGGAGCCGGCGCTGGACCTGACGGTGCTTTTGAACGGATTCAAGCCGCTGTTCACTGCGCTCAGTCCGGAGGAAGTCAACAAGCTGTCGTTCGAGATCATCCAAACGATGCAAGGCGAAGGGTCTACAGTAGAATCATTGCTGGCTCATACGGCCTCACTGACGCAGACCCTCGCCGACCGCGACGAAACCATTTCGAGCGTCATCACCAATCTCAACAAGGTGCTGGAGACGGTGGCAAGCCGCGAAGACCAGCTCGACACGTCGATCACGCGGCTCCAAGAGTTCGTATCCGGCCTGTCGCAGGACTCTGACGCGCTCGGCAGCGCGGTCGTGTCGATCGGTACGTTGAACACGCAGACCGCGCAGCTAGTGAAGGACGCGCGGCCCGCACTCGACGCCGACATCCAAGCCCTCGACGTGTTGTCCCAGACGCTCAACGCCAACGCCGAGACCATCGAGACCACGTTGGCGAACCTCCCCGAGACGCACTCGCAGCTGACGACCACCGCCTCCTACGGTTCGTGGTTCAACTTCTTCCTGTGCGATTTCGACGCGAGCATCGGTGTCACCCCGGACACCAGCATCAACCCCGCCGCCGTCCATTCCCCGATGGAACGATGCCAGGCCAAAGGCGGTGAGGAATGAGCGACGACACGCACGAAACCAAACCGCGACGCTCACGCCGTTTCGCCCTGCCGACCTTCTCTCGGCGCCGAGGCCCACGCAAGCCTCGTAGCCTGAAACGCATCGGCGTGGTGACGCTCGTCATCGCGATCGCCGTCGTCATTGGGGCATTCCAGCTCGACCGTGTCGTGCTCTGGGCGTCCGGAACGACCTATTCGGCGCAGCTGCGCGACGCCGCCGGGCTCGAACCCGGCATGGAGGTACGCGTGGCCGGGGTCAAGGTCGGCAAGATCTCCGATGTCGAGCTCGCAGGTCTCGGTTCCCAGAAACCACACGTTCAGGTGGACTTTCGGATCGACAGCGATGTCGACATGGGGGCACAGACCAGCGCCACCGTGAGACTGAAGACGCTGTTGGGTCAGCGTTTCCTGTCGATCGAGCCGAAAGGCGGCGGTGAGCTCAAAGACGACACGATCCCGATGGACCGCACCGCGACACCGCTCGACGTCGTCGACGCAGTCAACGACCTGGCCGGCACCGTCGATGAAATCGACAGCGAACAGCTCGGTAAGGCGCTGTCGACCCTGAGCGACACCTTCGCCAATACCAGCGACGAAGTCGAAGACTCGTTGAACGGCTTGACGGACCTATCGAAGGCGATCTCGAAACGAGACGAGGAGCTCGGCGAGCTGCTTGAACACGCCAAGACCGTGACGGACGTGATGGCCGAGCGCGACGATGAATTCGCCAAGCTCGTGCAGGACGGCAATGTGCTGTTGACGGAGGTCAAGGACCGCAAGGACGCGATCCATCAGTTGCTGACCTCGACGATCGCGTTGTCGAAGGAACTTCAGGGTCTCGTGGCGGACCAGAACGACCAACTCGCGCCCGCATTGAATAAGCTCGATAAAGTCGTGCAGCTTCTCAAAGACAACCAGGAAAACCTCGAAGCGACCCTGACGAACATGGGGCCGTTCATCAAGGCCTTCTCCAACGTGGTCGGTAACGGGCGTTGGTTCGACTCGTATATCGACGGCTTGCTGCAGCCCTATCAAGTGGAGGTGGGCTGATGCGGCGTTTCCTGCGCAACCGCGTCACGATCATGTTCATGGTTGTGGTCGTCGCCGTGGCCGGTTATTTCGGCTGGCAAAGCCTCAGCGGCGGTAACCACATAACCGCTGAATTCACCCGCGCCGTCGGCGTCTACACCGGATCTGACGTGCGGGTCCTGGGCGTGAAAGTCGGCACGATCACCGACATAACCCCGAACGGGAAGACCATCCGCGTCGGCATGGAACTCGACCCCGAGTACGACATTCCCGCCGACGCCAAAGCCGTAGTCATCCCGCCCAGCATCGTCGCCGACCGCTATATACAGCTCACACCCGCATACACGGGCGGGAAGACGATGGAACAAGGTGCGCGGATCGGATCCGACCGCACGGTCGTGCCGTTGGAACTCGACGAGGTCTACGAATCGCTCAACGAGTTCACCGACGCCCTCGGCGAGGACGGTTCGTTGGCCGACGCCATCGAAACCGCGCGCGAAAACCTCGAAGGCAACGGCGATAAGTTCGGCGAAACCCTCGACAGCCTCGCCGACGTGTCAGACACACTCAACACACATTCGGACGACATTTGGTCGACCGTGGACAACCTCGCCGAATTCACCGAGATGCTCGCCGAATCGGATGCGCAAGTCCAGGTCTTTAACGAGCAGCTCGCCGACGTGTCGACACAGCTATCCGACGAGCGCGACAACCTGTCGACCGCGCTGAAGGAACTGACCGTCGCGCTCGCCGACGTCAGCGACTTCATCGATAAAAACGCCGACACGATCACCAGTAGCGTCGAAGAACTCAGCGACCTGTCCGCGGTATTCGCCAAGCAGCAGGAAGCGCTCATCACGATTCTTGACAACGTTCCGGTCGCGTTGACGAACCTGGACCTGGCATACAACGCCAAATCTGGGACTCTCGACACCCGCGACGACATCATGGGTGCTCATGATCCCGCCAGTTTCCTTTGCGCACAACTTGTGCATGTCGTCGGGATGGAAGACATCCCCGCGGCGTGTTACGCGCTGTCCGACAGCCTCAACGACAGCGGCCTCGAAATGCCGGAGGAATTGAAGCAACTCGTCGGTAAGAAGGACAACGCCTTGGAGGCCGAATGAGGGTTCGCCGGGGTGTCCAATTCGTGGCGTTGGGCCTTTCCATGTTGCTGGCGGGATGCGGTTCGGCGCCGCTGCCGGGCGGTGAAGGCGGCGACGGCTACACCGTCATGATCGAGTTCGCGGACGTGACCGACCTCGTCGAATACTCGAGCGTGAAGGTCGACGAAGTGACCGTCGGCGAAGTCTCATCCGTCGCCGTCACCAATGATTGGACCGCCGCCGTCGAGGTGCAGATCAACCCGGAGGTTGACCTGCCCGCCAACGCGATAGCCAGGTTGCGTCAGACCAGCCTGTTGGGCGAGAAGTTCGTCGACCTCTCCGCGCCGACGGAGGAAAAACCCAAGGGCACACTGGACGACGGTGACACGATCCCGCTCGGCCACACCGACCGCGGCGCCGAGGTTGAGGAAGTGCTGGGAGCGTTGGCGCTGGTGTTGCAGGGCGGTGGACTGTCGCAGTTGCGCACGATCAACACTGAACTCGTCGACGTCATGGAAGGCCGCGAAGGCGAGATCAAGGACACGCTCAGCGAGCTCGACGAGTTTATGTCGTCGTTGGACGAACAGAAAGAAGAGATCGTCATAGCGCTCGAAGCCCTCGACGACTTGAGCGTCAAGCTCGCCGATCAGAAGGACACGATCGGCGATGCCATAGATGCGATCGCCCCGGGCGTGACGACGTTGGCGGAGCAGGAAGATCTGATCACTGACGCGATCGTTGCGCTCGGCGAACTCGGCGATACCGGTAGCGAAGTCATCGAGCAAAGCGGCGACGAGACGATCGCGATGCTGCAGGACCTGCAGCCGATTCTGGAGAACCTCGTCGCGGCCGGCGACGACTTCCCGCAGGCGCTCGAACTGGGTGCTTCGTACCCGTTCCCGTCGAACATCACCGATGCGATCGACGACGACTTCGTGAATCTGCACATCACGCTCGACGCCAGCCTCGAGGACATCCTCGGCAACTTGCTGGGGCCGACGCCAATCGAGGACGACCGGCAGGGGAACGAACCGGATGAACCGGGGCAGGAACCCGGGTCGGGGATCGACCCGATCACCGGCGGTCTGGAAGACCTGCTCGGCGTCGGAATCGGCGGCGGCGATGAGGAGGAGGAATAGTGTCGAAGAAGCTGCGCCTCCAAATCGGCATTTTCACGCTGATTTCGTTGCTGGGTATCTCGTTCGTCGGCATCAAATACCTCGGCTGGATGGACTCGAGCTACACGGTCACGCTTCAGTCGGACGACACGGGCGGTGCGTACGAATACGCCGCCGTGGCCTACCGCGGTGTCCCCGTCGGGACTGTGGGCAGGGTCCAGCTGTCGGACGACGGTAAGGGCGCCTCGATTGAGTTGAAGATCGACGAGGGCGTAAAGGTGCCGACCGATGTGGATGCGGTCGTCGCCCATAAATCGGCGGTGGGCGAGCAGTACGTCGACCTGCGGCCGAAGAGTTCGGGCGGACCGTATTTGACCGAAGGTGACGTCATCAAGGGTGCGCAGCTGCCGCTTCCCATGGAGGTTCTGCTTTCGAACCTCGATGGGCTCTTGGAGACCGTTGACCCCGAAGACCTGTCGATCGTCGTCGACGAGCTCGGCAAGGCCTTCCAAGGCAACGAGGATTCACTGAAGAAGCTGCTCGACGCGACCCAGGCCCTCGTCGACGGCGCACATGAGCACATTCCCGAGACGACTGATTTGATCCGGGACGGCAAGACGGTGCTGGACACGCAGGTCGCGTCCGCTGCGGCGATCGAGACATGGGCGTCGGAGTTGGCGAAGCTGACAACGACCGTGGCTGAGTCGGACGACGACATCCGGTCGCTCATCGACGAGGCACCGCCGGCGGCGCGCAAGGTGACCGACACGATCGAGGACCTGGATCCGAGCCTGGGTGTGCTGTTGGGCAATCTCATCACCGTCAACGGCGTGATGGTGCGCCGCCTACCGAACATCGAAACGACCCTGGTGACTTATCCGATGGTGATCGCCGGCGGTTTCACGGTCACGCCGGGCGACGGAACCGCGCACTTCGGCCTTGCTTTGAACTTCGATAACCCGCCGCCCTGCATTTACGGCGACGAGGGCGAAACCTGCACCCAAGAGGAACTGGAGGGAGGTTCGTCCGTGCGGGGGTGGCAGAACGCCCCGGACCCGACCGGGCCGCCGATCAAGCCGGTGCCGCTGCCTAAGGCCGACAACAGCGATGAGGAGCCGCCGGAGTCCGATCAGGATTCCTCAGACGGGGAGGAAGCTGATGGCGACAGTGGCAAAGAGTCAGTATCCAGCGATTTTGCGTATGACCCATTGACGGGCCTGCTTGTTGACACCGAAGGCAACCCGATACAGTTCGGCTCCACTGGCGGCCAGTACGAGCTGGCCGGGGAACAGTCCTGGAAGCAATTGCTGCTCACCGGAGTGACGTAATGGCGAGGAAGAAGAACGAGCCCAATAGCGCGCTGCGCATGTGGTGGCTCATCAACGCGGGCTTGGCCGTCGTACTGGTGGTGGGCATCGGTGCTAGCGGATGGTTCGGGTATCACTGGTATTCGGCGGCCACGCAGGAGCGGCAGCAGACCGCCGCGGTCGACGCCGCTCAGGAGGCTGTGCGGGCGCTGTTGAAGATCTCGCCTTCCACGATTGACGCCGACTTGGCGCGGGGCGAAGAACTGACGACGGGCGAGCTGCTTGAGCAGTGGAAGAAGAAGGAAGACACGGTGCGTCAGTCGGTGAAGGAACAGGGCGCTACGCGTACTTCCAAGGTCATCAAGGCGGCGCATTCCAAGGGCGATACGGATTCGGCCACGGTCTTGCTCGCGGTGGACACCACGACGAAGTGGGACGCCCCCATCAAGGATGAGAAGGGCGAGCCGGTGGAGCCCGAGGAGGGCACGGACGCCGATGGTGACGGCATTCCGGATCCCGTCACCGATCATTACCGGGTCATGGCTGAGATGTCGCTCGTCGAGGGTGAATGGTTGATGTCGAGTTTGGATATTGCCTGATGAGTGGATACGTACCCAAGAAGCTGCGCTCCGGGAACAAGCCTGCCGACACCAAGCGCAAGCCAACGACACGGACACGCGGGGTGGGGCCGAAGAAGCCGTCGCGGCCGCGTTCCTCGTCACGGCCGGACACGAACGATTCCAAGCGTCGGCCGTCTCCGAAGCCGTCACCGGGCGGTTCATCCGGTGGGCGTGGGCGTACGCGCCGCGCACCGAGTGTCGCCTCCCTGCGCCGGATGGCATGGCGCATCGGCATTGCCGCCACAGTCTTCGCGCTACTGGCCGCGGGGCTGGCTTTCGGAGCGCAATGGTCGAATTCCGTGGAGCGTGACGCGCGGTCGCACTCCGTGACCCGCGCGGCGGAAACGGCCGCTTCCGCTCTGTTCTCGTACGACTATCGGGACTTCGACGCCTCGATCAAGAACGGCACGGCCCATACCGCCGGCGACTTCAGCAAGCAGTACGCGTCGACCACCGAGGGCTTGCGCGAGTCCGCGACGAAGGAGAATGCTCAGGTCGCCGCCGATGTCGTCGACGCTGCGATAATCGAGCAGGACACGACCTTCACCGAGGAGGGCGGAAAGTCTTACGACGGTGTCGTGGAGGTGCTGGTGTTTTTGAACCAGACCACCAAGAATGCGAACATCGAAGGCAAGAAGGTCGACACGAGCCGGGTCGTACTCACGATGCTGTCGACCGATGAAGGCTGGAAGGCCGTCAACGCGACCGCGTTCTGACCGGTGGTGACGAAGCGACCTTGTGAAACCCATGTGGGGCATGCCCAATTTTGCGCCAAGGCTTGACGGAAGCACTCTGTGCAAGGCATTCTATTTCCCAGGCGGCACAAAGGAGATCGCTTCTATGGGTATTTTATGGCCCAGCGATTCTTCGAAAACGGGGGTCCTTGGACGATGCTTTCTGCATCGGCTACACTGCTAGTTTGTGCTGCCTTCTTGCGCCCTTTTTTAGCATGACCAGATCGGTGGCGGGGGATGATCGGCTTTACGTTGGCATCGTATCCGTCCTTTTCGTAATGCTATGTCATGGGCAATTGAGGGTCAGACTTGAAACGGCCGTCGCACCATAGGTCCTCGGAAGGACGAATCTTGGCAGCTTCCCGCCCTGCGAAGACCAGCAAGAGTTCGCTTGCTCCACACCGAATCTCGTTCGGAAGGATTACCGAATATCTCGAGGTTCCTAATCTGCTTGCGTTGCAGACTGACTCGTTTGACTGGCTGGTAGGCAACGAGTCCTACCGCGCCCGGTCAGAGGCAGGCGCTACTTGCGGTCTGGATGACATTCTGGACGAAATAAGCCCGATCGAAGACTTCTCGGGCACCATGTCGCTATCTTTCTCCAACCCACGCTTCGATGAGGTCAAGGCGCCCATCGAGGAGTGCAAGGAAAAAGACCTAACTTATTGCGCCCCGCTGTTCGTCACCGCGGAGTTCATCAACCACACCACTGGCGAGATCAAGAGCCAGACGGTGTTCATGGGTGACTTCCCGATGATGACGCCGAAGGGCACTTTCATCATCAACGGCACCGAGCGTGTCGTTGTTTCTCAGTTGGTCCGCTCGCCCGGTGTTTATTTCGATAAGCAACCGGACAAGACCTCGGACCGTGACCTGTCGAGCGTGAAGGTCATTCCGGGGCGTGGCGCGTGGCTCGAATTCGACGTCGATAAGCGTGAGACGGTCGGTGTGCGCATCGACCGTAAGCGGCGTCAAGCTGTCACGGTCTTGCTGAAGGCGATCGGTTGGACCAACGACCAGATCCGGGAACGTTTCGGCTGGTCGGAGATCATGATGGCAACCTTGGAAAAGGACCACATCTCCGGGCAGGACGAGGCGCTGCTGGACATTTACCGCAAGCTGCGTCCGGGCGAACCTCCTACGAAGGAGAACGCCGAGACGCTGCTGGACAACTTGTTCTTCAACCCGAAGCGTTACGACCTGGCGAAGGTCGGCCGCTACAAGGTGAACAAGAAGTTCGGCCTCTCGACGCCGATCACGACCGGCATCCTCACGGAATCCGACCTCGTGTCGACGATCGAGTACCTGTGCCGCCTGCAGGCGGGCGAGGAAGGCTACGACCGCGACGACATCGACCACTTCGGTAACCGTCGCCTGCGCACCGTCGGGGAGCTGATCCAAAACCAGGTCCGCGTCGGTCTGTCGCGTATGGAACGTGTCGTTCGCGAACGGATGACGACCCAGGACGTCGAGGCGATCACGCCGCAGACCCTGATCAACATCCGTCCGGTCGTGGCAGCGATCCGCGAATTCTTCGGGACTTCGCAACTGTCGCAGTTCATGGACCAGGTCAACCCGATCGCCGGCCTGACGCACCGTCGTCGCCTGTCCGCGCTCGGACCCGGTGGTCTTTCGCGTGACCGCGCCGCCATCGAGGTGCGAGACGTGCACCCGTCTCACTACGGGCGCATGTGCCCGATTGAGACTCCGGAAGGGCCGAACATCGGTCTGATCGGTGCGCTTTCAGCGTTTGCGCGCGTTAACCCGTTCGGGTTCATCGAGACTCCGTACCGCAGGGTTGTCGACGGCATCGTCACCGACGACATCGACTACCTCACGGCGGATGAAGAAGACCGGATGGTCATCGCGCAGGCCAACACGAAACTCAAGGAAGACGGCGGCTTCGCCGAAGACCGCATCCTGGTGCGGCGCAAGGGCGGCGAGATGGAACTCGTCGGTCAAAACGTCGTCGACTACATGGACATCTCGCCTCGCCAGATGACCTCGGTCGGAACCGCGATGGTGCCGTTCCTTGAGCACAACGACGCGAACCGCGCGCTGATGGGCGCGAACATGCAGCGGCAGGCAGTGCCGTTGATCAAATCGCAGTCGCCGTTCGTAGGCACCGGCATGGAATACCGTGCCGCGGTCGACGCCGGCGATGTCGTGGTGGCCGACGTTGGCGGTGTCGCCGAAGACGTCTCCGCGGACTACATCACCGTTCACCAGGACGACGGGTACCGCCGGACCTATCTGTTGCACAAGTTCCGTCGCTCGAACGCCGGCAGCTGTGTGAACCAGATCCCGGTCATTCAGGAAGGCGATCGTGTCGAGGCCGGTCAGGTCATGGCCGACGGCCCCTGCACCGATAATGGCGAGATGGCGCTGGGCAAGAACCTGCTCGTCGCCTTCATGCCGTGGGAGGGCCAAAACTACGAGGACGCGATTATCCTGTCCTCGCGTTTGGTCCAGGAGGACGTGCTGACGTCGATCCACATCGACGAGCACGAGGTCGACGCCCGCGACACGAAGCTGGGCCCGGAGGAGATCACCCGCGAAATCCCGAACGTCTCGGAAGAGATGCTGTCGGACCTCGATGAACGCGGCATCATCCGGATCGGCGCCGAGGTTCGTGACGGCGACATCCTGGTCGGCAAGGTCACCCCGAAGGGTGAGACCGAGTTGACTCCGGAGGAACGCCTGCTTCGCGCCATCTTCGGTGAGAAGGCCCGCGAGGTGCGAGACACCTCGCTGAAGGTTCCTCACGGTGAGGCCGGCACGGTCATCGGTGTTCGTACGTTCAGCAGGGACGACGGCGACGAGCTGTCCCCCGGTGTGAACGAGCTCGTGCGTGTCTACATCGCACAGAAGCGTAAGATCTCCGACGGCGATAAGCTCGCCGGCCGTCACGGCAACAAGGGTGTTATCTCCAAGATCGTCCCGGCCGAGGACATGCCGTTCATGTCGGACGGGACCCCGGTGGACGTCGTGCTGAACCCGCTTGGTGTTCCCGGACGTATGAACATCGGGCAGGTCCTGGAACTGCATCTGGGTTGGCTGGCCAAATCCGGTTGGAAGGTCAGCGGTGACACCGAGGAATGGCAGAAGACGCTGAAGTCGATCGGTGCGGATGAAGCTCCTGCCGATTCGACGGTCGCCACGCCAGTATTCGACGGTGCACACCTTGAAGAGATCACTGGGCTACTGGATTCGGCGCGTCCGAACCGTGACGGCGAGAAACTCGTCGGTACGGACGGCAAGGCTCAGTTGTTCGACGGTCGCACCGGCGAACCGTTCCCGGGTGGCATCTCCGTCGGATACATGTACCTGCTGAAACTGAACCACCTGGTCGACGACAAGATCCACGCGCGTTCGACCGGCCCGTACTCGATGATCACCCAGCAGCCGCTGGGCGGTAAGGCTCAGTTCGGTGGCCAGCGTTTTGGCGAGATGGAATGTTGGGCCATGCAGGCATACGGTGCTTCCTATGCTCTGCAGGAGCTGCTCACCATCAAGTCGGACGACATCCTTGGCCGTGTGAAGGTCTACGAGGCCGTGGTCAAGGGCGAAAACATCCCTGAACCCGGTATTCCGGAGTCGTTCAAGGTTTTGTTGAAGGAACTGCAGTCGCTGTGCCTGAACGTGGAAGTGCTGTCGAGTGACGGCACCGCGGTCGAGATGCGCGACAGCGACGACGAGGTGTTCCGCGCCGCCGAAGAACTGGGAATCGACTTGTCCCGCAGGCATGAGCCCAGCGGCGTCGATATCGAAGGAGCGTGACGCATGGTGGCGCCGTTGCGGGAACGCGACGGCGCCACCACGAGTCAGCAAAAGCAACCATTGAAATCCCTAGATCGAGTTCACTGCAAGGGGAAAGTTAAGTGCTTGACGTCAACTTCTTCGACGAGTTGCGAATAGGCCTTGCCACAGCCGAGGACATTCGCCACTGGTCTCACGGCGAGGTTAAGAAACCAGAAACGATCAACTACCGCACGCTCAAGCCGGAAAAGGACGGGCTCTTCTGCGAGAAGATCTTCGGTCCCACCAGGGACTGGGAGTGCTACTGCGGTAAATACAAGCGAATCCGCTTCAAAGGCATCATCTGCGAACGCTGCGGTGTCGAGGTCACCCGGTCGAAGGTGCGGCGTGAACGCATGGGCCACATCGAGCTGGCCGCCGCGGTCACCCACATCTGGTACTTCAAAGGTGTGCCGTCCCGCTTGGGCTACCTGCTCGACATTGCGCCGAAGGATCTCGAAAAGATCATCTACTTCGCCTCGTACGTCATCACCGAGGTGGACACCGACGCGCGGCACCGCGACATGTCAACCCTCGAAAACGAAGTTTTCGCGGAGAAGCGGCAGCTGGAAAACGGCCGCGACACCGAGGTCGAAAAGCGTGCCGCGAAACTCGAGTCCGACCTTGCTGAACTCGAAGCCGAGGGCGCGAAGGCCGATGTCCGCCGCAAGGTGAAGGACGGCGGCGAGCGTGAGATGCGTCAGATCCGTGACAAGGCTCAGCGCGAGATCGACCGCCTCGACGAGGTCATGGAGACCTTCCGCAAGCTCGAGCCGAAGCAGTTGATCGGCGACGAAATGCTGTTCCGCGAGCTGTACGACCGCTTCGGCGAGTACTTCAAGGGCAGCATGGGCGCCGAGGCCATCAAGGACCTGCTCAGCTCGCTGGACCTCGCCGCCGAGCTCGAGAGCCTGCGCGACACGATCGCCAACGGCAAGGGTCAGAAGAAGATCCGCGCGCTCAAGCGTCTGAAGGTCGTGGCCCCGTTCGCCACCAGCGGCTCCAACCCGATGGGCATGGTCTTGGACTGCGTCCCGGTGATCCCACCGGAACTGCGCCCGATGGTGCAGCTCGATGGTGGCCGGTTCGCCACCTCGGACCTGAACGACCTGTACCGCCGCGTGATCAACCGCAACAACCGCTTGAAGCG